>CAJYXO010000092.1 GCA_913778765.1 uncultured Massilia sp. | reverse complement strand
GATGATGGCCAGGTCCGGCGTTTGCGGCAGGCTGGCCACGTCCGGCCAGGCCCGCAGGCCGCCGATGGTCTCGTACTTCGGGTTGACCGGATAGACCGGCCCCTTGAAACCGCCCTCCTGCAGGTTGCGCAGCACGGTGGCGCCGACGCTGCCGGGACGTTCGCTGGCGCCGATCAGGGCCACCGACTTCGGCGCGAACAGCTGGCGCAGGTTACGGACGCTCATCGCCGCCCCCTGCCGTGCAAGGCGCTCGCGGCCGATTGGCTACACTGGTGCCCAGAGAGAACAGACCAAGGAACAAAAACATGAGTATCGACGACAGCGCCAAGCTGGCGCCCGCCGCGCCGGCGGCTGAAGAAAAGACGAGCGGTTCGCTGAAGGTGATCTACGCGGCCATCGTGGCCAACCTCGGCATCGCGATCAGCAAATTCATCGTCGCCGCCATCACCGGCAGCGCCGCCATGCTGGCCGAAGGCATCCACTCGGCGGTCGACACCGGCAACGAGGTGCTGCTGCTGGTCGGGGAGCGCAACAGCGCCAAACCGGCCGACGCCAAACACCCCTTCGGCTACGGCAAGGAACTGTATTTCTGGGCCCTGATCGTGGCCCTGTCCATTTTTTCGCTGGGCGGCGGCCTGTCGATCTACCACGGCATCGAGGCGATCCGCCATCCGGCGCCGCTGGAAGACCCCACCTGGAACTATGTGGTGCTGGGGGTCTCGGCGCTGTTCGAAGGCTATAGCTGGAACGTGTCGCGCAAGGCCCTGAACAAGGTGAAGAAGCCCGGCGCCTCGCTGTGGCAGGCGGTCCATGCCAGCAAGGACGCGTCCGTGTTCACCGTCTTCATCGAGGACACGGCGGCCCTGATCGGCCTGCTCATCGCGGCGCTCGGCATCTTCCTCGGCCATTACTTCGGCAATCCCTATTTCGATCCGGCCGCTTCGGTGCTGATCGGCCTGTTGCTGGTGGGCGCCGCCTTCACCCTGGCGCGCGAGACCGGCAACCTGCTGGTCGGCGAAGGCATCGGACCGGAAGCCACGCGCAAGGTGCGCGAGGTGTTCGAGAAGGACGAGGCGATCCTGAGCGTGAGCACGCTGCAGAGCATGCAACTGGGACCGGACGAAGTGCTGCTGACCGCGGCGGTGCAGTTCCGGCGCTGCATGCGCATCGACGAGGTGGAGGCCGCGATCGAGCGTCTGGAGAAGGCCGTGGCGGCGCTGTACCCGTCGATCCGGCACATCTATTTCGAGTCCGGCGCGCTGCGTTCGGCAATGGGCTGACATGGACGGGACGCTGGGATTGACGATGGCCCCATGCTACCACGCGCCTGGTGCGTGTCACGCCGGCCAGGGCGTATCGTGCCCATGAGGCCGTGCTAGAATGCGCCCGTGAAACCGATCGTCCGACTGCTGCTCGTGTGCTATCTGCTGCTGGCGCTGCCTTTCCAGGCATTCGCTGCGGCAAGCATGCGGCTGCCCATTGCCGGTGTGTCGTCGGTGGCGGTGGCGAAGGCGGATTTGCCGCCCTGCCATCAGCAGATGGCGAAAGCCGCAGCCGCCCACGGCGGCCACGCGGAGGCGCACGCGGACAATCACACCAAGAGCGACTGCGGCAGCTGCGGCGCCTGCTACGTCGGCGCGGCGATGGCGCCGAGCCTGCCCGCCACGCCGGCACCGGCGCCGCCCAGCACCGCCTCGATCCCCTTCCGCGCCGGCTACCTGCCGAGCGTCGACCCGGTCCTGCCCGAACGGCCGCCCAGCATCCTCGCCGCCTGATTTCGCGCACCACCGTCCTTCGTGGCCGGTGGTGTCATCACGCATCGTCAAACGAGGAGTCACCATGGTCCAACCATACCGATCGGCATCGGCGCGCGCCGCCGCCTGCCTGCTGCTGGCCACCGCCGGCGTTCACGTCCACGCCCAGGAAACCGGCGCGGCCGCCGCCGATCCGCAGGCCGCCGTGCCGGCCACCCGCTACGAATCCGCCCTGAGCCATCGTCCCGAGGCCGCGCCCGAGACCAGCCCCGACCGCAACTGGGTCGCCGGGAATGCGAAGGTGGCCGCCACCAATTCGATGGCGCTCACCATGAAACCGATGAACGGGCACGACCACGCCGCCATGTCCGGCATGGACATGAAGACGCCGGCGCGGACGCCCGATCCGCACGCCCATCACCACCAGGAGGGCAAATGAACTTTCGCACCATCGCCGCGCCGCCGCTGCTGGCGGCCGTGGCCCTGCTGGCCGGCTGCGCCACGATCGCCCCGGACGGCGGCTTCGGTCCGGTGGCCGCCACCGCGCGCGCGCGCATCGGCGTCGAACCGCGCCTCGCGCGCGACGATGCCGCCGCGCGCGAACTGGCCCAGGCCGTCCGCGCCACGCTGGCCCAGCCGCTCGGGATGGAGGACGCCGTCAAGGTGGCCGTGCTGGCGCATCCCGGCCTGCAGGCCAGCTACTGGAAAGTCGGCATCGCCCAGGCCGACCTGGCGCAGGCCGGCCGGCTGCCGAATCCGGGCTTCGAATTCAAGCACCTGTCGGGCGGCGGCGAGGTGTCGATCGAGCGCACGTTTACCTTCAATCTGGTGAAGCTCCTGACCACGCCGCTGGCATCGACCCTGGAGGCGCGGCGCTTCGAGCAGGTCAAGCTGGAGGTCGCGCGCGAGATCGAGCAGCATGCGCGCGACACCCGCCTGGCCTGGGTCGAGGCGGTGTCCGCGAACCAGGCGCTGGACTACGCGCGCCAGGTGAATGCCGCCGCCGAAGCCGGCGCCGAACTCGCGGGCCGCATGGCCGCATCGGGCAACATGAACCGGCTCGACCTGTCGCGCGAGCAGCTGTTCCATGCCGAAGCCCAGGCCACGCTGGCGCACGCCGGCAAGCAGGCCGTCGAGGCGCGCGAGAAACTCACCCGCCTGCTCGGCCTGTGGGGGCAGGACACGCTATACCGCCTGCCGGACCACCTGCCGGAGCTGCCGGCGGCGCCGGCCGAGCTGCAGGACATCGAACGCATCGCCCTCCAGCAGCGCCTCGACGTGCAGGCCGCAAGGCTCGACGCGCAGGCGACCGCCTCGAACCTGGGGCTGACCAGAACCACCCGCTTCATCAACGTGCTGGACCTCGGCTACGTCAACGAAACCACGACCAATGCCCCGACCGCGCGCGGCTACGACCTGACCGTGGAGCTGCCGCTGTTCGACTGGGGCGGCGCCCGCGTGGCCCGCGCCGAGGGCGTCTACATGCAGGCCGTGCAGCGTGTCGCCCAGGCCGCCGTGACGGCGCGCAGCGAGGCGCGCGAGAGCTATCTCGGCTACCGCAACGCCTACGACGTCGCCGCCCACTACCGCGACCGCATCATCCCGCTGCGCAAGCGGATCTCGCAGGAGGTCCTGCTGCGCTATAACGGCATGCTGGCGTCGACCCAGGACCTGCTGGCCGATGCGCGCGAGCAGGCCGGCGCGGTATCGGGCTACATCGGCGCGCTGAAGGACTTCTGGAGCGCGCAGGCGCAGCTCGAAGCCACGCTGGGCATCCGCATCGCGCAGCCGGCCAACGGGCAGCATGCCCGGCACGAAGAACGGAAACACGAAGGACACGCAGAATGACATCCCGCAGACATTTCATCACCCACGCCGGCGCCGCCATGGTCGGCGCCTCGCTGGTCGGCAAGGCGGCCGCCGCCGCCATCCCCGAAGCGCCGGTGCAGGATTCGGCCGGCACCGCGCCGCCGCTGGCGCCGCCCAACGGCCGTCCCTACAATCCGGTGGTCACCCTGAACGGCTGGACCCTGCCCTGGCGCATGAAGGACGGGGTCAAGGAGTTCCACCTGGTGGCCGAACCGGTCGTGCGCGAGATCGCGCCCGGCATGAAGGCCAATCTGTGGGGCTACAACGGCCAGAGCCCGGGCCCGACCATCGAGGTGGTCGAGGGCGACCGCGTGCGCATCTTCGTCACCAACAAGCTGCCGGAAGCGACCAGCATCCACTGGCACGGCCAGATCCTGCCGAACGGGATGGACGGCGTGGCCGGCCTGACCCAGCCGGCGATCGCGCCCGGCAAGACCTACGTGTACGAATTCGTCGCGCGCTACGCCGGCACCTTCATGTACCACCCGCACGCCGACGAGATGGCGCAGATCGGCATGGGCATGATGGGCTCCTGGGTCACGCACCCGAAGGACCCGCGCAAGCACGCGGTCGACCGCGACTTCGTGTTCCTGCTGAACGCCTACGACATCGCCCCGGGCAGCTACACGCCGAACGTCAACACCATGCTGGAACAGAATATCTGGACCATCAACAGCCGCGCCTTCCCCGGCACCGACCCGATGGTGGTGCGCAAGGACGACCGCGTGCGTATCCGCATCGGCAACCTGTCGATGACCAACCACCCCTTCCACATCCACGGCCACCGCTTCGAGGTCACGGGAACGGACGGCGGCTGGATTCCGCCGGCGGCGCGCTGGCCGGAAGTCACGGTCGACATCGGCGTCGGCGCGATGCGCGCCATCGAGTTCGTCGCCGACATGCCCGGCGACTGGGCCTTCCACTGCCATAAATCGCACCACACGATGAACGCGATGGGCCACGACGTGCCGAACCTGATCGGCGTCGACCACAGCGGCGTGGCGCGAAAGATCAACGACCTGGTGCCGGGCTACATGGTCATGGGCGACAAGGGCGGCTCGATGGGCAACATGCGCATGCCGCTGCCGGAAAACACCCTGCCCATGATGGACGGCAAAGGGCCCTTCGGCCCGATCGAGATGGGCGGCATGTTCACCATGATCAAGGTGCGCGAGGGGCTGGCGCGCGGCGACTACAAGGATCCGGGCTGGTACCGGCACCCGCAAGGGACGGTGGCGAAAGAGTGGGCCGGGGCGGTGCCGGAGCCGGTACGGGCGGCGGGTGCGCCGTCGGTGGATGGGGAGCCGGTGGCGACGGTCAAAAAAGGCCACGGGCACTGAACGCCGCCGTTGGCGCCCGCACCGTCGTTCCCGCGCAGGCGGGAACCCAGGTTGCTCGCGCCAACGGCATGCGTGCGGGACTTGGATCCCCGCCTTCGCGGGGATGACGGTGGATGGCGCGGGAACGACGGCGGCAGCGGAACGACGTCGTCAGCTCTTCTTGCGCAACGCCGCAATCTGGTCGCGCAGCCCCTTGTTTTCCTCTTCCAGGCTGTCGCGCACGGTCTTGACGCCCACCAGCTCCATCTCGGCGGCAAGGCGCGCGTCGGACAGGGTCGCGGTCGCGGTCACGTTCTTTTCGATCTGGCTGCGCAGGTCGGCCAGCTGGGCATCCTTGCCTTCGATCGCCAGCTGGTCCTTGGCCTTGCCGACCAGGGCTTCCATCGCCACCTGCTTGGCGTTGCGCAGTTCGGCCGTCAGGCGCTCGATTTCCTCGTCGCGCTCGGCCAGCGTGGCCACGGCGTCGTCGCGCGCCGAGGTCAGCTCGGCCACGTCGAACTGCAGGCGGTCGCGCTCCGCCTCGACCTCTTCGCCGGCTTCGCGCAGGGCGTCCAGCTCTTCTTCGTGCCGGGCCAGCGCCTCGCGCGCGGGGCCGCCCGCCTCGTCGGCGAATTGCTGGGCCCAGCGGGCCAGCTCCGAGGCCAGCTTGGCCGGGAGTTCGGCCGTTGGCGGCTCGGCCGGTTTGGCGGTGGCGGCGCGCCAGGCGCCAAGGTGGCGCGAAATGGCGGCGGCCGAACCGCCGCCGAGGGCGTCGCGCACCGTGTCGATGGTCACCGGCGCGCCACTTTCCTGCAGTTTGCCGGCTGCCGCCGCTACGTCGTCGAAATTCATAAATCGTCAGCTTGTTGAGTGAGTGCGAATAGGAGGG
>CAJYXO010000091.1 GCA_913778765.1 uncultured Massilia sp. | reverse complement strand
CGGCAGGCGCGCGCGCAGGGCGCTTTCGGTGAGCAGCAGCGGCGGCGCGCAGTCCTCGAGCACATAGGCCAGGCGCTCGGGCGGATAGTCCGGGTCGAGCGGGACATAGGCGCCGCCGGCCTTGAGGATGGCGAGCAGGCCGACCACCATCCCGACGCCGCGTTCGGCGCACAGGGCGACCGGCACGTCGGGGCCCACCCCCAGCGCAATCAGGCGGTGCGCGAGGCGGTTGGCGCGGGCATTCAGTTCGCCGTAGCGCAGTGCCTGGTCTTCGAAGACGAGGGCGATGGCGTCGGGCCGGCTTGCCGCCTGGGCTTCGAAGGCACGATGCATCGGCAGGTCCGCCGGATAGTCGACCGCGCCGGCGTTGACGTCATCCAGCAGCAGATTGCGCTCAGCCTCCGGCAGCACCGCGAGGGTGCAGGCCGGCTGCTCCGGCGCCTGGTCGAGCGCCGTCACCAGGCTGTCGAGGGCCGTTTGCAGGTAGCCGAGCATGCGTTGCGGGTCGAGCCCGCGCGCGCACTGGACGGTGGCGCAGAAGCCGTCGCCGCTGTCATCCACCAGCAAGGCGAGCGGATAGTTGGTCCGTTCTTCCATGCTGATCGTTCGCATTCCGCCCCACTGCGCGGGCTGTTCCGTCGGGGCCGAGGCGCTGCGCCTGTAATTCAGCAGGCTCGTGAACAAGGGCATGGGCGGGCGCACGCCGCTGCAGCGCTGCGCGAGCGCGAGCGAGGCTTGTTCGTGCTCGATGAGCTGGGTGAGGCTGCGCTGGGTATCGACGGCGAGCTGCCGTGCGCCGCGGCCGTCGAGGCTGATCCGTATCGGCAGGGTATTGATCGACATGCCGGCAAGATGCGCGGCCCCGGCCATGCCGGTGGCGCGTCCGGACAGGACCGTCCCGAAGACCACATCGCGGCGGTTGCTGCAGCGCGCCAGGACCAAGGCCCACGCGGCATGGAACAGCGCGGCCGGCATCACACCGGCGTTTCTGCTGGACGTGCGGATCGTGTCCGCCAAATGGCCGCCGAGCGAAACCCGCTTTTCCTCGATGTCCGGCGCTTCGCGCGCAACGTCCAGGATGCCGAAGGGAGCCGTGCAGGCATCGACATCGGCCAGGCGGGCGCGAAAGAAGGCTTCGTGATCGGCCTTGCGGGTGCGGCGCGACTTGATGTCGCCGCTGCGCAGCCCGGCGGCAGGCGGCAGCGGATCTGCGGGGCGCTCCAGCAGCTGCCTGATCTCCGAGACGATCACGTCCATGATGGCGTGATCCAGCAAGATATGGTGGTAGAGGAGGGCGACCAGGCGGCGGCCGGTGCCGCCGTCGTCGGCGAGGTAGGCGCGCACGGTCGGCGCGGTGCGCAGCTCGTAGGGGAGCTTGCCCGGCGCCGTCAAGGCGTCGACCTCCGCCTGCACGCTGTGGGCGCCGGTCAGCGCGAGGGTCTCGACGGGCAGCGTGGCCCGGCGTTGTACGATCTGCACCGGCTGCGCAAGGTTTTCCCAGGCAATGCTGGTGCGCAGTATCGGGTGGCGGTCGATAATCGCCTGGAACGCGGCCAGGAAGGCGGTCGCCGAATGTGCGTCGACGAATTCGAGCAGGGTACGCTGTACATAGGGATCGGCGCCCTCGTCCAGCAGGTGGTGGAACAGCATCCCTTCCTGCATCGGCGTGAGTGGCAGGATGTCCTCGATGTCGGCATGCCGCCCTGGAATGGAGTTGGCGATACGGTCGATGTCTTGCTGGCGCAATGGCAGGCCGTGCAGCATGGCCGGCTCGACACGCTTGCAGCCATCCGGGATAGACGCGCGTGGCGGCTCCGGCTCCGGCGCGTGCTGACCCGGCATGCGGGCGATCGCTTCGGCGAGGTCGGCCAGGACCGGCGATTCGAAGACGGTTCGCACGTCCGCTTCCAGCCCATAATCGTGCAAGGCGCTGACCATGGCGATCGCCGACAGGGAGTGCCCGCCGAGTTCGAAAAAGTGTCCATGCCTGCCAATCACGGATACCCGCAACAACTTCTCCCAGATCGCGGCGAGCGCCGTCTCGATCGCGCCGACAGGCGCCTCATAGGTTCGCTGGCCAGTCTCGCGCATGTCCGGGGGCGGCAGCGCGGCGCGGTCGATCTTGCCGTTCGGGGTCAGCGGCAAGGCCTCGAGCATCACGAAGGCAGCCGGCACCATGTAGTCTGGAAGGCTGTTCGCCAGCCGGCTGCGCAAGCCGCCGGCGTCGATGGTCTGCTCGCCACCCGATGCCAGGTAGGCCACCAGGCGTTTGTCGCCCGGAACGTCCTCGCGCGCCAGCACGACCGCTTCCTTCACGTCGCCGACGGCAAGTAGCCGGGCCTCGATTTCACCCAGTTCGATACGGAACCCGCGCAATTTGACCTGGAAGTCGTTCCGCCCCAGATAAAGGAGTTCGCCGTCGGCGGACATCCGCGCGAGATCGCCGGTCTTGTACATGCGGGCGCCAGGTGTGCCGGTGAAGGGATCCGCGATGAAGCGTTCCGCGGTGAGCTCCGCTCGGTTCAGGTAGCCCCGCGCCACGCCGGCGCCGCCGATGTGGATTTCGCCGGTGACTCCTGCGGGAACCGGTTGCAGATGCGCGTCGAGGATGTAGATCCGCGTGTTGGCGATCGGCCGCCCGATCGGTACGTTGCCGCCTTCCGCTTGCTGGCCTGCTTCGTGGACCGTGCAACCGACCACGGTTTCCGTCGGACCGTATTCATTGACGATACGTGCCTGCGGGCTGATGCGGCGCCACAGGTCCACGGTCGACCGCGGCAAGGCTTCGCCGCCGACGACGAACAGTTCGACTGCGCAGCGGATGCCCGCCGCGTCCAGGCGCTCGCCCAGCGTGGCCAGGTGGGCCGGCGTGATCTTGACCAGTCCGTGCGACACGGGCTGGCGCAGCAGCGCGTCCAGCTCATCGAGTTCCCGGCCCTCGGTGAGCAGGGTCGCCATGCCGCCGCTGATCAAGGGCAGGTACAGGCTGGTGATGGTGGCGTCGAAGGCCAGGGGCGTAGACACAAGCGCGTTCTTGCCTTGCCCGCCGAAATAAAACCCGCGGCCCCACATGAGGTAGTTGTACAGGCCCGCGTGCTCGATCATCACGCCCTTGGGCTGCCCGGTCGATCCCGAGGTATAGATGACATAAGCGAGGTGATGGGGGCTCAACGGGGTGGCCGACGCGGGCAGGTCGTGGCGCGGCTTGCCGGCGATGGCGATGCTGTCGGGCGTCGCCGGGTCGTCGAGCACGATAATGCGTAACAGGTTCAGGGCCGGCAGGTCGTCCTCGACCGCGGTCTCGGTCAGGAGCAGCACCGCGCCGCTGTCATGCAGCATGAACGCGAGGCGTTCTTCGGGCTGGTTCGGGGCAAGCGGCACGTATGCGCCCCCCGCCTTGAGGACGGCGAGCACGGCGACGACAAGGTCGACCCCGCGCCGCAGGCAGATGGCGACTCTGTCGTCCGGCCGGACGCCGAGCGCCGCCAAGTAGTGGGCAAGCTGGTTGGCGCGTGCGTTGAGCTCACCGTAGCTGACCGTGGCGCCGGCGTATGCCAGCGCGGCGGCGCCCGGGTTCGCGGCGGCCTGCTGTTCGAACAGCCGGTGTGCGAAGCCTTCCGGGTAGACGGTGGCATTGTCGTTGAAGCCTGCCAGCAGGTGGTGGCGCTGCGCGTCGCTCAACAGCGGCAGACGGCTGACGTGTTGGCTGTCGTCGGCGGTCATCGCGCTCAGCACCTGCGCGAAGCAGCTGCCGAGTTGCGCGGCAGTCGCGGCATCGAACAGGTCGGTCGAATAGACCAGTTCACCGCTCACCTGGTCGCCCGCCTCGGACAGCGACATGACCAGGTCGAACTGGGTCGTGCCGACCGGTGTCGGGAAGGGCGCCGTTTCCAGCCCGGCCAAGTCCGGGACGCTCCGGCCGCCCAGGTTGTTCAGGCCGAGCAGGGTCTGGAACACAGGGCTGTAGCTGAGGCTGCGTGGCGGCTGCAGCGCCTCGACGATTTGTTCGAAGGGCACGTCCTGGTGGTCGTACGCGGCGGTGCTGCGTTCCCTGACCTGGGCCAGCAGTTCGGCCACGGTAGGATCGCCCGCCAGGTGCACACGCTGGGGCAGGGTATTCACGAAGAAGCCGATCAGCGGATCGACGTCGGCATGGCGGCGGTTCGCCACCGGCGTACCGGTGACGATGTCGTCCTGGCCGCTGAGGCGCGCCATCAGCACCGACCAGCCGGCCAGCATGGTCATGAACAGCGTTGCGCCTTGGCGCTGGGCCAGGCGCCGCAATCCGGCGCACAGGGTGGACGGCAAGCTTACGGGAACGCTGGCGCCGGCATAGCTCTGGCGCCGCGGACGCTGGCGATCGGTCGGCAGTTCAAGCAGCGCAGGGGCGCCGGCCAGTTGCTGCTTCCAGAAATCGAGCTGGCGCTGTACCTGGGCGCCATCCAGCCACTCGCGCTGCCATGCGGCGTAGTCGGCGTACTGGATTGCGAGTGGCGGCAGCGAAGCATCCTTGCCTTCGCACAGCGCGGCGTAGAGCGCCGCGAGCTCGCGCACCAGGATGCCGATCGACCAGCCGTCTGAGATGATATGGTGCTGCGTCACGAGCAGGACGTGCTCGTCGCTCGCCAGGCGCAGCAGCTGCCCGCGGATAAGCGGCCCCGATCCGAGGTCGAAGGGCGCCTGTGCCTGATGGGCGGCGTGCAGCGCGGTGGCGGCCCGGCGCGCTTCGACGTCGAGGTGGTCGAGTTCCGTGAATTCCAGCGAAAACCCGCATTCGGGCGGCGCGATCGCCTGGCCCGGCTGGCCATCGCTGCTGACGAACACCGTCCGCAGGATCTCGTGCCGCGCCACGATGCGGTCGAGCGCGGCGCGCAGCGCGCCGAGGTTCAATTCGCCGCGCAGGTGCAGGTTGGTCGGCAGGTGATACGCGGCGCTGGCGGACGACTCGAGCTGGCGCAGGAACCAGAGACGCTGCTGGGCCGCCGAGAGCGGCAAGGGCAGCTCGCGGGACCGGCGCTGGATCGCCGGCATGGCCTCGGCACGCGCGGTCCGGATCGACTCGGCAAGCTCGCTCAGGACCGGGCTGGCGAACACGGTGCGCACCGACAGTTCGACCGCGAAGCGGCGCCGCAAGGCGGCCGTCAGGCGCACGGCAAGCAGCGAGTGTCCGCCCAGCGCGAAAAAGTGATCGTCCCGCCCGATACCGGCGATTCCCAGCAGTTCGCCCCATATCTGCGCGACCGCGGTTTCCATCTCGTCCCGGGGCGCGGCGTCATGCGCTTCGGCCGGACGCTCGTTCCCGGGCGCGGGAAGGCGGTTGCGATCGAGCTTGCCGTTGGGCGTGAGCGGCAAAGCCTCGAGGGTGACGAATACGGCCGGCACCATATGGGACGGCAGCGCGGACGCCAGCCGCCGGCGCCATGCATCGACGTCGGGCTCGGCGGCGACGACGTAGGCGACGAGCCGCTGGCCGCAATCCTGGTCGTCGCGCGCCAGAACGACGGCTTCGCGCACCCCATCGCAGGAGGTCAGGCATGTTTCGATCTCGCCGAGTTCGATGCGGACACCGCGCAGCTTCACCTGGAAGTCGTTCCTGCCGAGGTATTCGATGTTGCCGTCCGTTCGGAAGCGTCCAAGGTCGCCCGTCCTGTACATGCGTGCGCCAGCCTGGCCGCTGAACGGATCGGGCAGGAAGCGTTCGGCGGTCAGCGCCGGACGGTGCAGGTAGCCGCGCGCCACGCCGGCGCCGCCGATGTAGATTTCACCCTTGACACCCATCGGCAGCGGCCGCAGGTCGGCGTCGAGGATGTAGACCTGGGTGTTCGCGACAGGTCGTCCGATGTGCGGCAAGAAGCCGGTCGAGACGTCCATCCGGGTCCAGGTTGAATAAGTGGTGGTCTCGGAGGGGCCGTAGAGGTTGGACACGCTGGCGGACGGGATGCGTTCCAGGATGGCCGTCACCAGGTTCGCCTTCAGCGGTTCGCCCGCAAGGTTTACGCAGGCGACCTTCGAAAACGCCGCTTCGGATTCCAGCCACGCCGCCAGCACCGAAGGGACCGTGTTCAACTGGGTAGCGCGATCCAGTGCGGTCCCGGCGGAAAGCGCACTCTCGGCCAGCACGACCGCCTGGCCCGAGGCAAGGGGAGCGAAGATCTCGAACACCGCCAGGTCGAAGTTGATCGAGGTGACGGCGAGGGTTTCCGCCAGCTCCCGGCTGTCGAAGCTGCGTGTCGCCCACCAGATGAAATTGAGCACGTTGGTGTGCTCGATCATCACGCCCTTCGGGTGGCCGGTCGAGCCCGACGTATAGATCACGTAGGCGAGATGGTGCGAAAGCAGTCCCAGTGCGTCCGGCGCTGGATTGGCGGTGGGCGTCGCGTCGTCGTCGTCACCGTCGATGGGCACCGTCGTCCAAGCGTCGGGAATCCTGCCGCGCATGTCGGCATTGCACAGGACCGCGAGCGGCGCGCTGTCGGCGAGCATGTAGGCCAGCCGTTCCTCGGGGTAGTCGGGATCGAGGGGGACATAGGCGCCGCCGGCCTTCAGCACCGACAGCATGCCGACGACCATGTCGAGATCGCGCCGGACGAAGAGCCCGACGCGCTGGTCCGGCCCGACGCCCAGCCGGATGAGGCGGTGCGCCATGCGGTTTGCGCGCTCGTTGAGCTGGCCATAGCTGATCGACTGCTCACCGAAGCGCACCGCGACCCGCGCAGGATGCCGGGCTGCCTGTCGCTCGAACAGCTGATGGACCAGCGCATCCCGCGGATAATCGGCCGCCGTGGCGTTGAACTCGACCAGCACGCGGTGCCGCTCGGCGGCGCCCATCGGATCGATTGCCTTGACCGGTTGCCGCTCGTCGGCCGCCATCGCCGTCAACACATTGATGAAATGGCCGACGAAGCGCTCGACCGTCGCGCGTTCGAACAGGTCGGTGGCGAATTCCAGTTCGCCATCGACGCCACTCGATCGCTCCTGCAGCGTCAACATCAGGTCGAGCTGCGTATGGACGCGCGGGACCGGCATCGGGCTGACGCGCAGGCCGTCGAGGTCGAGCCGGTCCTCGTAAGGTGTGTTGTTAAGCGCCAGAAGGGTCTGTATCACCGGACTGTAGCTCAGGCTGCGCTCCGGCTGCAGGATGTCGACCACTTCCTCGAACGGCAAGTCCTGGCATGCGAAAGCAGCCATGGAGGTGCGCACGACCCGTTGCATGAGCGCTTCGACGGTATCGCCGGCCTCCACGCGCACGCGCAGGGCCAGTGTATTGACGAACAAACCGATCAGCGGCTCGACGTCGGTCGAGTGGCGTCCGGCAACGGCGGTTCCGGTGACGATGTCTTCCTGGCCGCTCAGGCGCGCCATCAGGATCGACCAGCCGGCGAGCAGGGTCATGAACAAGGTCGCGCCATGGCGCTGGCCCAGTTCACGGAGGCGCGCAGTCAGGGCTGGCGCGAGCCTTACCGGGACCGCATCGCCGGCAAGGCTCTGCACCGCCGGACGAGGGAAATCGGTAGGCAGGTCGAGCAGCAGCGGCGCGTCGCGCAGCGCTTCGCGCCAGAACGCGGCCTGCTTGTCGCGGCGTCCGTCCGCGAGCCAGGCGCGCTGCCAGGCCGCGTAATCGGCATACTGGATCGCCAGCGCAGGCAGGGGATCGGGGCGACCGCCACGGAAGGCGTTGTACAGGACAGACAACTCGCGCACCAGCAAGCCGACCAACCAGCCGTCGGAGACGATATGGTGCTGGGTGACCAACAAAATGTGGTGTTCCGGCGCCAGGCGCAACAAGCGCCCGCGAACGAGGGGACCGGCGGCGAGGTCGAAGCCGGCGGCGGCTTCGGTGCGGGCGATCTCGCTTGCCGCGATGTCGCGCTCGCGCTCGTCCATCTCGGCGAGGTCCTGCTCCGCGAGCGGAAATTCGGCGCCGGGCGGCGCGATTGCAAGGACCGGCTGGTCGCCGACGCAATCGAATACGGTACGGAAGTTCTCGTGGCGCGCCACGATGCGGTCGAGCGCCGCCCGCAACGCGGCGATGTCGAGGCGCCCCCTCAGGTGCAGGCCCGCGGGGATATGGTAGGCGGCGCCGGCGGCCCGGTCGAATTGATCCAGGAACCAAAGGCGTTGCTGGGCTGCCGTCGGTGCGAGCGGGCGATCGCGGTCGCAAGCCTGGATGCCCGACGCCGCCGACGTGTCGCGGGCCGTCTCGACCCGCTCCTTGAGCCGTTTCATCAAGACGGCCTTGCGGAGCTCCTGCAGGGATGGGGAGCGCTGGTTCATTCGGTGTCCTCCTCCAAGAGGGCGAGCAGTTCCGCCTCGGACAAGCAGTCCAGCTCATCCTGGGTACGGGCCATGTCGTCGCCCAGGTAGTGGTTGAGTTGAAGCGAGAGCAGGGCCTCGCTTAGGCCGGACAGGGTCGGGCTGGCGAACAGGGAATTCATCGGCAAGTCCACCAGGAACAGTTTGCGGACGCGCGTGATGAGCTGGATCGCGAGCAAGGAATGACCGCCAAGCATGAAGAAATGGTCCTTGCGGCCGACACGCGGCAGGTTCAGCAGCTCCTGCCAGATCGCCGCGAGCTGCTCTTCGATCTCGCCTTCCGGCGCCACATATTCTTCAGCGGCGACCGCCGCCTGGTCGGGCGCCGGCA
>CAJYXO010000090.1 GCA_913778765.1 uncultured Massilia sp. | reverse complement strand
GCACGCCGACGCCCTGGTCGATCGAGAAGCTGCCGCTCTTGACGATGCCCTCTTCCAGGCTCCAGCCTTCGCTCTTGGTGAACTGGAAATACAGGTCGGCATAGTCGACCTTGTGCGTGAACATCGTTCCGAGCGTGGTGATGAGCTTGCCTTCGTCGAGCCCGAAGGGCGTCAACAGCACGTCGCGTGCGACGGCGAGAGAGGAAAGATTCGGTTCGAATGGCTTCATGTTCAGGTCTTTCTATTAGGGATAGGGCATTGTGCCATATCCAGTTTTTTTACATTTTCCGGTGCTTCAGAGCAGGCAGGCTCTGGCGCACTTCCGCCAGGAAAGCCGTATCGATCTCGCCGCTCACCACGCCCTCGCCCTCGGCCAGCTGGCTGCGCACTTCGCCCCAGGGGCCGATCAGCATGCTGTGGCCGAAGGTGCGGCGGCCGTTGCGGTGGGTGCCGCCCTGGGCCGAAGCCAGCACGTAGCACTGGTTCTCGATGGCGCGGGCGCGCAGCAGCACTTCCCAGTGCGCCATGCCGGTGGTGTGGGTGAAGGCGGCCGGCACCACGATCAGGGCGACCTCGCCCATGGCCCGGTACAGTTCCGGGAAGCGCAGGTCGTAGCAGACCGACAGGCCGACCTTGCCGAAGGGTGCATCGAAGCTGCCGACCGCCTCGCCCGGCACGATGGTGCGCGCTTCGTCATAGGTTTCCTCGCCCTTGGTGAAGCCGAACAGGTGGATCTTGTCGTAACGGCTGACGGATCTGCCTTCCGGGTCGTAGACCAGGGTGGTGTTGAGCACGCGGCCGGCTTCATCGGACACGAGCGGCAGGGTGCCGCCGATCAGCCAGAAGCCGTGCTCGCGCGCCTGCGCCGCCATGAAGTCCTGGATGAGGCCCTGGCCCGGCTGCTCGGCGTGGCCGACCTTGTCGCTGTCCGACATGCCCATGATCGGCCAGTATTCCGGCAGGGTCACCAGTTTCGCGCCACTGTCCGCGGCTTCCGCCAGCAGGCGGCGCGCGGTCTCCAGGTTTTCCTCGACGTTCGGCGAGGACACCATCTGCACTGCTGCGACTGTCGTCTTGCTCATCATTGCCCTTTCTTTTTCGATGCAGCCGCCGACGTGGCCGCCGCGTTCGCCGCCTGGGCATCCAGCTTGACCACGTTCGGCGACTTCCACGGCCCGGTCACCTGCATGTGGTAGGTCAGCGCCTTCATGACCGGTGCGCGCAGGAACAGCTGCGCCAGGTAGCTGCCGAGGCCGATGACCGGGTTGACCGCCAGCGCATACACCAGCGGGCCGGTGCCGAGGTTGAATTCCGGGATCACCACCACGTGCAGGTTGGTCGATTCGTTGGCGATGTCGGCGGTGCCGTCCATCAGCACGGTGGCCGCCACCCCGTGCATTTTAAGGTTTTCCGTGCGCACGACCCCGCGCGAGATCATGGCATTCGCGGTGATGCCGTCGAAGGCCAGGCCTTCCGAGAACACGTCGTGGAAGTCGAGCTTGAGCATGCGCGGCAGCATCTGCAGGCTCAGCACGCCCAGCAGCTTGGCCGCGCCCGGATCCTTCTTGAGGAACTGGCCGTCCTCGACGTTCATCTGCACCTGGCCCGACAGGCTCGGGATGTCGAGCGAGTACGGCAGCCCGGCCCAGGACACGTCGCCCGACAGCGAACCCTTGCCGCGCTTGAGCGTGCCGGGGAAGCCGAGACGGTCCAGCAGGCGGCCGGCGTCGCTGATGTCGAGGTTGAAGTTGAGCGAGGTATTGCTTTTGCCGTCGCGCGTGAGCCAGCGGCCATTGGCCTTCAGCTGGCCGTCCGGGTTGGTGATCGCCAGGCGCTCGATGCGCCATTCGCGCCCGGCCAGGGCCTGGGCGTTGCTGGCGACGAGTTCCATGCGGCCGAACTGCTTGTCGAACAGTTCGAAGCGTTCGGCGACGATGTCGAGGGCCGGGATGCCCGCGCCCGGATTCTTGCCCGATTCGAGCAGGTCCTTGACTTCGTTGGCCGAGGATTCCGGGATATCCAGCGAGGCCAGGCGCGCCGTCACTTTGCCCATGCTCTGTCCGTTCTGGGCTTCGTTCCAGGTGACGTAGCCGGTGATCTGGCGCGAGTCGACGCTGGCCTGCCACACACCCGGCTGGTGCGAGGCGCCCACCACGACTTCGTGCAGGGTGCGTTCGCCGACGATCAGCTCGGTGGCGCGGGCGCCGATCAGGTCCGGCACCACATACTGCGCCATGCCGCCTTCCTGGGCCGGCGCCGGTGCGGACGCCTGCGCCGGCGTGTCGGCCGGACCGGCGATGCTGGCGGCCGCCGCCAGCCAGCGGTCGACGTTCACCGACTTCATGTTCACGTTGATCATCATGCCGCTGTCCGGCTCCGGCGCCGGCACGTTCACACCGATGCCGCCGCGCTTGACGATCCACGGACCGTGCGGCTGGCGCTCGCGCACGTAGCGCGCCGCCATCGAATTGCCGACCGCGATGCGGATCTCGTCGTGGCCCACGCCGTTGTCCCCGGTCGGCTGGCCGCTCAAGCTGAAGTGCAGCGGCAGCACGTCGGCGGCCGGCTTGTTGAGCGGCGCCGGCAGCTCGATGCCGAGACCAGCCAGGGTCGAGTCGAGCACGATCTGGGTCGCGCGGTCCTTCACCGTCACGGTGCCGCCGAAGCGGCTGCCGCCGGACAGCTTGCCGGCCAGGCGCTGCAGCGCCGGCAGCGAGCCGGTCGCGCGCATGCCGTCGGCGGTGGCGGTGCCGGCCATGCGGATCGCGATGCTGCCGTCGCGCTGGGTGCCGCCCGACAGCTGCAGCGGCCCGCCCAGGAAGCTGGCGCCGATGCCGTTCAGGTTGACGCCGTGCTCGGTGAATTCGATCTTGCCCAGCGCGGCCTGGACGGGCGGGAGCTCCGGGAACAGGGTCACGTCGTTGTTCTGCAGCTGCAGCGCGCCCTGGACCTTGGTGGCGTGCAGGTCGGCCAGCGGCAGGTGCAGCTTGAGGCCAAGGCGCGCGTTGCCGGTGGCCTTGGTGTCTTCCGTGAAGTGGCCGATCCATTCCAGCACCGGGCTGGCCGCCACGTAGCGCAGGAAGTCCTGCATCTGGCCGGCGGCGGCGCCGTCGATGTCGAGCACCGATTCATGCGAGCCCAGCTCCGGGATCACGGCGCGCACGTTGCTCAGGTTCAGGTTGAGGGTGCGCGCGGTCTCGCCGAAGATTTCCATGCGCGCGCGGTCGAACAGGATGGTGCCGTTGATGTTCTCGGCCAGCGGCCACAGCGGCGACTTGTTGTCGGGTGCGCGGTGGGCCGGCGCGTAATCGAGCTTGCCGTTTTCGATGCGGCCGCTGACGCGAAACTCGCCCTGGTTGCGTTCGGCCGGACGGTCGGCGCGGAAGGGGAAGTGGGCCAGCTCGCCGCGCAGACGCAGCCTGGCGTCGTGCAGGGTGCCGCCCTGCAGGGCGCCGGTGAGCCAGTCGCGCAGGCCTTCATGGGTGGCCAGCGGCAGCCAGCGGCCGATGCGGGCGATGTCGAAGCCGTCGATCACGCCGCTGAAGTCGGCATTGCCCGGCCCTTTGCCCTGCCCTAATGGAAGAAGGTGTTTGCCCGACAGCGAGCCTTTCAGGGCGCCCTGGCTGAAATCGAAGCCGTCGACTTCGACCAGAAGATGGTCCGCTTCCGGATACGACCAGCGCGCGCGCAGCCCCAGTTCGTCGAAGGGCATGTCGGCTTCGGCGAACCAGGCCGGCAGCGCCAGCACCAATTGCTTCGAGGCGATGCTGATGCCGCCGCCCTGGTCGCTGGCGTCGATGCTGCCGCTCAGGTTGCGCACGCCCGGCAGCGCCGCGTGTTCCGGCCCTGCCGCCAGCGGGTCGATGCCGAAACCCTCGACCTGGCCACGCACGCGCCAGCCGGCCAGCTTCGGGAATTTGCCGTCCCACTCGACGTCCGCATTCAGCAGGCGGCCGCGCGGCGCCAGTTCGGACAGCAGCGCGCGCTGCTGCGGCGCCAGCGGCATCTGGGCCGCCAGGGTCGCCAGGGCGCCGAGGTTCAGCCGGTCGGCGCGCACCGTGAAGCGTTCCGGCTTGCCGCGCGCGGCCGGGCGCCAGGTCTCGCTCAGGGTGGCGGGCGGCAGCACCACGCCGTCGCGGGTGACCACCGAAAAGTGTTCCACGCCGATGCTGTGGCCAAGGGCGCCGAAGGTCGGCTTGCCGTCCTCGACGCCCGGCTTGATTTCCTCGCGCGCCGACAGCCGGCCGCTGACCCGCGCCAGTTCGAGCGGCGCCGCGTCCGCCGCCAGGCGCGCGCTGACGCCGGCCAGGCCGAGGTCGGCGGTGAAGCCGGCCAGGCGCGCGTGGTCGAAGTTCAGCCAGGCGCGCACCGAACCGCGGCCGGCATCGAGGTTGAAGGGATAGGCGATGTACGGCTTCCAGCTGGCCAGGTCGGTGTTGCGCAGGTCCGCATACAGCTCGCCTTTCCAGCGGCTCGGGTCCGAGGCCCGGGCGCCGAAGGCCGGATGGCTGAAGCGGGCGCGCACGTCGAGCGGGTCCGACAGGCCGGCCGGCGGACGGGCCTTCAGGGCGAAGCGGTGCGCGGTCCAGCGGTTCTCCAGCACCATGGTGACGTCCGACAGGTCCAGCACGGGCGCGGCGCGCAGCTGGTCGGTCCAGGACAGGCGGCCTTCGCGGATCACGATCTCGCGCTGGCGCAGCAGCCAGTCGGCGCCGCCGCCGCTGTCCGCTTCCTTGCGGTTCGGGTCGATGCGTACCCCGGCCACCCAGAACACCCCGTCCGGCGTGCGGTGCACGTCGAGCTCGGGGCGGTTGATCTCGAGGCTCTCGAAGCGCGGCTCGAGCGCCGCCACCGACCACCACGACAGCGTGGCCGACACCGAAGGCAGGAGCAGCAACTGGCGGCCTTCGCGGTCGCGCAGGCGCACGTCGCCCAGGTAAAGGTTCGGATGCAGGCCGCGCCAGGACGCGTAGACGCGGGCGATCGTGACCTGGTTGCCGAGCGCGCGGCTGGCGGCGCGTTCGATGTCCGGCTTGTACAGGTCGATATTCGGCAGGATTGCCCAGCGCAGCGCCAGGAACAGCAGCATGAACGTGAAATACGCGAGCAGCAGGGCCTTGACCGTGAAGCCGAGCACGTGATGCGAGGCCAGGTTGGCATAGCGGTAGGCCGCCTGCAGGCGGTGCCAGCGTTCGGACAGCGGCAGCGGCGCACCGGCCTGATGCGGTCCAGGCGGCGCCATAGCCGGGTCCGCGACATGCGCATCAGCTGCGTGCCGGTTCTCGTCTCCTCGCTCGGCCTGCGGTTCCGGGTTGTGCATCAGGGTGCTCAAATAATGGCGTCGCCGTAATTAATCTATAAATAAGAGAAGCGCTTGCAAGGCTCGCGGCGTCTACCTTACCATCACGCTGACCCAGGGCAGCATGGCGGGCAATTTTACCGCATAGCACGCCTCCCGGAAGGTTCAAACTTGTCTGGATCCGCCCTATGAATTCCCCCGCTAGCGCCTCACGCTTCCTCCAACGCTGGCTCGGCGCCGACCCGGCGCGTGCCGGACGCCTCGCCGCCATGAGCGAATTATCGCTGGCATCCCTCGATTTCGGCGCAGCACTGGAAGCCGAGGCGATCGCCGGTCCGCACGGCGCCAGGCTGCCGCTGGGGCGGGCCATGCGCCGCCTGCGCAACCTCTTGATCTGCGCCATCATCCAGCGCGACCTCGACGGCCGCGCCGACCTGGACGAGGTCGTCACCGCCATGAGCCGCTTCGCCGACTTTGCCGTCCAGACCCACCTGGCCGAGCTGATGGACGAGCTGACGGCCATCCACGGCGTCCCGGTCGGCCAGGACTCCGGCCGTCCCCAGCAAATGATGGTGCTGGCGATGGGCAAGCACGGCGGCGGCGAACTGAACGTGTCCTCGGACATCGACCTGATCTTCGTGTACCCGGAAGACGGCGACACCCAGGCCGGACCGGGCCAGCGCACGCTGTCGAACCACGAATTCTTCATCCGCCTCGGAAAAAAGCTGATCGGCGCGCTCTCGGAGATCCTCGAAGACGGCTTCACCTTCCGGGTCGACATGGCGCTGCGCCCGAACGGCAAGTCGGGGCCGCTGGCGGCCAGCCTGAACATGGTCGAAGACTACCTGATCGTCCAGGGCCGCGAGTGGGAACGCTATGCCTGGGTCAAGGCCCGCGCCGTCACCGGCGACGAGGTCGACATCGCCGCCCTCGATGCCATCGTCCGGCCCTTCGTGTTCCGGCGCTACCTGGACTTCGGCGTGATCGACGCGATCCGCACCATGCACGCCCAGATCCGCGCCGAAGTGAACCGCCAGGAGCGCCTGCACCCGGAGCGCAGCCACAACGTCAAGCTGGGCCGCGGCGGCATCCGCGAGATCGAATTCCTGGCCCAGGTGTTCCAGCTGATCCGCGGCGGGCGCGATCCGGCCCTGCGCGAGCGCTCGACCCGCAAGACCCTGCGCCTGCTGGCGGAGCGCGAACTGCTGCCGGCCGACACGGTCGAGAAGCTGCTGGACGCCTACACCTTCCTGCGCAATCTGGAGCACCGCCTGCAATACCTGGAGGACGCCCAGACCCACACCCTCCCCGCCTCGCCCGAAGACCGGCTGGCGGTGGCGCGGATGATGGGCCTGCCCGACGAAGCCGCGCTGCTGGCGCGCCTGGACGAGCAGCGCGCCTTCGTGGCCGCGCAGTTCGATGCGATCTTCGCCGACAAGGGCGCCGAGCAGGCCGCCCCGGCGGCGAGCGTCAGCCCGTCCCTGAACGACCCGGAAAACACCGATGCCATCGCGCAGCAGCTCGCCGGCCTGGGCTTCGACCGCCCGCAGGAGGCGGCCGCGCGCCTGGTCGCGACCTGGCAGGCGCCGCGCCTGCAGACCCTGCCCGAAGCCAGCCGCAACAAGCTCGCCTCCCTGGTCGACACCGCGCTGGCGCAAATCGCCACGGTGGTGCGCGAAGCGGGCCTCGGCAGCCATGCCGCCACCCTCGGGCGCCTGCTCGACTTCTTCGAGGCGATCGCGCGCCGCTCGGCCTACCTGGCGCTGCTGACCGAGTATCCGCACACGCTGGAGCGCGTGATCCGCATGATCAACGCCAGCGGCTGGGCCGCCACCTTCCTGACCCAGCACCCGATCCTGCTCGACGAGCTGCTGGACGACCGCAACAACGGCGCCGTCGACAACCTGGCGCCGGTCGCCGCCGGCCTGGCCGCCCAGCTCGACGCCGCCGCCGGGGACACCGAACACCAGCTCGACATCCTGCGCGAAGCCCTCCATGCCCAGCAGTTCCGCCTGCTGGCCCTGGACCTGGCCGGCGAGCTGTCGGTCGAGCGCCTGGCCGACCACCTGTCGGCGCTGGCCGACCTGATCGTGCACGAGGTCGTGCAGCGCGCCTGGCTTACCATCCCGAAGCGCCACCGCGAGGCGCCGCGCTTCGCCGTGATCGCCTACGGCAAGCTGGGCGGCAAGGAACTGGGCTATGTGTCCGACCTCGACGTGATCTTCCTGTTCGACGACGACGACCAGGAGGCGCCCGGCAATTACGCCAGGCTGGCCCAGCGCTTCATCACCTGGATGACGACCCACACACCGGCCGGCATCCTGTTCGACATCGACACCGCGCTGCGCCCGGACGGCGCCAGCGGCATGCTGGTCTCGTCGGTGGGCGCCTTCGAGCGCTACCAGCGCAGCTCGGCCTGGATCTGGGAGCACCAGGCCCTGACCCGCGCCCGCTTCTGCGCCGGCGACGCCGCCATCGGTGCGCGCTTCGAAGCGGTCCGCGAAGAAGTGCTGCGCCAGGACCGCGGCGGGCGCGAAGCCGAACTGCGCGAAGAAGTGGTCAAGATGCGCAAGCGCATGCACGACGCCCATCCGAACACGAGCGAGCGTTTCGACCTGAAGCAGGACGATGGCGGCATGATCGACCTCGAATTCATCGTCCAGTACCTGGTCCTGCGCCACGCCTTCGCCCACCCGCAGCTGACCGCCAACAAGGGCAACATCGCCCTGCTGCGCATGTGCGCCGAGCTCGGCCTGATCGACCCGGCCCTGGCCCAGGGCGCGGCCGACGCCTACCGCCTGATGCGCCGGCTGCAGCACCAGGTGCGCCTGCAGGGCCAGGAACAGGCCCGCGTCGACCCGGCCCTGGTGGCGCCCCACGCCGAAGTCGTCATGCTGCTGTGGCAGGCCTGCTTCGGCGGCTGAGCCCTTCTCTTCTCCCTTTGACCGGCGCACCGGCGCCGGGATTTTCCGCACCAGTTGCATGCACCGCCGCTCTCGCGCAGTGCATGTTGCGTTGCGTCATGTTGCTTTTTGTCCACCCTTACTCTCATCCCATAATTTGTATTGACGGATGTCAATACAGAATGATTTCATAGCTGTCGCGTATGTACGCGCGGCGGCTCCTTGCGCGCCGATGCGGACGACGCCATCGCTATCAAAAAAATCGCTCGGTGGCCACGAACCGCCGGGCCGGCACAGCCCAGATTGGAGAATTCATGCAACAACGTACCAAAATCGCCATGGCAGTCGCAGTCGCCATCCAGGCGATGAGCAGCATTGCCCAGGCGCAGACCACCGCGGAAACGCCGCAGCGCGTCGAAATCACCGGCACGCGCATCCGCCAGGTCGACCTGGAGACGGCACAACCGGTCCAGGTGATGACCCAGGAGCAGATCCAGAAGACCGGCCTGGTCACGGTGGGCGACATCATCAACAACCTGTCCGCCGCCGGCACCCCGGCGTTCTCGAAGGGCGCGACCCTGACCTCGAATCGTGAACAGGGCGGCCAGTACATCAACATGCGCAACCTCGGTTCGAACCGCCTGCTGGTGCTGGTCAACGGCAAGCGCTGGACCGCGACCGTGGCGGGCTACACCGACATGTCGACCATCCCGTCGGCGTTCATCGAGCGCATCGAGATCCTGAAGGACGGCGCGTCCTCGATCTACGGTTCGGACGCGATTGCCGGTGTGGTCAACATCATCCTCAAGAAGACCATGGTGGGCGGCCAGGCCAGCGTGTATGAAGGCGCCAACCAGCATGGCGGCGACGGCAAGACCAAGGATTACTCGCTCAGCTACGGCACCGGCGACGACAAGGCCAGCCTGATGTTCGGCCTCAGCCACAGTGACCAGGGCGTCGTGTGGGCACGTGACCGCGAGATCACCGCCTACAGCAGCGGCCCGGCCCACTTCAACTCGGGCTTCGGCACGGGCCCCTGGGGCCGCATTCGCCAGGTCAGCGCCAGCGGCGCCGCGACCGGCTTCAACAACTACCTGAACCACACCGGCTCATTCAACGGCGACGGCACCGGCTCCAGCTCGCGCAACCCGGCCAGCTACCACGCCTACGCCAACGCCGACGCCGACACCTTCAACTCGACGTCGCAGATGATGTATACGTCGCCAACCCGCCTGACCAGCCTGTTCAGCAAGGGCAGCATCGCCCTGCCGTACGACATGCGTTTCAGCACCACCGCGATGTACGCCGACCGCGTTTCGTCGCGCCAGGTCGCCGGCTATCCGCTCAACTCCCTGACCCAGAGCAAGTATCCGGTCTATATCGACAAGGACAGCTACTACAACCCCTACGGCAACCAGGTGGCCGGCGCCGGCAAGGGCCAGGACCTGTTCTTCTACCGCCGCACCATCGAAGTGCCGCGCGTGACCGAAAACGAGAACCGCACGCTGCACATCGACGCCGTTCTGGAAGGCGACTTCTCGGTCATGGGCAAGGCCTGGAACTGGAACGTGGGCTATAACCACAGCGCCATTTCGGGCACCGTGCTCTCGACCGGCAACCTGAACCTGCTGAACCTCAAGAAAGCCCTCGGCCCGTCCTTCCTGAATGCTGGCGGCCAGGTCCAGTGCGGCACCGCCGCGGCCCCGATCGCGCTGGCCGAATGCGTGCCCTTCGACATTCTGGGCGGCCCGTCGGCATCCACCGACGCCGCCCTGAAGTATGTGATGTCGACCGGCCAGGCCACCTATGGCTCGACCATCAACAGCGCCACCGCGGACATCACCGGCGAACTGTTCAACCTGCCGGCCGGCGCCGTCGGCATGGCCGCCGGCCTCGAACACCGCTCGATCAAGGGCTACGACCGCCCGGGCCAGTTCGAACAGTCGGGCTACTCGACCGACCTGGCGGGCAACGCCACCTACGGCAAGTACACCGTGCGCGAAGCCTACCTGGAGTTCAACGTCCCGCTGCTGAAGAACATGCCGTTCGTGCAATCGCTGAGCCTCGACGTCGCTTCGCGCTATTCGGACTACAGCAACTTCGGCAGCACCCATAACAGCAAGGCCAGCGTGATGTGGAAGCCGGTCCGTGACCTGCTGGCGCGCGGCACCTATGCCGAAGGCTTCCGCGCTCCGACCCTGAGCGACACCTTCGGCGGCGGCTCGCAGTCCTACGACTCCTACCTCGACGCCTGCGACAGCCTGTACGGCGAAGCGGCCAAGAACCCGGCCGTCAAGGCGCGCTGCACCGCCGCCGGCGTGCCGGCCAACTTCCGCCAGGTGAACCAGGCCGGCGCGCCGGTCCCGGCCGCGGGCGCCCAGACCCCGGTGCCATTCAACACCGGCGCCGGCAACGATTCGCTGACCCCGGAAACCGCCACCACCAAGACCTTCGGCCTGGTGTACAGCCCTTCGTGGCTGAGCGGCGCCTCGGTGTCGGTCGACTATTTCGACATCCACGTGAAGAACCGCATCACTGCGGTGTCGGCTGTCTACGAGATCAACCAGTGCTACGTCAACGGCGTCCAGAATTTCTGCGACAAGATCAAGCGTGATTCGACCGGCCAGATCTCCAGCCTGTCGCGTGGCAACGCCAACCTGGGCGAACTGGGCACCCGTGGCTTCGACCTGACCTTCGCCTACCGCTTCCCGACCACGCCGTATGGCCGCTTCGGTCTCCGTTCCGAGTCGACCTACACCGACCGCTACGAGATCAAGAGCACCGCGACCTCGGACTTCATCAACTATGCCGGCGAATTCGGCATCAACCGCGTGAAGTCGAACCTGTCGCTGGACTGGAACCTGGGCAACTGGAACGCCACCCTGTCGTCGCGCTACTATAGCGGCGTGAAGGTGCACTGCTGGAGCGCCGTCAACAACCTGGAGTGCAGCAACGCGACCGATACCGCAAGCTGGGGCACCGGTTACTCGAAGCTGGGCGCGATGGTGTACAGCGACCTGTCGATCGGCTACAACCTGCCGTGGAAGGGCAAGCTGCTGGTCGGCGCCAACAACGTGTTCAACCGCAAGCCGATCGTGGTCTACGATGCGGCAAGCTCGCTGGGCGGCAATTCCTCGTCGTCGTCCGTGGATCCGGAACGCCCACTGGACCGCTTCTTCTACGTGCGCTACAACCAGCAGTTCTGACAGCAAGACCGTGTGCGGGCGGCAGCCCGCGCATCCCGCAATGCCCGCCCGACCTTATGTCCGGCGGGCATTTTTTATGGCTGTCCGTTGCGGAAAAGTCACATGTTCTCAAGAGAATTTGCTCAATATGCATAATTTGCCGCGTGCTGCCTTTGCAAAGCATGGAGCCGATGACACACTGCACGAGCTGCTTTTCAATGTTCTATAAACAATTTTGTAAAGAAACCATTGAATTAAGTAAAATTTTTCAGATGAATACAACTTTCCCAAAAAGAATGTTTGTATTTACGCAAAATAGCAACAATGAAAATCATTCTCCGCATTTTATTGACAGCGCCCTTCACGAGATGATTTTATTGCTAGCTTGGAATATGTGTACTTTTGCATTGTTTCAAAATAAGCCGCGATAGCGGCAGCAATTTTTTACGGAGAGCTTGATCAGTTCGCCGTGCCCTAACCCTAGGAGTTTTGCAAACATGATGGAAAAAGTCTTATCCCGGTCGGTCCGCCTGATCTGCCTGGGTGGTGTCGCCTTCGGCGTGCAAGCAGCTTACGCCCAGGAAGCGCAACCGCAGCAGCCGACTTCGATGCAGCGCGTCGAAGTGACCGGCTCGCGCATTCGCGCAGTCGACCTCGAGACCGCACAGCCTGTGCAGGTCATCACCCAGGAACAGATCCAGAAGACCGGTCTGGTTACCGTCGGCGACATTCTGAACAACCTGTCGTCGGCCGGTTCGCCGGACTTCAGCAAGGGTGGCTCCCTGGTCTCGAACCGGGAAAACGGCGGCCAGTACATCAACCTGCGCAACCTGGGTTCGAACCGTCTGCTGGTGCTGGTCGACGGCAAGCGCTGGACCGCCAGCGTCAACGGCTACACCGACATGTCGACCATCCCGTCGTCGATGATCGACCGTATCGACGTGCTGAAGGATGGCGCCTCCTCGATCTACGGCTCGGACGCGATCGCCGGCGTGGTCAACATCATCCTGAAGAAATCGCTGGAAGGCGCACAGATCAGCCTGTACACCGGCGCCAACGAAAAGAACGGCGACGGCAAGTCCAAGGACTTCTCGCTGGCCTACGGCGCCGGCACGGATACCGCGTCCCTGATGTTCGGCATCTCGCACACCGAACAGGGTGCGGTCTGGGCCAAGGATCGTCCGGAAACCGCCTTCAGCTACGGCACCCACAAAGAAGACAATCTCGGCGCGGGTCCGTGGGGCCGCATTCGCCAGGTCAGCGCCGGCGGCAGCGCGACCGGCTTCAACAAATTTCTGAACCACACCGGTTCCTACTTCGGCGATGGCGTCGGCCAGCCGTCGAACCTGCAGAGCAGCTACCACACGTTTGCGAACTCGCCGGACGACAAGTTCAACTCGTCGAGCCAGATGCAGTTCAACATGCCGACCAAGCTGGACACCATTTTCACCAAGGGTGAAGTCCAGCTGCCGTACAACACCCTGTTCCGTACGACCGCCATGTTCGCCCAGCGTACCTCGACCTCGCAGGTCGCCGGTTACCCGCTGAACAGCCTGAGCCAGCCTGACTTCCCGGTCTACATCGACAAGGACAGCTACTTCAACCCGTACGGCAACCAGGCCCTCGGCGGCACTGGCGGCGAAGACCTGTTCTTCTACCGCCGCACGATCGAGCGTCCGCGCGTTACCGAGAACGAAAACCGCACCATCCACATCGATGCGACCCTGTCGGGCGAGCTGAACCTGATCGGCCGCGCCTGGAACTGGGATGTCGGCTACAACCACAGCGCCGTCAGCGGTTCCGTGCTGGGCACCGGCAACCTGAATCTGATCAACCTCAAGAAAGCCGTCGGCCCGTCGTTCCGCAACGCTTCCGGCGTGGTCCAGTGCGGCACCCCGGGCGCGCCGCTGTCGCTGTCCGAGTGCGTACCGTTCGATCTGCTCGGCGGCCCGTCGGCATCGAACCCAGCTGCGCTCGACTACGTGATGTCGACTGGTCAGGCAAGCTACGGCAGCACCACTAACAGCTGGACCGCCAACCTGAGCGGCTCCATCATGAACCTGCCGGCAGGCGAACTGGGCATTGCAGGCGGCCTGGAACACCGTACCGTCAGCGGCTACGACCGTCCGGGTCAGTTCGAGCAGTCGGGCTACTCGACCGATCTGGCCGGCAACTCGACCTACGGCCGTTACACCGTCAAGGAAGCCTACCTCGAGCTGGCAGTTCCGATTCTGAAGAACGTGCCGCTGGCACAGCTGCTGTCGATCGACCTGGCGACCCGTCACTCCGACTACAGCAACTTCGGCAGCACCAACAACAGCAAGTTCAGCTTCATGTGGAAGCCGATCAAGGACGTGCTGGCGCGTGGCACCTACGCACAGGGCTTCCGTGCGCCGACCGTGGGCGACACCTTCGGGGGCGGCCAGCAGACCTTCGACCAGTACATCGACCCGTGCGATTCCAAGTTCGGCGAAGCGTCGAAGAACCCGGCCGTGGCAGCGCGTTGCGCGGCCGCAGGCGTCCCGGGGACCTTCCGCCAGCTGGACCAGAGCGGCGTGCCAATCACCAGCGCCGGCGGTTCGCAGGCTCCGTTCCCGTTCCAGGCCGGCGCCGGCAACGCGTCGCTGCAACCTGAAACCGCGATCACCAAGACCGTGGGCTTCGTGTACAGCCCGTCCTGGCTGCCGGGTGCGTCGGCATCGCTGGACTGGTACAAGATCAACGTGAACAACCGCATCACCGCGGTCGACGCCAGCTACATCGCCAACCAGTGCTACGTCGAGAACGCCCCGTCGTTCTGCACCTCGATCGTCCGCGATCCGGTCACCCACGAGATCACCTACCTGGAGCGTGGCAACGCCAACCTGGGCCGCCTGGAAACCTCGGGCCTGGACCTGTCGCTGGCCTATCGCTTCCCGATGACCCCTTACGGCCGCTTCGCCCTGCGTTCGGACACCTCGTACACCAATTCGTTCAAGGTGCGTAGCACGGACGATGGCGACTGGACCGACTACGCCGGCGAGTTCTTCTACAACCGCGTGAAGTCGAACCTGTCGCTGGACTGGACCATGGGTAACTGGAGCGCCACCTGGACCGCCCGCTACTTCAGCCCGATCAAGGACCAGTGCTGGGACGAGACCGAGTGCAACATGCCTGAGTTCCCGGCAAGCTGGGGCACCGGTGCAAACCGCCAGGGTTCGCTCACGTTCCACGACGTGAACGTGGGCTACAAGCTGCCATGGAAAGCACAGATCCAGGCCGGCGTGAACAACCTGTTCGACAAGAAGCCGCGCATCACCTACCAGGCAGCCCTGTCGGGCCAGGCGTCCTCGTCGTCGGTCGATCCGGACAAGCCAATCGACCGCTTCTTCTACGTCCGCTACAACCAGTCGTTCTAATATCGCTTAGAGCGTCAACGTAGCCCAGATGCCCGCCGGGTTCGCCCGGCGGGCATTTTTCATTGAGGGTATCATTCCAGGATTCCCCCAGAAATCGACATCATGGTCATCAAATTCAAGAACGACAAAGACATCGCGAAGATGCGCGTGGCGGGCCGCCTGGCCGCCGAAGTGCTGGAAATGATCGGCGAATACGTCCAGCCCGGCGTCTCGACCGAGGAGCTCGACAGGCGCTGCAACGAATACATCCGCAAGGTGCAGAAGGCGACGCCCGCCAACGTCGGCTACCACGGCTTCCCGAAAACCCTGTGCACCTCGGTGAACGGGGTGGTCTGCCACGGGATCCCGAGCGAGAAGGAAGTGCTGCGGGACGGCGACATCATCAACATCGACGTCACCGTGATCAAGGACGGCTGGCACGGCGACACCAGCCGCATGTACTTCGCCGGCACGCCCGCCCCCGAGGCGAAGCGCCTGGTCGACGTCACCTTCGACGCCATGATGGCCGGCATCCGCACGGTGAAACCGGGCGCGCGCCTGGGCGACGTCGGCCACGCGATCCAGACCCTGGCGGAAAAGAACGGCTTTTCGGTGGTGCGCGAATACTGCGGCCACGGCATCGGCCGCGTCTACCACGAAGACCCGCAGGTGCTGCACTACGGCCGCCCGAACACCGGCCTGCTGCTGAAGGAAGGCATGACTTTCACCGTCGAGCCGATGCTGAACGCCGGCGAGGCCGACGTCGACCAGCTCGACGACGGCTGGACCGTGGTCACGGCCGACAAGTCGCTGTCGGCGCAGTGGGAACACATGATCGCCGTCACCCGCGACGGCTTCGAGATCCTGACGCCCTGGCCGAAGACGAAATAAGCCTCGGCAGCGAAAAAGAAAAAGCCGCGCAGCGTGATGCTGTGCGGCTTTTTTCATGCATGCCCGCTTTACAAGTCGGGCAAATTCATTCAGTTATATTCGTCACAACGGACGCCAGTGTTGGCAAAATCCGATTCCGAGTAGTACAGCGTTTTCGGGCACTCGAAAATGCCGCCCGATACCAGTTCCATTTCTTCCTGGTTGAGTTCTCTTCCCACGATCTTGCCGAGGATGCGTTCTACGACTTCCATTTCGGTTCTCCATTGGGTTTCCGACCTTTGTTTCCCAATCCCTGCGCGGGTCGGCAGCATCGCGGGCTGGTTAACAATTGCTTGCTACTCGGAATGACTATGCATAATGATAACTAATATGGCAAGCCTCCAGGCTGAGAGTATGCAAAACGAAAAAAAGCCCGCGGAAGCGACTCCGCGGGCTTTTTGCTGACCGGCCCGGTAAGCCGGGCTGGTATCGCATCAACGCTTAGAACACGTAACGCGCGCTGACGTTGAAGTAACGGCCGTACGGGTTGTGCAGGTCTTCGTTGAAACCTGCTGCCGTGTTGTTCGGATCGTAAGGCGCCTTGGTGTCGAACAGGTTCTGGATATTACCGCTCAGGGTCCAGTGCTTGAAGCCGGTGTAGGTGTAACCCAGGCCGACAGTCACCCACTCCTTGATCGAGCACTTCGGATAGAACACTTCATACAGCTGGTTCGAGGTATCGCGGTCCGGCGCGGCGTCGGTCGGCTGGGCCTTGCCGAAATGGCAGAACGGCTGCGGATACTTGGTCTCACCATCGAAGCGGCGCAGCAGCGAAACCGGACCGACGTAGTTCACCGACGCGGTCACGTTATGATCGCCGCGGGTCCAGTTGGTGGTCCAGTTGCTCTTCCAGCGCGGCATCGCGGTGCCGGTGCTCAGCAGCCAGTCGCTCAGGCCCGGAATCGTGCCTGCCACGTTGTTGACCGGATCGCCAGGATACTGCTGGATCTTGTAGGTCTGGACGTAGGTGGCGCGCAGGGTGTTCGACAACGAACCATAGGTGCCCAGCTTCAGACGGTAGTGGCCTTCGATGTCGACGCCGGCTTCTTCGGTCATGCCCTGGTTCATCCACGGCGTGGCCACCATCTGCAGCTGGCCGGTACCCGGAATCGGCTTGCCGGAAGCGTCCACCAACTGGCTGGTCTGGCTACGGGTCACGTTCGCCGGGAAGCGGTCTTCGTTCTTCAGCGCGTCGAATGCGCTGCCCAGCACGATTTCGTTGGTGCGCTTGATGTGGAAGTAGTCCAGCGTCACGTCGAAGCGGCTGGTCGGCGAGAAGATCAGGCCAAGGTTCCAGGTCTTCGATTCTTCCGGCTTCAGGTCCGGATTGAAGCCGCCGATGCCCGCGATGTTGATCGCGCAATCGGTGACGGTGGCGCCGCCAGGCAGCGGGGTCTGGTGGTCGGGTCCGCAACGCTTCGGATCCCAGACGTTACGCAGGAAGAACTGGGCGCCGCCAGGCACGACCTGGTTCAGCGACGGAGCACGGAAGCCTTCAGCATAGGTGCCGCGGAACGCGACCATGTCGCTGACGGTCCACTTGGCGCCGACCTTCGGCACGAAGTTCGACTTCAGGTTCGGGTATTTGTCGACCCGGCCGGCTGCGTCGATTTCCAGGCTCTTCAGCAGAGGGATACGGACTTCGGCGAAGGCCGACTTGACGGTACGGCCGCTTTGCAGGATGGTGTTCGACAAGCCGTAGATGTTGCCAGCGGCAACGTCAGCGTTCGGGGTCAGGTTGGCGGTTTCGCGGCGGACCTCGATACCGGCGGCAACGCCGATCGCACCGCCAGCCAGCTGGCCGAACTCGCGCGAGCCCTTCAGGTCCCACTGGCTGATCTGCGAGCGGTTGTCGGTCAGGATGTTACGGCTCAGGTTCGGATCGGCAGCCACCGACGCCAGCGAACGGTTCTGGGTCATGATGGTGCGCAGGACCGGCAGATACAGGCGGCCGTTGGTGATGTCGTCGCGCTGGGCACGGTTCCACAGCAGGGCGCTTTCCCAGTCCCAGCCAAAGTGCGTGCCACGCAGGCCAGCGAGGGCGCGAACGCCTTCGTTGATCGACGACGAGTCGCCGTTCAGATTGGTGAAGCGGTAGTAGGCAGACGCGCGCGCATCGGTGAACGGGTTGTCCGGATGGCCGATCGGCAGGATGGTCTGGTACGGCGTGGCGACGCCGGTCGACATGAAGTTGGTGACGCTGGTGGTGCCGATGCTGATCGGCGCGCCGGTGTAGCGGCGTTCGTTGCGCGAATAGCCGAGATCGGCGAAGGCGACAACGTCACGGCCCAGCTTCAATTCGCCATGGCTGAGGATGTTGATGTCCTTGCCCCAGCCCTGGGCTTCATCGTATTGGGCCGCGTCGTAGTTGCAGACGGTGCGGCCGAGGATGGTGCTGGTCAGCGGGTTCAGGCCGTCCTTTTCGCCAAGGGTAATCTGTTCCGACGCCGGGCAGGCAGTGCTGAAGATCAGGTTGGTCGGTGCGGTGGCCTTGGTCACGCCGAAGTTGGCGCTGCCTGGACGGCTTTCCTTGGCGATGGTCGGGTACTGCGACACATAGGTCGAGTAGTTCGAACGGTAACGCCCGTTCATGATCTGGTACTGCTCGTATTCGATGTCGGTGGCATCCTTGCGCGCGGTGCGGTCGCGCTGCATCAGGTCGGCGGTGACCATGAAGCTGTAGCCGTCGTTGTCCAGGTCGCCCTTGCCGAAGATGACGTTCGCGCCCTTCTTGGCGAAGTTGCCGTCGTCGTTGGCGCCGCCGCGCGCCGAGATTTCGGCGCCGTTGTAGCTCTTCTTCAGGATGAAGTTGATGACGCCGGCGATGGCGTCCGAGCCGTAGACCGCGGAAGCGCCGTCCTGCAGCACTTCGATACGCTCGATGGCCGAAACCGGGATGCTGTTCAGGTCATAGATGACCGAGTTGCCGGTGTTCGGGTCGGCATACGGCGCCGGGTTCATGCGGCGGCCGTTCAGCAGCACCAGGGTCGACGAGGAGCCGAAGCCGCGCAGCGAGGCGGTCGCGGCGCCCTTGGCGAAGCTTGCGCCGCCGTTGAAGTCCTGGTTGCCGTCCGAACCCATCGACGGCACGTATTTCATCAGGTCCGAGACGGTGGTGGCGCCGGTGGCCTTGATGTCCTGCGCGGTCATGACGCTGACCGGAGCGGTGCCTTCCTTATCGGTACGCTTGATGTTCGAGCCCGTGACGACCACGCGCTGCATCTGGCCCTTGTCTCCGTTACCGGTGCTACCGTCACTGCCACTTCCGCTTACAGTTTGGGCGAACGTGATCGACGTTCCCCCGAGCGCCACCGCCACGGCGATGACGCTACGTTTCAGGATGAGTTGCTTGTTCAAGTTGAATCCCTCGGCATTTAATTGTTATGTGCATGACATATGTGCACCGATAGAGTGTCGCCGAGGGTCATCGATTTTTGTAGGTTTTTGTTCGGTTTCTGTAAGAAAACGTATCTCGCGTTGTGTTTTTGAAACAATCTGTGACAGTTTTCGCAATCGTAAATACTTAAAAAAACACCCCTGGACCGTGACCGGTACAGGGGTGGTTCTTGCGTGTGCCAGCGATGCCGGCGCAGGGAATTACTTGGCGCTCATCAGGGCCACGGTGGTGTCCAGCATGCGGTTGCTGAAGCCCCACTCGTTGTCGTACCAGGACGAGACTTTCACCAGACGGCCCGAGACCTTGGTCAGGGTGGCGTCGAAGTTCGACGAGGCCGGGTTGTGGTTGAAGTCGACCGACACCAGCGGCTCGGTGTTGTAGGTCAGGATGCCGTTCAGGGCGCCTTCCGACGCGTCCTTCATGATCTTGTTGATTTCTTCAACGGTGGTGTCGCGCTTGGCGATGAAGGACAGGTCGACGATCGACACGTTGATGGTCGGCACGCGGATCGCGTAGCCGTCCAGCTTGCCGTTCAGTTCCGGCAGCACCAGGCCGACCGCGGCGGCGGCGCCGGTCTTGGTCGGGATCATCGACTGGGTGGCCGAACGGGCGCGGCGCAGGTCTTCGTGCATGACGTCGGTCAGCACCTGGTCGTTGGTGTAGGCGTGCACGGTGGTCATCAGGCCGGTTTCCAGGCCGATCGCGTCGTGCAGCGGCTTGACCAGCGGGGCCAGGCAGTTGGTGGTGCAGGAAGCGTTCGAGATGACGGTGTCGGTGCTCTTCAGCACGTCCTGGTTGACGCCGTAGACGATGGTCGCGTCGACGTCCTTGCCGCCCGGCGCCGAGATGATGACCTTCTTGGCGCCGCCCTTCAGGTGGGCCGACGCCTTTTCCTTGGTGGTGAAGAAGCCGGTGCACTCGAGCACGACGTCCACGCCCAGCTCGCCCCACGGGATTTCGGCCGGGTTACGCTGGGCGAACACGCGGATCTTGTCGCCGTTGACGATCATGGTGTCGCCTTCGACCACGACGGTGCCCGGGAACTTGCCATGGGTGGTGTCGTAGCGGGTCAGGTGGGCGTTGTGTTCGGCGTTGCCGAGGTCGTTGATCGCCACGATCTGGATGTCCTGCTTCTTGCCGCCTTCGTAGAAAGCGCGCAGCACGTTGCGGCCGATGCGGCCGTAGCCGTTGATTGCTACTTTGATCGTCATTGTCTACTCCTGATTAAAGAAAATCGTATCGCACGGGCCGTCTCCAGGCCCGTGCAGCGGATGCATCAATTACTTGTTAAGCGGTGAGGACCGATTTGACCTTGCCGACCACGTTGTCCACGGTGAAGCCGAAGTGCTTGAACAGCACCGGCGCCGGCGCCGACTCGCCGAAGGTGTCGATGCCGACCACGGCGCCTTCCAGGCCCACGTACTTGTACCAGAAGTCGGTCACGCCGGCTTCGATGGCGACGCGCGGGATGCCCTTGCCCAGCACACTCGCTTTGTAGCCTGCCTCCTGGCGCTCGAACACGTCGGTCGACGGCATCGAGACGACGCGCACGGCGATGCCCTGGCCGGCCAGGGTCGCGGCGGCGTTGACGGCCAGTTCGACTTCCGAGCCGGTGGCGATCAACACGGCGCGCGGGTTCTCGCAATCGCGCAGGATGTAGCCGCCCTTGGCGATGTTGGCCACGGTGGCGGCGTCACGCTCCATGTACGGCAGGTTCTGGCGCGAGAAGATCAGGGTTGCCGGACCGTCGGTGCGCTTCAGGGACTCGCCCCAGGCCACCATCGACTCGGTGGTGTCGCACGGACGCCAGTTGTCCAGGTTCGGGATCAGGCGCAGCGAGGACACGTGCTCGACCGACTGGTGGGTCGGGCCGTCTTCGCCCAGGCCGATCGAGTCGTGGGTGAACACGAACAGCGAACGGATCTTCATCAGCGCGGCCATGCGCAGGGCGTTGCGGCTGTAGTCCGAGAAGGTCAGGAAAGTCGCGCCGAACGGGATGTAGCCGCCGTGCAAAGCGATACCGTTCATCATGGCGGCCATGCCGAATTCGCGCACGCCGTAGTTGATGTGGTTGCCCGGGGCGCCCGAACGGACGGCGATCGATTCCTTCCAGTTGGTCAGGTTCGAGCCGGTCAGGTCGGCCGAGCCGCCCAGGAATTCCGGCAGCACCGGCGCCAGCGCCTGGATCGCGTTCTGGCTGGCCTTGCGGGTGGCGATGGTTTCTTTCTTGTCGACGGTCGAGGCGATGGCGGCGGCCAGGGTCTCGTCGAAACTGCCCGGCAGTTCGCCCTTCATGCGGCGCTCGAATTCCGACGCCAGTTCCGGGAATTGGGCGCGGTAGCCGTCGAACAGCTTGTTCCATTGGCCTTCGTCTTCGGCGCCCTTCTGCTTGTGGTCCCAGGCTTCGTAGATCGGGGCCGGGATGTCGAACGGGACCGCATCCCAGATCAGGTGCTCGCGCACCGCGGCGACTTCCTTTTCGCCCAGCGCGGCGCCGTGCACCTTGTCGCCGCCCTGCAGGTTCGGCGAGCCCTTGCCGATGATGGTCTTGCAGCAGATCAGGGTCGGACGGTCCGAGGCCTTGGCCTTGGCGATGGCGGCGTCGACGGCTTCGACGCTGTGGCCGTCCACGTCCGGGATCACGTTCCAGCCGTAGGCTTCGAAGCGCTTCGGGGTGTCGTCGGTGAACCAGCCTTCCACTTTACCGTCGATCGAGATGCCGTTGTCGTCGTACAGCCAGATCAGCTTGTTCAGGCGCAGGGTGCCGGCCAGCGACGCCACTTCGTGCGAGATGCCTTCCATCAGGCAGCCGTCGCCGACGAAGGCGTAGGTGTGGTGGTCGACGATGTCGAAGCCCGGACGGTTGAATTCCTTCGCCAGCAGCCACTCGGCCAGCGCCATGCCGACCGAGTTGGCGATGCCCTGGCCCAGCGGACCGGTGGTGGTTTCCACGCCCGGGGTGATGTGCACTTCCGGGTGGCCCGGGGTTTTCGAGTGCAGCTGGCGGAAGTTGCGCAGGTCGTCCATCGACAGGTCGTAACCCGACAGGTGCAGCAGCGAATAATGCAGCATCGAGCCGTGGCCGTTCGACAGCAGGAAGCGGTCGCGGTTCATCCAGCCCGGATTGGCCGGGTTGTGGCGATAGTGGCCGTCCCACAGCGCAACGGCGATCTCGGCCATGCCCATCGGCATGCCCGGGTGGCCGGAATTGGCTTTCTGGACGGCGTCCATCGCCAGCGCACGGATCGCGTTGGCCATCAGGGTGGTGGTTTGAACAGGTTTCATGGATATGGTAAGTCTGAGGATAGAAAAGCGGTGACCGGGTGCTGCTGGCCTTAACCGGGTATTTTACCAGAGGACCACGCTGACGCTTTAAAATGCCGTCTTCCCGATATAGACAGCTTGCCGTTCATGCCACGTTTCTACTGCCCCCAGCCCCTGATTGCCGGTTCCATCGTCGATTTGCCGGAAGCCGTCGCCCACCACCTGCACGTCGTGCGCCAGCAGCCCGGCGACGAGGTCGTGCTGTTCAACGGCGAAGGCGGCCAGGCGCGGGCCCGGCTGCTCGACGTCGGCAAGCGCCGCGCCAGCGCGGAAGTCGTCGCCTTCGAGGCGGCCGACGTCGAACTGCCGTATGCCGTGACCCTGGCCCAGGGTTTGCCGGAAGGGAGCAAGATGGACTGGATCGTCGAGAAGGCGGTCGAACTCGGCGTGACGGCGCTCCAGCCGCTGGCGGCGGCGCGCTCGGTGGTGAAACTGTCGGGCGATCGTCTCGGCAAGCGCCATGCGCACTGGGAAGGCGTGATCGTGGCGGCGTCCGAGCAGAGCGGGCGCAACCGGCTGGCGGCGCTCGGGCCGCTGCAGGAGTTCGGCCGTTACATCGGGCAGCCGGCCGACGGCGTGCGGATCCTGCTGTCGCCGCGGGCGACGCAGTCGCTGGCCGGCTGGGCGCGTGCGACGCCGCCCTGCCCCGTTACGTTCCTGATCGGCCCCGAGGGCGGCTTCAGCGCGCAGGAGGAAGAAGCGGCGCTGGCCCAGGGCGCGCTGGCCCTGTCGATGGGACCGCGGGTGCTGCGCACCGAGACCGCCGGGCTGGCGGCGCTGGCGGTGCTGGCCGCGCACTGGGGCGGATTCTAAAAAAAAACCGCAGCCGAGGCTGTAATGCCGTTCAGTTAAGGTAGCCTCGTCACCTTCCGGACGGCATAACGCTTCGGCGTTGCCTTGACGGCCCGGTCGCATTTGCGGCCAGCCCGTTCGTCTTTCAGAAGGATAACCAACCTTTCTCGCAAATGCTTCATCGAGGCAGGCAGTTTTCCATACGATCTGGTCACGCCTGCCCAGTGCAGCTCAAACTGGATCAGGTGGAAAGCCCGGATGAAGCTGACCTCAGTCGGTTCGCACTTCACCACCAGCGCAGCCTTGGCGATTTCGA
>CAJYXO010000089.1 GCA_913778765.1 uncultured Massilia sp. | reverse complement strand
GAACGAGAACCACTTTGTCGCCCGCAACGGCGGCGCGCCGCTGCCGGTCGTGCGGCCGCTGCTGGCCGACGATTTCCGCGCCTGGCAGGCCGCGCGCGGGGTCCACGGCAAGGAAATCGTCGGCCAGCAGCGGCCGCACGACCGGCAGCGGCGCGCCGCCGTTGCGGGCGACAAAGTGGTTCTCGTTCCAGAATGAGGCCAGCAGGGCGGCGAACAGCGGCAGCAGGGCCAGCGAGGGCCAGCCGGCGCTTTTCGGCAGGTAGATCAGGACGATGCTGCCGAACACGGTCCAGGAACCGAAGGCGAACAGCAGCAGCGCCGGCACACCGAGCGCGCGTGCGGCCGCTTCCTGGCCGAAGCCGACCGCCGCCAGCACCAGCGCCGACACGCCGAACATCAGCAGCACCGCCACCACGCTGACGGGCGCCGTGCCGCGGGCGCGCGCCCATGCTTCAGACGGCATCGCCTGGCGCCCCAGCCAGCGGTTCACCAGGCGCCGCCGCAGCACCACCAGCAGCAGGAAGGCGCCGGTGTACAGGGCCGGCGCCAGCCAGGCGCCGGGCGGGGCATCGGGCAGCGCGAACCGGAGCGTGATCGGCACGCAGGCCAGCAGGCCGAGAGCGCGCGGCAGCCAGGCGTTGACGGCGGCCGCGAAGGCATGGTCGGCGCACTGGCCGACGTTGTCGACGGCAAAGCGCTTGGCCAGCAGCAGGCGCGCGCAATACCAGGCCGTCAGCGACCAGTAGGCCAGCGCCGCGATGAAGATCCAGTAGCCGGGATTCGCCCAGAGGTCCTGGTGGGCGTCGCCGAAGCTGCGGAAGGCGCCGAGCGCCTCGCGCGCCTGCGGCACGGCCAGCAGGATGATGTTGCCGGCGGCGACCGTGAGCACCGGATAGAAGTTCAGCAGCAGGGTGCGGCGGAAGAAAGTGAAGCGGGTCACGCGGTTGGCCTGCGCCGGCCGCGCACCGGCCGGCCGCGCGCGCCCGCTGCGGCTCCTGCGTCTGTCGATTTCGGTCTGCTCCGGCATCTTCCGCTCCCGTGCACGCTGCCATCCGATGATACGGGCAAGTACGCCACCGCGGGGACCGGCATGTGCAGGCGTTTGGCCGCGGATCAAGCCGCGCCGCGTTTCAGGCTGCTGCCGGGAAATCCGGACGCGGGCCGGCGGGATCAGGCGCGCGGTGCGCGTTCGGGCGCGACGAAGGCCAGCGCTTCCTCGAAGGAGCGCAGCACCATGTCGACTTCGCCCTCCACCATGGCCTGGGTCAGCACCGGGTCGAGCAGGGGCAGGCGGATCGCCACCAGCATCGCTTCCGGCAGGCCGGCGCGCAGGTTGGCGACCGCCGCCAGCCACTGCTCGCGCATGGTCTCGACCGGGTAATTGATGAACACCGTCGACACCAGGTCGGCGCGCCCCGGCCCCGCCGGTTCGCCGCCGCCGATGATGGAGAAGCTGCGCGCATCGATGTCGGCCTCGCGCAGCGCCCGCACCAGCAGTTCGGTGAGCAGGTCGTCGCGCTCCGAGGCCAGCCCCACGCACAGCACCACCGAGTGGGCCGGCACGTCCAGCGCACCCTGCCAGCGCCCCAGGCGCGCCTCGCGCATCTGGCGCAGGTGGGCGCCGACGCTGGCGTCGAGCAGCGAGATGTCGCGCCGGCGCCGCATCTTCGGCTCGCCGCCGGATTCCGGCGTCAGGGCCGCGGCGACGTCGGCGATGGCGGCGCGGATCCGCTGTTCCTGGGCCTTCTCCATCATGCCCGAGCGGGTGTCGGTGGCCGCCAGGGCGATGCCCGGCAGCAGGATGTGGTCGCAGTAGCGGGCGAAGCTGGAACGCTCCAGGAAGGTCTGGGCGTCGTCGATGATGGCGGCGATGTCGCTGGCCAGGATGCGCTGGTAGAAGCGCTGGGCGCCGGAGACGGCCGGCGCATCGCCGAGCAGGATCGTGACCGGCTCCAGGGTGCGCACGTGGCGCCCGGCGACCACCAGGCACAGGGTCAGCGGGGTCGACAGCAGCAGGCCGACCGGGCCCCACATCGCGCCCCAGAACAGGGCCGAGACGATCACGGCCAGCGGCGACAGGCCGGAACTGTGGCCGTAGACCTTCGGCTCGACCAGGTTCGCGACCAGCAGTTCGAGGGCGACGAACAGCGCCATGCAGGACAGCGCCAGGGTCCAGCCCGGATCGATGGCGGCCACGAACAGGGCGATGACGGCGCCGGCCGCCATGATGCCGAGGTAGGGCACGAAGCGCAGCAGGCCGCTGAGGGCGCCCCACAGCGCGGCGTGCGGCACGCTGGCGGCCCACAGCACCACCCCGATCAGGGCGCCGAAGGTGACATTGACGACGAATTGCGAGAAGAAGAAGCGCGACACGCCCTGGGCGGCGTCGGCCAGGGCCTGGATCGTGCGGCTGACCTCGGTCTGCCCGCCGAGGCGGATCAGGCGGTCGCGCAGGGATTCGTGTTCCAGCAACATGAAGGTCAGCAGCACCAGCACCAGGCCGGCCTCGCCGAGCGGTCCCCAGGCCAGCGAGAACAGGCGGGTCAGGGCGCCGGTGGTGGTGAGTCGCGGCGCGCGGATTTCGACCGGGATCGGCTGGGTCGGGCTGATCGTGATGGTGGTCATGCCGCGCTTGCCGGTGGCCGGGGCCGAACCTTGTGGCGCGACGGCGGTCAGTTCGGCTTCGATGCGGGCAAAGGGCCGCTCCGTCATCTCGCGCACCGCGGCGACCTTGGTGCGCATCGCCGCGCGGTATTTCGGCAGGTCGGCGGTGACGGCCACCAGCTGGAAGGCCAGCACGATGCCGGCCCCGACCAGGCACATGGTGGCCAGCAGCACCGACAGCATGGTCGCCGGCATCTGCGGCATGCCGGCCCGGCGCATGCTGCGGATCAGCGGCGCGATCACCAGGCTGAGGATGCCGGCGAGGGCGATCGGCTCGAGGACGTCGCGGCCCACATAGAGCAGGCCCAGCCCGCAGGTCACGGTAACCAGCGAGCCGGCATTCAGGTGCTTGAACAGGGAAAGATCGCGCATTCGCGTGCTGCGGGCGGGATAGCAGCCTATCCCGTGGAAACGTAAAACCAGCAATGTAGCGCAAAAACGTGAATGCGATCAATTTTATGCAGATGAAGCGCCTGCCTTGGGCTTGAGCGCGGACGTGATGGTCCACAAATCAATGGTGCGGCCGCCGACGTCCACGGTCCGTTCCGGCGGCCAGTCCGGCCCCATGTCGAAGGCGTGGGACACGACCCGCGCCCCGGGTTTCGGCTGCGACCACAGCGTCGGGCCGCTGGGCATCGACATTGCGGCGATGCAGGGCAGCTTGTCCTTAGCCCGCTAGCGCTGGGCCAGATCGCAAGACCCGGCAAGCGGCGGCGCAGCGTCGACGCGTGTACATGGCGCCGGACTGAGGCGTGACCGGGACGCCCGCCCGGGCGGGTGACGGCTCAGCGCGCCACGATCAGGCGCAGGCCCAGCGCGATGAAGATCGCGCCCGCGATCCGGTCCATCCACATGCCGGCGCGCGGGCGCCGCTGCAGCCAGGCGCCGACGCTGCCGGAAAAGAAGCCCAGCATGCCGAACAGCAGGGCCGCCTGGGCCGTGAAAGCCAGGCCCAGCAGGGCGGTCTGCACATTGGCGTCGCCGCGCTGGACGACCACGAATTGCGGCAGGAAGGACAGGAAGAACAGCGCCACCTTCGGGTTGATCGCATTCGCGAACACGCCGCGCAGGAACAGGGTGCGCGCGGACTCGGCGACGCCTTCGGCGCGGCCGGCATGCGCGCCGCCGCGGCTGCGGATGGCATGGAAGCCCATCCAGGCGAGGTAGAGGCCGCCGCACACCTTGAGTGTCGTGAACGCCAGCGGCGACGCGGCGATCAGGGCGCTGACGCCGATCACGGCCAGCAGCGTGTGGCTGAGGCAGCCGAGAGCGCAGCCGAGACCGAAGGCCATGCCGCGCGCGCGGCCCTTGGCCATGCCGATGCCGAGCACCATCATGTTGTCGGGGCCCGGCGACAGGGTCAGCAGGACGGCGGCGGCCAGGAAGGTCAGCAATTGTTCTGGTGTCAGCATGCGCGGCAGGATACAGTAGAGCATCGAAGCGCCACAAGTCCGCCTCCGTGGTGTAAAGTGGCAATTTTGCAACAAGTACCACATGCGACCCGACAAGCGCCACCGGCCGATCCGCCACGCCACCGAGCGTGTGCTCAACGCCCTGCTGATGAATGGCTGGGTGGCGGGCCTGAGCTGGCGCATGGGCGGGCACGGCCGCCTGGAAGTCACGCGCCATCATGTCGAACTCGACGCCGCCAGGCGCCTGCCGCGGTCCTTGAAGATCGCCTTCGCCTCGGATTTCCACGCCGGGCCGACGACCAGTCCCGCCCTGTTCGACGCCCTGCTCGAACGCCTGCAAGCCGAACAGCCCGACGTGGTCCTGCTGGGCGGCGATTATGTTTCCTTCGATGCCGATAACATCGCCCAGCTGCGGCGCTTTCTCGAGCGGGCGACAGCGCCGCTCGGCACCTATGCGGTGCTGGGCAACCACGACGTCTGGAACGGCAGGGAGGCGGTGGCGGCGGCGCTGGCGGAGGCCGGCGTCGAGCTGCTGGTCAACCGCAACGTGGCGCTGCCCGCACCCTTCGGCGACGTCAGCATCTGCGGCATCGACGATCCCTGGACCGGCGCGCCTTCGGCGCCGGACACCTTCCGCGACGCCGGGCCGGTCCGCATCTACCTGATGCATTCGCCGGATGGCCTCTGGCATATCGAAGGCCAGCGCTTCGACCTGGGCCTGGCCGGCCACACCCATGGCGGCCAGATCGTCAGCCGCAACGGCACGCCGCTCAAGCGCCCGAGCGGACCTTACTCCCGTGAATACCGCCACGGACGCTTCGAGATCGCCGGCAACGGGCCGCTGTTCGTCAGCCGCGGCATCGGCTGCGCCGGCATACCCTTGCGGATCCACGCCGATCCCGAGCTGCTGATCTGCACGCTGGGCTGAGTTTTTCCTACTCTAACGATTAATTTTTGAGTAATATGGCATGCCGCTTTTGCTGCTGCCCGGCACGCCTTCTTACCAGAGCGAATCCGGCAGCCCATGCCCCCCGCAGAGGAGACATCAAATTACAAGAGGCATGGAGTTCTATCTACTATCGATTGGAGAATGCAGTGAGTCTTTTTAGAACCAAGAATCTCGACAACATGGTCGCCCATGCCGCCAAGCCAAGCGGGCTGAAGAAGGTGCTCGGGCCCATGGACCTGATCCTGATGGGCATCGGGGCAATCGTCGGCACCGGTATCTTCGTCCTGACCGGCACCGGCGCCCTGACCGCCGGTCCGGCGCTGACGGTGTCCTTCATCGTCGCCGCCATCGCCTGCGGCTTCGCGGCCATGTGCTACGCCGAATTCGCTTCCACGGTGCCGATCGCCGGTTCGATCTATACCTACAGCTATGCGGTGCTGGGCGAACTGGTGGCCTGGATGATCGGTTGGGACCTGCTGCTCGAATATGGTTTGGCGACCTCGACCGTGGCGGTCGGCTGGTCCGGCTATTTCCAGTCGCTGCTGCACAGCGTCGGCGTCGACCTGCCGGCGGCCCTGAGCGCCGCGCCGGGCGCGCGTCCGGGCGTCGATACCGTCATGAACCTGCCGGCCCTGGTCATCATGCTGTTCCTGACCTGGATGCTGTCGCTGGGCGTGCGCGAATCGGCGCGCGTCAACAATGTGATGGTGGTCATCAAGATTTCGGTGGTGCTGCTGTTCATCATTTTCGGCTTCGGCCACATCAACACCGACAACTGGGCGCCGTACGCCCCGTTCGGCGCCTCGGGCATCATGAGCGCCGCCGCACTGGTGTTCTTCGCCTTCATCGGCTTCGACGCCGTCACCTCGGCCGCCGAGGAAGTGAAGAATCCGAAGCGTGACCTGCCGATCGGCATCATCGGTTCGCTGGCCATCTGCACCATCCTGTACGTGATCGTGTCCGCGATCATGACCGGCATCGTGCCGTTCAAGCTGTTCGAAGGCGTCGACCATCCGGTCTCGCTGGCCCTGCAGCACGCCGGCGTCAACTGGCTGGCCCCGCTGACCGACCTCGGCGCCATCCTCGGCATGACCACCGTGATGCTGGTGATGGCCTACGGCCAGACCCGCATCCTGTTCGCCATGTCGCGCGACGGCCTGCTGCCGGCCAAGCTGTCCACCGTGCACCCGAAATACGGCACGCCTTACTTCGCCACCTGGCTGGTCGGCATTGTGTTCGGCGTGATCGCCGCCTTCGTGCCGCTGAACGTGCTGGCCGAACTGGTCAACATCGGCACCCTGGCCGCGTTCTGCCTGGTGTCGGTCGCCGTCGTGGTGCTGCGCAAGAAGCGCCCGGACCTGAAGCGCGCCTTCCGCTGCCCGGGCGTGCCGGTGGTGCCGGCCATCGCCGTGATCTTCTGCCTGGCGCTGATGAGCTTCTTGAGCGCGGTGACCTGGATCGCCTTCCTGATCTGGCTCGCGATCGGCCTGCTGGTCTACTTCGGCTATGCCCGCAGCCGTTCGGCGCTGCACGGCGTGACCCAGTCCTGATCCGGTAAGGTCTTACTTGCCGTAACATAGCGGGGCGCCCCGGCAGATGGCCGGCGCGCCCCGCACCGCATTTGTGCGCCAGCGTCACAAATCCGTGCAATTTTTGTAATCCTGGTCCCACATCCAGGGGAGCCGCGAACCGATGTCGTGCGCCGTGCCCAGCCTGGATAATCTTGGTAGAACATTTACCAAAAGATTATCCATGACCATGACTTACGCTATCGACACGCCCGAGCTGGAGACCGCGCCGCAAGCGCAGGCAGGGCGTCCCGTCGCCGGCTCGAAAGACCTGTATTTCTCGCTGCTCGACAACCCGCAGGCGGGGAGCGAAGCCGCGCAGGATTACCTGCTGGCCCAGATCGAGGCCGCGCGCCAGGAACCCTGCGACCTGCCGGAAGGCGCCTGGCAGCTGCCGGCCTGGATCCAGGGCAAGGCGGAAGCGGTCGGCATCGCCTACCGCGAATACCTGGGCGCCCGCAAGAACGGTGCGCCGCGCCGCTACTTCGGCAGCAAATCGCATGCCTTGCACTTCCTGAAGGGCGTGGCGCCGACCAAGCTGGTCGACGGCGCCTGGCTGTACGGCACCCTGCCGCGCTGGGAAAACCCGGATTTTCATCCGCTCATCAAGACCTACCTGGAAGAGCTGGGCGACGGCGTACCGGACAAGAACCACGTGACCCTGTACCGCCGGCTGCTGGCGGCGCACGGCTGCGAACACTGGGAAAGCCTGCCGGAATCGCATTTCGTGCAGGGCGCGATCCAGCTGGCGCTGGCCTGGAACGCGGATCGCTTCCTGCCCGAAGTCATCGGCTACAACCTCGGCTACGAACAGCTGCCGCTGCACCTCCTGATCACGTCCTACGAGCTGAACGAACTGGGCATCGATCCGTATTATTTCACCCTGCACGTCACTGTCGACAACGCCGGCAGCGGCCACGCGCACAAGGCCGTGCAGGCGCTGCGCAACCTGATGGCGCAGTCCAGCGACCCGGCCGCCTTCTTCCAGCGCGTGCTGGACGGCTACCGCCTGAACGAGCTGGGCGCCTGCACCACCTCGGTGATCGCCGCCTTCGACCTGGAAGCGGAACTGGTCGAGATCTTCAGCGCGAAGGCCGCGGTCGGCCGCAACATGCACTCGGATTACTGCCGCGTCGCCGGGCGTTCGATCAACGACTGGCTGGGCGAGCCGCAGCAGATGCCGGCCTTCCTGGCGGCGATGGAAAGCGCCGGCTGGATCAAGCGCGGCGAGGATGCCGAGAACAGCCGCTTCTGGCGCCTGATCCAGGGCGAGCGCGCCGAGATGTTCGGCGTGTTCTCGGCCTACGAGCAGCAGGTGCTGCGGGACTGGATCCAGAGCGCGCGCGACGACGACGCGAGCCAGCGCACCACGCGCGTGCTGAGCCACCGCGCGCGCCAGCGCATGCTCGAGACCCTGACCCAGCACGGCAGCCGCAGTGCTTATCCGGAACGCGGCCTGATCCGTCGCCACGCGGCCGGCAGCATGCAGGGCGACGCCGAGCTGCGCGAACTCGAGGAGAAGGTGGCGTCCGCGCCCGGCAAGCCGGAAGCGATGGCCATGCTGGGCCGCCTGATGACGCCGTCGGTGCACCACACGGCGATCGGCCTGATGGCGACCCGCCTGTATTCCCAGCTGCTCGACGCATAAAAACAAGAACCCTAGGACTGTCCTGTGCAAATTCTCGAACAACGATTCCTGCGTGGACCGAACATCCACGCGGATACCCCCTGCCTGCTTTCCGTGCTCGACCTCGGCGACCTGTACGGGGTCTCGACCCGCGAGCTCCCGCAGTTCAATGAAGCGTTGCTCCAACTGCTGCCTTCGCTGGCCGATCATCTGGTGCCGACCGGCCAGCCGGGCGGCTTCGCCCAGCGCCTGCGCGAAGGCACCTACCTGGCGCGCGTGGTCGAACACGTTTGCCTGGGCCTGCAATGCCTGGCCGGCGCTCCGGCCAGCTTCGGCCGTACCCGGCCGGTGACCGGCACGCCGGGCCAGTACCGCGCCGGCTGCGCCACCTTCTCGATCTGGTAGGCGCAGACGACGCG
>CAJYXO010000088.1 GCA_913778765.1 uncultured Massilia sp. | reverse complement strand
CCCATCCACAACCTGATGGAAGATGCCGCCACCGCGGAAATCAGCCGCGCCCAGGTGTGGATGGGCACGCAGCCGTTACCGGCCAGCCAGGCGCCCAGATAGTGGATGCCGACGTTGATGTTGTAGCGCAGGCCGGCTTCGGTGATCGGCGCTTCCGGCTTGAAGTCCAGCAGCTGGGCCGCCGTAACCTCGACGTCGGGACGCTGCTTGTCGAACTGGTTCGGACGGTCGCCCAGCACCTTCTTGAATTCGGCCATGGCCGGCTCGACCAGGCCCGGGTGGGCGACCCAGCCGCCGTCGTAGCCGTCGTTGGCGTCGCGCGACTTGTCGCCGATGACGCCGGCCATCGCGGTGGCGTTCTTCTCCGGATCGTTCTTGATCGGGATCAGGGCCGACATGCCGCCGATCGCCGGCGCGCCGCGCTTGTGGCAGGTCTTCAGCAGCAGCAGCGCGTAGGCGCGCATGAAGGGCGCGGTCATGGTGACCTTCGGGCGGTCGGCCAGGCAGAAATTCTTGTCCAGCTTGAACTTCTTGATGCAGGAGAAGATGTAATCCCAGCGGCCCGCGTTCAGGCCGGCACTGTGCTCGCGCAGTTCGTACAGGATCTCGTCCATCTCGAAAGCGGCCAGGATGGTCTCGATCAGCACGGTGGCCTTGATCGTGCCCTGCGGCAGGCCCAGCTCGTCCTGGGTCATCTTGAAGATGTCGTTCCACAGGCGCGCTTCCAGGTGCGATTCCATCTTCGGCAGATAGAAGTAGGGGCCGGCGCCGCGCGCCAGTTGTTCCTTGGCGTTGTGAAACATGAACAGCGCGAAATCGAAGATGCCGCCGGAGATGCGCTTGCCGTCCACCAGCACGTGCTTTTCGTCCAGGTGCCAGCCGCGCGGGCGCACGACCAGGGTCGCGACCTTGTCGTTCAGCTTGTACTGCTTGCCGTTCTGCTCCATCGCGATGGTGCCGCGCACGGCGTCGCGCATGTTCAGCTGGCCGGTGATCTGGTTGTCCCAGTTCGGGGTGTTCGAATCCTCGAAGTCGGTCATGTAGCTGTCGGCGCCGGAATTCAGGGCGTTGATGACCATCTTGCGCTCGACCGGGCCGGTGATCTCCACGCGGCGGCATTGCAGCGCCTGCGGGATCGGGGCGATCTTCCAGTCGCCGTTACGGATGTCGGCGGTCTCCGGCAGGAAATCGGGACGCTCGCCGGCATCCAGGCGCCTGGCGCGCTCGACGCGGGCGGCCAGCAGTTGCTGGCGGCGCGGCTCGAATTCGCGGCTCAGCCTGGCGACGAGGGCGAGCGCCTCGGGGGTCAGGATCTGCTCGTAGCCGGGCTTGATCTCGGCGCGGATTTCCATGCCGGAAGGGGTTGCGATGGTCATGACGGACTCCTCAGGTAGTTGGCGTTTGCTATCTCGTCAAGTATATTCACTCGGACGTCATTAAACGAGACAAAAAGTACATTCATCCATGCGTTTTTGTCACAGCTGAGGAGGCTTCACCCGACCATGGGCCATTTTCGCCAGATTTCCACCTTCGTCGAGGTCGTCGCCCGCGGCAGCCTGTCCGCCGCCGCCCGCGCCGAGGGCATCGCCCCGGCCATGATCGGACGCCGCCTCGATGCGCTCGAAGCCCGCCTGGGCGTCAAGCTGCTGCAGCGGACCACGCGCAAGCTGGTGCTGACCGACGAAGGCGCCGCCTTCCTGGAAGATTGCCAGCGCATCCTGACGGAGCTGGAAGAAGCGGAGGCGGCGGTGTCGGAGCGCAGCGCGCGCGCCACCGGCCATCTGCTGGTGTCGGCGCCGGCCGGCTTCGGACGCCGGCATGTGGCGCCGCTGGTGCCGTCCTTCCTGCTCGAGCACCGCGAGCTGACGCTCAACCTGAACCTGAACGACCGCGTCGTCGACGTGCTCGGCGAAGGCGTCGACGTGGCGATCCGCATCGCGCCGCTGTCGGACTCCAGCCTGGTCGGCGTCAAGCTGGCCGACAACCAGCGCGTGGTGGTCGCCGCGCCGGCCTACCTGAAACGGCAGGGTACGCCGCAGACGCTGGAAGACCTGGCGCGCCACAACTGCCTGCCGATCAGCAGCCAGGGCAGCCAGCGCGGCTGGACCTTCCAGCAGGACGGCAGGCAGCTGACCCTGAAAGTGGCGGGGAACATGGTCTGCAACGACGGCGCCGTGCTGCACGACTGGGCGCTTGCGGGACGCGGCCTCGCCTGGCGTTCGATGTGGGAAGTGGGCGCCGAGATCGCCGCCGGCCGGCTGGTGCCGGTCCTGGAGCAGTATGCGGCGCCGGGCAACGACATTTATGCGGTATTCGCACAACGCCGCCACTTGCCGCTGCGGATCCGCAGTTTCGTCGATTTTTTACGCCGCACCTATTCCCAGCCAGATTATTGGCGGAAATAAATGACAAAAAGATCGACGACAGACAAAAAAAATCCCCGGACATGCCGAGGATTTCTTGCTGACATTCAGCGTGTAATCGGGAGGATTACAGCGGCTGGATGTTCGATGCTTGCTTGCCCTTCGGACCCGAGGTCACGTCGAACGAAACACGCTGATTCTCTTGCAGCGACTTGAAGCCCTGGGACTGGATAGCCGAGAAGTGAGCGAACAGATCTTCGCCGCCTTCGTCCGGGGTGATGAAGCCGAAGCCCTTGGAGTCATTGAACCATTTAACGATGCCAGTTGCCATTACTATTTCCTATTTCAGTTAAAGTGGACTTGCGTCCGTTTACGATCGTTTGAAGAAGCAAGAAACAAATGACAGACTAACTGCACTGCTACCTCGAATCCAACGATCCCTAATTATACCGAATAAACCAAAAAATACACGGTTTTCGCAAAATAAAATCACGGTTATCGTAACGTTCCCAAAACCAACTTTTACGAAGCCGCTTTTGCATCGGCCGTAAGCAGAATATAGGGGATCGACATCCGGCAAGTTTGTTCTAAATCAAACGACTCCCGGACAACTTATTTGTTCAAAATCTAGGTAGCAGACTCTTCATTAGGATAGGCGCCCTTCGGATCCTGCAGCGCCCAGGCGACGAACACGTCCAGCTCGGCCAGCCAGGCCTGCCATTCGTCCGGCGCCACCGCGTCGAAGGTCATCAGCACGCGCAGCCGCTGTTCGCTATTGCGCGCGTGCTGGCCGAGGGCGCGGAAGCCGAAGGTCGCGGACGAGCCGGCCAGCGTGTGCAGGACGGCGTGCACTTCCTCGATGAGCTCGCGCTGCGGCCGCTCGGTGTCGAAAGCGTTGCGCGCGGCCGACAGGCGCCCCAGGGTCTGGGGCAGCGCGACGGCGAACCTGTCGTTCAGCTCGGCCAGGCGTTCGAAGAATTCCGCGTCCACGTGCATTTACTTGGTGCCGAAGATGCGGTCGCCGGCGTCGCCCAGGCCCGGGATGATGTAGGCGTGGTCGTTCAGGTGGCTGTCCAGCGAGGCGACGTAGAGCTTGACGCCCGGATGCGCCTTGTGGAACACCTCGACGCCTTCCGGCGCCGCCACCAGGGCCAGGAAGATGATCTGGTCGTCCGGCACGCCGCGCTTTTTGAGCACGTCGACGGCGTACACCGCCGAGTTGCCGGTCGCGACCATCGGGTCGCACAGGATGAAGGTGCGGTCGGTGGTGTCCGGCAGGCGCACCAGGTATTCGACCGGCTGGTGGGTGTCGGGATCGCGGAACACGCCGATATGGCCGACCCTGGCCGAGGGCACCAGTTCCAGCAGGCCGTCGCTCATGCCGACGCCCGCGCGCAGGATCGGCACCACCGCCAGTTTCTTGCCGGCGATTACAGGCGCGTCGATGGTCATCAGCGGGGTTTCGATTTCGCGGGTGGTGAGCGGCAGGTCGCGCGTGATCTCGTAGCCCATCAGCAGCGTGATCTCCCTCAGCAGCTCGCGGAAGGTGCGGGTCGAGGTGCCGCGGTCGCGCATGTGCGACAGCTTGTGCTGGATGAGGGGGTGATTCAGGATGAACAGGCTGGGAAAGCGCGGGTCTTGTTTCATTGTCGAGTCAGGTAAAAAGCGGCCAGTGTTGGCGATAAGACCAGCATTATCCCAGCCGCGCGCCCATTTGTCCCTATCTAGTTGAAGAAAATTCCAGGGCCCGCGCCAGGATCGCCTCCGCGTCGACCCCGTCCGGCAGCCGGCCGAAGGCGCCGCCCACGTCCGCGGCGATGCGCGAGGCCACGAAGGCGTCCGCCACGCAAGCCGCGCATGGCGCAGCAGCAGCCCGGCCTGGACCCCGACCACCAGCCGCTCGGCCAGGCGGCGCGCGCCGAATTCCGACGCCGCGCCGGTGCCGACATCGTCCAGCAGGCGCGCGCACCAGGCATCGAAACGCGCATCGCGCCCCGCCGCCAGGCCCAGTTCGTGCGCCAGCGCCGCGCGCGTTTCCGGGGATTTGCCGAAGGCGCGCAGCACGTCCAGGCACATCACGTTGCCCGAACCTTCCCAGATCGAGTTCACCGGGAACTCGCGGTACAGGCGCGCCAGCGGGCCGTCCTCGACGTAGCCGTTGCCGCCCATGACTTCCATCGCCTCGGCGCCGAAGGCAGGGCCGCGCTTGCACAGCCAGTACTTGCCGGCCGGGGTCAGGATGCGCGCCAGCGGCACTTCAAGCGGGTCGTCCTGCCGGCGCATTTGCGCATCGAAGCAGCGCGCCAGGCGCAGCGCGAAGGCGGTGGCCGCCTCCGATTCCAGCGCCAGGTCGGCCAGCACGTTCCGCATCAGCGGCTGCTCGGCCAGCGGGCGGCCGAAAGCGGACCGGCCGCGCGCATGGTGCAGCGCGTGGCACAGCGCGGCGCGCATGATGCCAGCCGTCCCCAGCACGCAGTCGAGCCGGGTATGGCTGCCCATCTCGAGGATGGTCGGGATGCCGCGCCCTTCCCTGCCGATCATCCAGCCGACGGCGTCGTGGAACTCGACTTCGGACGAGGCGTTCGAGCGGTTGCCGAGCTTGTTCTTCAGGCGCTGCACGCGGATCGCGTTGCGGCTGCCGTCGGGCAGGAAGCGCGGCACCAAGAAACAGCTGAGACCCGAAGATCCTTCGCTGTCCGTTTGCGCCAGCACCAGGTGGGCATCGCACTGCGGCGCCGAGAAGAACCATTTGTGACCCACGATCACAAATGCGCCCTCGCCTTCCGCACCGAAGCGGCTCTTCGCCTCGGCCGGCGCCAGCGGCGCGGCGCGCGTGGTGTTGGCGCGCACGTCGGTGCCGCCCTGCTTTTCCGTCATGCCCATGCCGACCAGGGCGCCGCGCTTGCGCTCGACCGGCAGCGAACGCGGATCGTAGTCGCGCGACAGGATCTTCGGCAGCCAGCGCGCGGCGACGGCCGGGTTCTGGCGCAGCGCCGGCACCGAGGCATAGGTCATCGTCACCGGACACTGCGAGCCGTTCTCGACCTGGCCGAACATCAGGTAGGCGGCGGCGCGCGCCACCTGGGCGCCCGGCTGCGGCTGGCCGTCCTTGCTTTCCCAGGGCAGCGAGTGTGCGCCGTTTTCGATCAGCAGCGTCATCAACTGGTGCCAGGCAGGGTGGAATTCGATCTCGTCGATCCGGTTGCCGGCGCGGTCGAAATTCACCAGGCGCGGCGTGAACTCGTTGGCCACGCGCGCCAGCTCGAGCACCGCGGCGCTGCCCAGGCGGGCGCCGAGCGCATCCAGCGACGCCGCCGCCCAGCCGCCGCCCTCGCGCTCAAGGCCTTCGCGCAAGGCGGGATCGCAGCGGAACAGGTTGACGTCGCCGAAGGGCGGCGCCTGGTTGAAGACCTCGTGCGTATCGAATCGATTCATGACCGCTCCCTGGGTTCGGGCGCCCTGCCGCCGCAGGCACCAACTGTCACACATGCCGCTGCAACCAAGTGTGGCTGCCAAGCATCAACAAGCGTGCTACATAAAAATGAAACGTTTCCTAATTGCACTACATCGGCGACAATAGTTTGGCTCGGCCGCGCCGGCACAACGATTGCGTTATCGACAAGGCAACAAGGCTAGCCCAAAGCCGCCGGCCCGGCAAGCAGCCACTATCCGGCATTGCCACTGCGGGGCATCAAGCAAACGCTAAACACGGGCGCCGCTTGTGCTTTTTAATGCTTTTGAGAATCTTTCGGTGATACATTGCCGCTTGATTTGATACACTCGTGCGGTTTTACCTCACTCTTTATTTATTCATACAATGCGCCCCGGTTCATCAGCAGCAGCGAACGAGGATCCGCGCCATGCGCCTCCGGCCAACAGCCTGGATGCGCTGATGGAAGCGGTGGGCGACATCGCATTCCGGATCGACCCTTCCGGTTTGATCCGCCACGCCAGCCGGCGCGCCGAGCGCCTGCTGGACAAGGCCGGCCTGCGCGGCAGCATGCTGTCCGCCCTCGCCATCGACGTCGACCAGCCGGCCGTCCGCAACGCCATCGTCGACGCCACCGCGCGCCTGGAGCCGGTGCTGGTCGAAGCCCGCATCCGCACCGGCGCTCCCGCCGGCGGCGACGCCGCGGACGAGCGCGACACCTGGTTCGAGCTGCGTATCGCCCCCCTCGACCATGGCCCCGAGCTGCTGGCCGTCGGCCGCGACATGTCGGCCCAGCGCGCCACCGAGCAGCGCCTGCGCCACATGGCAACCCACGACGCCCTCACCGAACTGCCGAACCGCCTGCTGCTGTCCGACCGCATCCGCATGGTGATCGCGAACGCACGCCGTTCCGGCCAGGGCTTCTCGGTCGCCACCATCGGCCTGGACGGCTTCAAGAAAGTCAACGACGGTCTCGGCCACCCGGTCGGCGACGCCGTCCTGCGCATGGCCGCGAGCCGCCTGCGCAAGACCCTGCGCGACAGCGACACCCTGGCCCGCGTCGGCGGCGACGAATTCGTCGCGGTCCTGCCGGGCACCTACAACGAAGCGCAGATCAAGCTGGTCAGCGGCCGCCTGCTGGCGGCGCTGCAGTCGCCGTTCGAGATCGACAGCCATACGGTCTACCTGGGCGCCTCGATAGGCGTCTCGGTCTATCCCGAGCACGCCGAGGACGAAGTGCGCCTGGTGGCCCTGGCCGACAGCGCGATGAGCCGCGCCAAGGAGACCGGCAAGGCCCGCACCGTCACCTACAGCGCAAGGGAGAGCGGTCCGCCGCAGCACGACATCTCGCTCGAAGCGGCGATGTTCCAGGCGGTGCGCGAAGGCGAATTCCTGCTCTACTACCAGCCGATCGTCAGCAGCCGCACGCGCCGCATCGAAGGCTTCGAGACCCTGATGCGCTGGAAGCACCCGACCCTCGGCATGGTGCCGCCGGTGCGCTTCATCCCGATCGCCGAGACGAATGGCCTGATCAACATGCTGGGCGCCTGGGCGCTCAAATCCGCGCTGGTGCAGATCCGCCAGTTCGAGGAAGTCGCGCGGCGCGACCTGTACATCTCGGTCAACATCAGTCCGCGCCAGTTCCGCAACGACCGCTTCCTGTCGGTGCTGGACGACGCGCTCGCCTTTTCCGGCACGCCCGGCGACAAGCTGGTCCTGGAAATTACCGAAGGCACGCTGATGGTCGACCCGGCCCACGCCGAAAGCATCCTCGGCAAGATGGCCGAACGGCGCGCCCGCATCGCCATCGACGATTTCGGCACCGGCTATTCCTCGCTGGCCTACCTGAAGCGCTTCCCGATCTCGGTGCTGAAGATCGACCGCGCCTTCATCAAGGACCTGCCGGAATCGAGCAAGGACGCCGCCATCTGCAACGCCGTGCTCGACCTGGCCAAGCACCTCGACCTGTCGGTGGTAGCGGAAGGCGTCGAGACCGAAGACCAACTCGCCTATGTGGAAACGCGCGGCTGCGACTACGTGCAGGGCTACCTGACCGGCAAGCCGATGTCGGCCCACGTGGCGCTGGCCGCACTGAAGGAAGACCTGTACACCGAGCTGCTGCCGGACGACCTGCGGGCGAAAAAACCATGAACCAGACCATCACCATCGACCGTTCGCCGAAAGCCGACGCCACCCTCGCCCTGCTGTGGGAGCGCATCCGCCGGCGCGGCGACATGCCCGGTTTCACGCGCGCCATCAACGCCATCCTGGCCTCGATGCGCGGCGAGGACGAGCGCGATTTCTCGATGACCCAGACCGTGCTGTCCGACCCCGTGCTGACCCAGAAGGTGCTGCGGCTGGCGAACAGCGGCATGTACTCGGCCTTCGGCCAGCGCATCAACACGGTCTCGAAAGCGGTGCTGGTGCTGGGCACCGAGGCGATCGGCCACCTGGCCCTGGGACTGAAGCTGATCGAGGAACTCGGCAAGTCGACGCCCGACTCGCTGCAGGCCCATATCGAGATGGAGAAGGCGGTGCTGGCCGGGATGGTGGCCCAGCAGGTGGCGTCGCGCGCCGAGGTGCGCGACCTGGAAGAAGCGGTGGTCTGCTCGATCCTGCATTCGCTGGGCCGCATGATGGTCACCTTCTACCTGCCGGAACGCTGGACCACGCTGCAGCAGGCCGGCGGCGAAGGCTTCGACGACGCCATCGCGGTCGAGCAGCTCGGCCTGACGCTGGAACAGGTCGGCCGCGCCACCGCCGAGCACTGGGGCCTGCCGCGCAACCTGATCGCCGGCATGCGTCGGGTCGAGCCGGGCGAACGCTCTGATGCCTTTGCCCACGACGACTGGCTGGCCGCGCTGGGCACCATGTCGCAGCAATGCGCCGAGACGCTGTGGCACGGCGACGAGGACGCCGCCGCCCAGGTGGCGGAACTGGCGTCGAGTTTCGCGCCGATGCTGGGCATCGAAGCCGACAACATCGTCGTCGCCATCGAGCAGGCCAAGGTCGAAGCGGCCGCCGACCTGTCGATCGCGCCGCTGGCGAACCCGCCCGAGAAGCGCGCCCGCGCCGCCGCCGCATCGCGCATGCGCGACGCCGGCAACAAGATCCTGCAGTCGGGCGTGGCCGACATGCGCGACGCGGGCGGCGCCAGCCCCGGCCAGATGATGTCGATGGCGATCGAGGCCGCCTATCACGGCCTGTCGTTCACGCGCGCCTTCGGCTTCCTGCGCAGCCGCCGCGAGGGCAAGTACAGCGCCAGGATCGGCCTCGGCGACGGCGCCAAGGCCCTGCAGCCGAATCTGGTGTTCGACGACGCCTACGAACCGAACGTGTTCTTCGCCGCCCTCGGCAGCGACCGCGTGATCTTCATCGAGAATGCGCGCGACCCGAAATTCGCCAGCAAGCTGCCGGGCTGGTGGAAAGGCTCGCTGGGCACCGCGCGCTGCTTCGTCATCATCCCGCTGTGCACCCACGGCGAACCGGTCGGCTTCATCTACGGCGACTGGGACGACCGCTTCCCGTCCGTGTTCCTGAGCCAGACCGAGTTCTCGCTGCTGAACGATCTGCGGGCGCTGGTGGTGAAGTCGGTGGAGCGCAGGCAGCAGCTGGAAGCTGTGGCGGCGCGGGCTTAGTCGTCGGCGGCAGCTTCAGATGCGCGGCGTGGAAACCCGCACGTCGCCGCACTGCGCCCGCTGCATCAGCGCATGGTCGATCAGCACCAGCGCCAGCATCGCCTCCGCGATCGGCGTCGCGCGGATGCCCACGCAGGGATCGTGGCGGCCGAAGGTTTCGACGCTGGCCGGATTGCCTTCCTTGTCGATCGAACGGCGCGGCGTGCGGATCGAGGACGTCGGCTTGATCGCGATCGACACGGTGATGTCCTGGCCGGTCGAGATCCCGCCCAGCACCCCGCCGGCGTGGTTGCCGACGAAGCCTTCGGGGGTCAGCTCGTCGCCATGCTCGGAGCCCTTCTGCGCCACGGAGGCGAACCCGGCGCCGATCTCCACGCCCTTGACGGCGTTGATGCCCATCATGGCGTAGGCGATGTCGGCGTCGAGCTTGTCGTACAGCGGCTGGCCCAGGCCCACCGGCACGTTCTTCGCCACCACGTCGATGCGCGCGCCGATCGAGTCGCCGGCGCGGCGCAGTTCGTCCATCGCCGCTTCCATGCGCGCGATCAGGGCGGCGTCCGCGCTGGCCGCGAAGAAGGGATTGGCGTGCACGTGATCGAAGGACTCGAACGGGATCTCGATGTCGCCCAGGGCGCTCATGCAGCCCATGAATTCCATGCCGTACTTCTCGCGCAGCCACTTCTTGGCGACCGCGCCGGCGCCCACCACCGGCGCCGTCAGGCGCGCCGAGGAGCGGCCGCCGCCACGCGGGTCGCGCACGCCGTACTTGTGCCAGTAGGTATAGTCGGCGTGGCCGGGCCGGAAGGTGTCGGCGATGTTGCCGTAGTCCTTGCTGCGCTGGTCTTCGTTCTGGATCAGCAGCGCGATCGGGGTGCCGGTGGTGACGCCCTCGTAGACGCCGGACAGGATCTGGACGCGGTCGGCTTCCTGGCGCTGGGTCACGTGGCGCGAGGTGCCGGGCTTGCGACGGTCGAGCTCGGGCTGGATATCGGCTTCGGACAGGGCCATCCCGGGCGGGCAGCCATCGATGACGCAGCCGATGGCCGGGCCATGGGACTCGCCGAAGGTGGTGACGGAGAACAGCTTGCCAAACGAGTTGCCGGACATGGATGGACGCGAGTTGAGTAAACGGAATCGTCGATTCTACCAGCAGCGGGCGGCCTGCGCTGATGGAGGTATCCGAACAACATTTCGAATGTTTCCTGTAAGAATTTTTTCCTGGCAGGCTTGCCTCAAGATATACTAAGAATCATTGATCCAAGCCAAACTGGAGACGCAGCAATGTCCGCACCGACCCCCGCGCAGGACGACGAGCTCGTATTCGTCGACGAAGCGCCGGCGGCCCCCAGCGGCGCCACGGACCCCGGCGCATGGCGGGTCCTGATCGTCGACGACGACGCCGACGTCCACTCGACCACCACCTTCGCCCTCGGCAGCCTGGTGGTGCATGGGCGCCGCCTGGCCTTCCTGCACGCCTATTCGGCGGCGGAAGCGCGCGCCCTGCTCGAACGCGAGACCGACGTCGCGGTGGTCCTGCTCGACGTCGTCATGGAAGAAGCGGACGCCGGCCTGCACCTGGTGCGCCACATCCGCGAGACCCTCGACCGCCACGACCTGCGCATCATCCTGCGCACCGGCCAGCCGGGCTATGCGCCGGAGATGGATGCGATCCGCGGCTATGACATCAACGATTACCGCACCAAGTCCGAGCTGACCCGCACCAAGCTGTACACCGCGGTGGCGTCGGCGATCCGCGCCTACGAACAGATCCACGCGCTCGAAGCCAGCCGCCGCGGCCTGGCCGAGGTGGTGCGCGCGAATGCCGAGCTGATGGCGCTGCGTTCGATCGGCGGCATGGCCAACGGCATCCTGCGCGAAGCGGCGCGGCTGGCCGGCCAGCCGGCGGCTTCCGGCCTGATGTGCTCCTGCCTCGGCGGCGCCCAGGCGGCGGGCTGGCAGGTGCTGGCGGCCGGCGGCGACTGCGCCGGGCTAGCGCCGGGCGGCATGCTTCCGGCGCGCGGCGACGGCCCCGCGGCGGCGATCCGCGCCACCCTGGACGGCCGCCGCCACGTCTTCGCCGACACTTATCTGACCCTGTACTTCGGCGGCAAGGCCCACTGCGACTTCGCCGCCTGGATCGCGCTCGAGCGCCCGCTCGATCCGCTGCGGCGCGGCCTGCTGGAGCTGTTCGCCTCGAACATCGCGGTCGGCCTCGACAACGTCGCCCTGCTGACCGACCTGCAGCGCGCCGCCTTCTACGACCCGCTCACCGGCCTGCCGAACCGCACCCGCCTGGTCGAGCTGATCGACGAAGGCCTGGCCGCCGTGGCGATCGATGCGGCCGACAAGGCCGGCGACGTGCTGTGCCTGATCGACCTCGACCACTTCGCCGAGATCAACGACGCGCTCGGGCACCAGTTCGGCGACGCCCTGCTGCTGGCCGTGGCCCGGCGCCTGCGCGCCCTGCTCCATCCGCGCCTGCAGCTGGCGCGCATCGGCAGCGACATCTTCTGCGTGCTGGGCGAGGCCCGCCAGGTCGATCCGGAAGCGATCCGCGCCCTGTTCGCGGCGCCGTTCTCGATCGAGGGCCAGGACGTGCAGGTCTCGAGCACCCTGGGCCTGGTGCGCCTGCTGGAACACGACGGCAGCGGCGCCGACGCCCTGAAGGACGCCGACATCGCCCTGAAACGCGCCAAGAGCCGCCAGCGCGGCGGCCATTTCTATTTCTCGCGCGGGATGGGGGTCGAGATCCGCGAACGGGTGCGCCTGATGCACGCGCTGCGCAGCGGCTTCGCGCGCGGCCAGCTGTTCCTGGCCTACCAGCCGCAGGTCGAACTGGCGGCCCACCGTCCCTTCGGCGCCGAAGCCCTGCTGCGCTGGCGCACCGAGGACGGCCGCCTGGTCCCGCCCGACCGCTTCATCCCGATTGCCGAGTACTCGGGCCTGATCATCGAGATCGGCGAATGGGTGCTGCGCCAGGCCTGCGCGGAACTGATGCGCCTGCGCGCGGCCGGCCACCTCGATTTCACGATGTCGGTGAACGTCTCGCAGGTGCAGTTCCGCCACCCAGGCTTCCTCGACATGCTGCGCGCGGCGCTGCTCGATACCGGCGCGCCGCCGGAACGGATCGAACTGGAGATCACCGAATCGATGGCGATGGAAGAGCCGGACCTGCTGATCGAGCGCCTGGCCGCGATCAAGCGCACCGGCGTGTCGATCGCGATCGACGACTTCGGCACCGGCTTCTCCTCGCTGTCCTACCTGCAGCGCCTGCAGGTCGACCGGCTGAAGATCGACCGCGCCTTCGTCACCGAGATCACGGGCTCGGCGCGCGGCAGCAGCATCGCCGAGATGGTCATCGAACTGGGACGCAACCTCGGGCTGTCGATCATCGCCGAGGGCGTGGAGGACGAGCGCCAGGCGCAGATCCTGCAGGCGCTGGGCTGCCCGCTGGCGCAGGGCTTCTTGTTCTCGCGGCCGCTGGCGCCGGAGCAATTGCTGGAGTGGCTGGGGGCGGATGCGCTGACCCGCGCCGCCTGAACACCCTGGACGTCATTCCCGCTTTCGCGGGAATGACCGACTCTTAATCCTCGGCCGCCTGCTCCGCCGGCCAATCCCGGATATACGCCTTCAGCATCCGGTTCTCGAAACTCTGCGCCTCCAGCACCGCCTTGGCCACGTCGTAGAACGAGATCACGCCCAGCAGGGTGCGGGCGTTCATCACCGGCAGGTAGCGCGCATGCTTTTCCAGCATGATGCGGCGCACCTCGTTGACTTCGGTGTCCGGGGTGACGGTGATCGGGCTGTCGTCCATGTGCTTGCGCACCGTGCCGGCGTTCACCGTGCCGCCGAAGGTATTGACGGCCTGGATCACTTCGCGGAAGGTCAGCATGCCCACCAGGTCGCCGTATTCCATCACCACCAGCGAACCGATGTCGCGGTCGGCCATCGTCGCGGCCGCGTCGGCCAGCGGCGTGTCCGGAGACACCGTGTAGAGGATATCGCCCTTCACCTGCAGGATTTCGGATACTTTCATAGCGGTCACCATGTCGTGAGTACGGGGTACGGGAGCGGATGGAACGAGAGAGCTGGACACTGGATTCTGAGGTACATACCTTGATTAACACATAACGCCGACTCTAGCCTATGCTTCCCGAAAAAGCCAGTCTTGCGCGCTAACAAACGCAGCGGGATGATGACGAAAAGCTACGCAAAGCTCCTCTCCCATGGCGTGCTTGGTGGTAGGATGCCGCTCGTCTTCGTCAATATGGATGAGCCCAACATGAGCGGTCCCCGCTATCCCGGCTTCGATACCCTGTCGCTGCACGCCGGCGCCAGCCCCGACCCGGCCACCGGCGCGCGCGCCACCCCGGTCTATTTCACGTCTTCCTTCGCCTTCCGCGACACCGACCATGCGGCGTCCCTGTTCAATATGGAGCGGAGCGGCCACGTCTATTCGCGCATCTCGAACCCGACCAATGCCGTGCTCGAGGAACGCATCGCCGCCCTCGAAGGCGGGGTCGCCGGCATCGCCACCGCCAGCGGCCAGGCGGCGCTGCATCTGGCCATCGCCACCATTGCCGGGGCCGGCAGCCACATCGTCGCCTCGAGCGCGCTGTACGGCGGCTCGCACAACCTGCTGGCCTACACCCTGAAGCGCTTCGGCGTCGAGACCAGTTTCGTCGACGCCCGCGACATCGACACCTGGCGCGCCGCGATCCGTCCCGAAACCAGGCTGCTGTTCGGCGAAACCCTCGGCAACCCGGGCCTGGAAGTGCTCGACATCCCGCGCGTGGCCGCGCTCGCGCACGAGCACGACCTGCCGCTGCTGGTCGATTCGACCCTCACCACGCCGTATTTGCTGAAGCCGTTCGACCATGGCGCCGACCTGGTGTTCCACTCGGCCACGAAATTCCTGTGCGGGCACGGCACCGCGATCGGCGGCCTGCTGGTCGACGGCGGCTGCTTCGACTGGCAGCGCGCCCATGCGCGCAGCGGCCGCTTCGCCGAACTGTGCGAGCCCTACGACGGTTTCCATGGCATGGTGTTCGCCGAGGAATCGACGGTCGGCGCCTTCGCCCTGCGCGCGCGCCGCGAAGGCCTGCGCGACTTCGGCGCGGCAATGAGCCCGCACAACGCCTTCGCCATCCTGAACGGCATCGAAACCCTGGGCCTGCGCATGGAGCGCCACGTCGCCAACGCGCGCCGCCTGGTCGAATTCCTGTCCAGCCATCCGGCGGTCGAATCGGTGGCCTGGCCGGAGCTGGACAGCCATCCGGACCGCGCGCTGGCGCAGACCCTGCTGCCACACGGTTGCGGCGGCGTGTTCTCCTTCAACCTGCACGGCGGCCGCGCGGCCGGTAAACGCTTCGTCGACGGCCTCAAGCTGTTCTCCCACCTGGCCAACGTCGGCGACGTCAAATCGCTGGTGATCCATCCCGCCTCGACCACCCACTTCCGGGTGCCGGCCGAGCAGCTGGCGCGGGCCGGCGTCGGCGAAGGCATGATCCGCATCTCGAGCGGCCTGGAAGACGCGGACGACCTGATCGAAGACCTGACGCGCGGCCTGAAGCTGGCCCAGAAAGGAGCCTGAGATGATGTACGACGTCAACGGCGCGCCGGCCTACGCCTATACCGGCGGCAAAGCCTTCATTCCCGCACGGCCGACCATCGTGTTCCTGCACGGCGCCCAGAACGACCACTCGGTGTGGGCCCTGCAGAGCCGCTGGTTCGCCTGGCACGGCTGGAACGTGCTGGCGGTCGACCTGCCCGGCCACGGCCGCAGCGGCGGCGCGGCGCTCACCACCGTCGAAGCGATGGCCGACTGGGTGCTGTCGATGCTGGACGCGGCCGGCGCAGGCACGGCCCTGCTGGTCGGCCACAGCATGGGTTCGCTGATCGCGCTGGAAGCCGCGCACCGGGCGCCGCAGCGCGTCAGCGGCCTGGCCCTGCTCGGCGCCACCTTCCCGATGAAGGTCTCGGACGCGCTGCTGGCGGCCTCCAGGGATGCGCTGGAATCGGCCATCGACATGGTCAACATCTGGTCGCACAGCGGTCCGCTGCCGCGCCCTGCCTGCCCCGCGCCGGGATGTTCGGTGACGGGCATGTCGCGCCGGCTGATGCAGCGCCTGGCGCAGCAGAACCCGGACCAGCTGTTCCATACCGACTTCACGGCCTGCAATGCCTACGCCAACGGCGCCGCGGCGGCGGCCGGCGTCGCATGTCCGGTATTGTTCATCCTCGGCGCGCGCGACCTCATGACACCGCCGCGTTCCGCGCAGGCGCTGACGGCGGCGCTCAAGCATGGCAGAATCGTCACCGTGGACGCCGGCCACGCGATGATGGCCGAGCAGCCCGATGCGGTGCTCGACGCGCTGGCAGGGTTCGCGCGCGCCATCTGACCATGAGGAGACAGGCATGGAAGCCGTTCGCTACAACAGCTTTGCGGAGTTCTATCCCTACTACCTGACCCAGCACGAGCACCGCCTGTGCCGGCGCGCCCACTTCGTCGGCACCTCGTCGGCGATCGCGGCGATCGCCCAGTACATCGACAGCTGGAACGCATGGTGGCTGCTGTTCGCACTGGTGAGCGGCTATGGCGGGGCCTGGATCGGGCACTTCTTCTACGAGAAGAACCGCCCGGCCACGTTCGGGAATCCCTGGTGGTCGTTCCGGGCGGATTGGGTGATGTATTGGCAGATGCTTACCGGCAAGATCAGTTGGTAAGCTTCGCCGTCATTCGCGCGAAGGCGGGAATCCAAGTTGCACGCGTTTCGATAGCTCAAGCAAACTTGGGTCCCCGCCTGCGCGGGGACGACGTCAATTCAGTCTGCGAAGTGTTGCGCCAAGGTCTGCTCCAACCCCGCCTCCACCGCCGCCTCCACCTGCCGCGCCAGCCCGGCCGTATCCAGCGCCAGCGGTGACGGCGATACCGCTTCGCCGGTGCCGACGATGGCGCCGGCGCCCAGGCCCGGCGCCATGGTCTCCAGTCCCACGCCGCCGAACACGAACAGGCGGTAGACGTCCGACAGCCGGACCGAGGCCGGATCGACCAGCAGCACCCAGCCCTCGACGCCTTCGCGCGCGCCGCGGCCCCACAGCGCCTGCCCGGTTTCCTCGGCGTGCACACGGCCGACCCAGCCGGCCGACACCATCCGCGCCAACAGCTCCGTCATCTCGTCGTAGCCGATGCGGGTGTGGGCGCGGATCTGGGCGCCGGTCACCAGCGCCGTGCCGCCGAGCGCCGCGCCGCCGTGCAGCACCTTCAGGATCGCCATCGCGTCGACGAAGGCGCCGCCCGGCACCGGTTCGTACCACCAGCGCTCGTATTTCACCACCGGCAGTGCCGCCGTCAGCAGCGCGCCTACCAGGGTGATCAGCCAGGACAGATACATCCACAGCAGGAACAGCGGCAGCGCCGCCAGCGCGCCGTAGATGATGGCGTAGGTCGGAAACTGGCGGATGAAGATGGCGAACACGCGCTTGGCGACCTCGAAGGCGATCGCCGCCACCAGTCCGCCCCAGAGCGCGTCGCGCCAGTCGACCCGGCGGTTCGGCACCGTCATGTACAGCAGCGCGTAGGCGCCGGTGGTCAGCGCCACCGAGCTCACGGTATAGAACAGGGTGCCGATGAAGGGCACCGCGCTCATCAGGCCGCTGGTGGCGCTGAACAGCTGGGAAGTGAGGGTCAGCGAAAGCCCGAACAGGAGCGGCCCGAGCGTCACCAGGGCCCAGTAGACCAGCACCCGCTGCACCAGCGGGCGCGGGCGCCGGACGCGCCAGATCCGGTTGAAGGCGCGCTCGATCATGCCGATCATCGCCGCCGTCGTGAACACCAGCGCCACCGCGCCCACCGCCGACAGGCGCGTCGCCTTGCTGGCGAACTGGGTCAGGTTCGAGCTGATCGTGTTGGCGATCGCCTTCGGCATCACCATCTGCACGAAATAATGGTCGAGCGCGGAGTGCAGCTGCCCGAAGATCGGGAAGGTCGTGAAAATGGCCAGCACGATCGTCAGCAGCGGCACCAGGGCCAGGGTGGTGGTGAAGGTCAGGCTGCCGGCCACCTGGGGCAGCTTTTCTTCGAGCAGGCGGCGCCGCGCGAAGCGGACCAGGTCGCGCACCTCGGCCCAGGTCAGGCCGCGCACCATGTCGACGCTGACGTTGATCATCTCGCTGGTGGAACGAGACAGGCTGGAGACTGTTTTGGAAAGCATGGTACCTGCGGGTGGCGCGCGGTCATCTTGCGCTTCGTGTCATATTATAAAGCGCCCTATAATACCAATGATGAACCCAACCAATCTGATCATCCTCGTCCTCTACTATTCGCGGCATGGCAAGACGCGCAAACTCGCCGAACTCATCGCCCAGGGCGTCGAAAGCGTCCCTGGCGCGGAGGCGCGCCTGCGCACCGTGCCCGCGGTGTCGACGGTGGCCGAAGCGACCGAGCCGGACATCCCGCGCGCAGGCAGCCCCTACGTCGAACGCGAGGACCTGGCCGAATGCGCCGGCCTGGCACTGGGTTCGCCCACGCGCTTCGGCAATATGGCGGCGGCCATGAAGTACTTCCTCGACGGAACGTCTAGCGAGTGGCTGTCCGGCACCCTGTCGGGCAAGCCGGCGGCCGTGTTCACGTCCACGGGCAGCCTGCACGGCGGCCAGGAATCGACCCTGCTGTCGATGATGATCCCGCTGCTGCACCACGGCATGATGGTGATGGGCCTGCCCTACACCATGCCGGAACTGATGACAACCGAGAGCGGCGGCAGCCCCTACGGCGCGACCCACTGGTCCGGCGTCGACGGCAACCGCCCCATCACGGACGACGAGAAGCGGCTGGCGATCGCGCTGGGCCGGCGCCTGGCGCTGGCGAGCCGCAACCTGCAAGGGATGGAATAGCAAATGCAAGTGCATCGGGTATTTCATACGGGAGCGGTGACCAGCCTGGTCATCCTGTGCATCTGGCTGCTGGCCTGGGAGATCGTGGTCGCCCCGCTGCATCCCGGCGGCTCGCTGCTGGCCCTGAAGGCCCTGCCGCTGCTGCTGCCGCTGCGCGGCGTGATCAAGCGCGACCTGTACACGCTGCAATGGTCGTCGATGGTCATCCTGATCTACTTCGTCGAGGGCGCGGTACGGGCCTGGAGCGACAGGACCGAGATCTCGCGCCTGATGGCGCTGGGCGAGGTCATGCTGGTGTGCGCGTATTTCGTGTTCGCCCTGCTCTACCTGCGTCCCTACAAGAAACAGGCGCAGAAGCTGGCCAAGGAGTTGCTCGACAAGGTCAAAGTGCCGCATGACTGATGGTTTCCTGACGCATTGCCGTGAACTGGTCGGCGCCGAGCACGTGCTGACCGACGACGCCGACCTTGCCCCCTACCTGACCGATTGGCGCGGCCGCTTCACCGGGCGCGCCCTGGCCGTGCTGCGCCCGGCCGACCCGGAACAGGTGGCGGGCCTGGTGCGCCTGTGCGCCGCCCACCGCGTGCCGGTGGTGCCGCAGGGTGGACGCACCGGCCTGGTGATCGGCAGCGTGCCCGACGAATCCGGACGCGCCGTGGTGCTGTCGCTGCGCCGCCTGAACCGCATCCGCGCCGTCGATCCGGTCAACCGCACCATGACGGTGGACGCCGGCTGCATCCTGCACGACGTCCAGCAGGCGGCAAGCCATGCCGGCATGCTGTTCCCGCTGTCGCTGGCGGCCGAGGGCAGCTGCACCATCGGCGGCAACCTGGCGACGAATGCGGGCGGCACCGGGGTCCTGCGCTATGGCAATACCAGGGAACTGTGCCTGGGCCTGGAAGTCGTCACCGCCGCCGGCCAGTTGTGGGACGGCCTGCGCGGACTGCGGAAGGACAATACCGGCTACGACCTGCGCGACCTCTACATCGGCGCCGAAGGCACCCTGGGCGTGATCACCGGCGCCGTGCTGAAGCTGTTCCCGCAGCCGAAGGCCGGCATCACGGCGCTGGTGGCGCTGTCGAGCTGCCGCGACGCCCTGGCCCTGCTGAACATGGCCCAGGAAACCGCCGGCCCGACCCTGACCGGCTACGAGCTGATGTCCGACGTCTGCCTGCGCCTGGTCGGCAAGCATTTCCCCGACCTGCCGCGGCCCTTCCCGGAACCGCATCCACAGTACGCCCTGCTGGAACTGTCCAGCCACGAGTCCGAGCAGCACGCGGTGCGCCTGCTGGAAGAAACCATCGAACACGCGCTGGAAGCCGGCCTGGCCCAGGACGCCGTGGTCGCCACCTCGATCGCGCAGTCGCGCGCGCTGTGGGCGATCCGCGAACACATCCCGCTGGCCCAGGCCGCCGACGGCAAGAACATCAAGCACGACATCTCGGTGCCGATCTCGCGCATCGCCGACTTCGTGGAAACCACCGACGCCCTGCTGGCCCGGGCCTGGCCCGGCGTGCAGGTGGTCTGCTTCGGCCACCTTGGCGACGGCAACCTGCACTACAACATCGCCCCGCCCGATGGCACGCCCCACGAAGCCTTCCTCGCCTACCAGGGCGACGTCAACCGCATCGTGCACGACAGCGTGGCCAGTTTCGGCGGTTCGATTTCCGCCGAGCATGGCATCGGCGCCCTGAAACGCGACGAGCTGCCGCGCTACAAGGCGCAGGTCGAGCTGGACCTGATGCGCGCCATCAAGGCCGCGCTGGACCCGCTCGGCATCATGAACCCTGGCAAAATTCTTTGACCGGAGACCGCATGCTGCGCCTGTCCGCTTTCATCTTCATCTTCGCTTTCACCACCGGCCTCCAGGCCCAGACCGTCTACAAGTGCAGGCAGGACGGCAAGACCGCCTACAGCGACCGCCCCTGCGTCCAGGGAGCATCGCAGGCGCTGCCGCCGCCGCCCGCCGGCATCGCCTTGTCGGACCAGATGGGACCGCAGGGAGGCGACGCCCGCACCTTGCTGGAACGCGAGAAGGCCCGCATCGCACGCGAGAAGGCGCAGGAGAAGGAGGGCCGCGTGCAGGTACGCGAGGCCCGCGCGATGCAGGCTCAGCGCAAGAAATGCGACAAGCTGCGCCTGCGCCAGAAGTGGACCGAGGAAGACCTGGCCCGTACCGTGCACGGGCCGAAGTACGACGCGCTGCGCACCAAGCAGAGGCGCCAGCTTGAAGCCCTGGCGGTGGAATGTCCGGGCTAGGCCTGCTGTCGCGCTGGCTGCTGGTCGGCGAGTGGCGCGCCCACCCGATGCGCGCCCTGCTGGCTGTCGCCGCGATCGCGGTCGGCGTGGCGATGGGCTTTGCCATCCACCTGATCAACGCCGCCGCCTTCAACGAATTCTCCGCCGCCATCCAGAGCCTGGCCGGCCAGGCCGACTTGCAGGTGGCCGGCCGCGAAGCCCTGTTCGACGAAAACGTCTACCCGCGCCTGGCCACCCGCGAGGGCGTGGCCGTGGCCTCGCCGGTACTGGAAGTCGACGCCGCCCTGGCCGGCAGGCCGGGGTCGCTGAAGATCGTCGGCCTCGACGCCCTGCGCGCCGGGCTGGTGTCGCCGGACCTGTCCGGTGTGCCGCAGGAGGGCCAGGCGGCCGACGTACTGGCCGACGACACCATCTTCCTGTCGCCGGCGGCCCAGGCCTGGCTCGGCGTGCGCGGCGGCGACACCTTGGTGCTGCGCAGCGGCACCCGCGAGGTGCCGCTGCGGGTGGCCGGCGCCATCCTGCGCGCGCGCAGCGGCCAGCGACTGGCGGTGATGGACATCGGCGCCCTGCAGTGGCGCTTCGAGCGGCTCGGCAAGCTGTCGCGCGTGGACCTGACACTGCGCGACGGCGTCGGCCGCGCCGCCTTCCAGCGCAGCCTGGCGGCGGACCTCGAACGCGCCGCCCCGGGCCGCTACACGGTGGCGGCGCCGAACGACGCCAACCAGGAGAGCCGCAACAACAACCTGAGCCGCGCCTACCGCGTCAACCTCACCGTGCTGGCGCTGGTGGCCCTGTTCACCGGCGCCTTCCTGGTGTTCTCGACCCAGGCCTTGTCCGTGCTGCGCCGGCGCAGCCAGTTTGCGCTGCTGCGCGTGCTGGGCCTGCCGCGCAAACTGCTGCTGCGCCAGGTGCTGGTGGAGGGCGCCAGCCTGGGCGTGCTCGGCGCCGCGGCCGGCATCGCCGCCGGCTACGGCCTGGCGGCGGCCGCGCTGGCTTTCTTCGGCGGCGACCTCGGCGCCGGCTACTTCCCCGGCGTCAAGCCGACCGTCGTGTTCACCCCGGTGGCCGCCCTCGTCTTCTTCTGCCTGGGACTGGGCGTGGCCCTGCTCGGCTGCGCGGCC
>CAJYXO010000087.1 GCA_913778765.1 uncultured Massilia sp. | reverse complement strand
GATCGCGACCTGCAGCTGGCGGTGGTAGCGGTGCTCCTCCTCCACCTCGTAGCGCGGCACCGGGCCCCAGAACGGATCGTAGAAGGGGTTGTACCAGCCGCCGCCCCAGTAGCGGCGGTGGAAGCCGCTGTAGCCGAAGCGCGCCGAATACGGGTAGAAGGGCGCCATCGACGGATACAGGACCTGGGTCGGCACGTCGACGGTGACGAAGCGCACCGCCACCTTCAGGGCCGGCGCTTGCGGCGCCTCATGGAAACCGAGTCGTGCGAGCTGGCCGCGCACCAGGTTCTGGTAGTTTTGCAGCTCGAGCGTGTTGTCCTGCGGCGGCGGGGTCTCGAAGGCATAGCTCTTGTCGGCCATCTGGGCCGGCCACTGGTGGAAGGTGGTGACGTCGCTGCGGATCGTGGTCGCGCAGCCGCCCAGCAGCAGGCTCAGCGCCGCCACTGCCGCGATCATTGTGCGTTTCATGAAATGCTCCATCTGGCTATCGTTTCTTCAATCGGATTTCTTCAGGGGACCAGTCTACGCCTGATGTTCCATTATCGCAGAACCATTTACCGGCAGTTACGACCTATACAGTGCGATACATGGAATCGAAGCGGGCCGCCGCTGTTGCCAAGGCTGTTGGTAAAATAAGTACTTCATTCCATCATCGTTCGCGGACACCCAGACCATGCGCACCGATACACCCCAGACCATCTACCGGAAGGACTACACCGCTCCCACCTACCAGGTCGAGACGGTGGAACTCGGCTTCGACCTCGATCCCGCCCGCACCATCGTCGCCAACCGGATGACGATGCAGCGCAATCCGGACAGCGTCCGGCGCGAGATCGAACTGGTTGGCGAGGATATTGAACTGGTGGCGATCCGCCTGAATGGCAAGACCCTGGAAGAGGGCGCTTACGCGATCGAAGGAAATATCCTGCGTATCAAGAATGCACCGGACACTGTGACGCTGGAAATCGAGACTGTTTGCGTTCCTGAGAGCAACACGACCCTCAGCGGCCTGTACGTGTCCAACGGTAACTTCTATACCCAGTGCGAAGCCGAGGGCTTCCGCCGCATCACCTATTTCCCCGACCGTCCGGACGTGATGGCCAAGTACACCGTGATGCTGCGCGCCGACAGGGACAAGTACCCGGTGCTGCTGTCGAACGGCAACCTTCTGGAAGAGGGCGAGCTGCCCGACGGCCGCCACTACGCCCTGTGGGAAGACCCGTTCAAGAAGCCTTCCTACCTGTTCGCCCTGGTCGCCGCACGCCTTGTCTGCCAGGAGGAAAAATTCGAGCTCAAGGACGGCCGCACGGCGCTTCTCCAGGTGTGGGTGGAAGACGGCAACCTCGACAAGACCGATTACGCGATGCAGTCGCTCAAGCACAGCATCCGCTGGGACGAGGAGCGCTGGGACCTCGAACTCGACCTCGACCGCTTCATGATCGTCGCCGTCGGCGACTTCAACATGGGCGCGATGGAAAACAAGGGCCTGAACATCTTCAACACCAAGTTCGTGCTGGCCAATCCGCGCGTCGCCACCGACGTCGACTTCCAGGGCATCGAAGCGGTGGTCGGCCACGAATACTTCCACAACTGGACCGGTAACCGCGTTACCTGCCGCGACTGGTTCCAGCTGTCGCTGAAGGAGGGCCTGACCGTATTCCGCGACCAGGAATTCTCGGCCGACATGATCGGCACCGACACGGGCCGCGCCGTGACCCGCATCGACCAGGTGCGCACCCTGCGCCAGGCCCAGTTCCCGGAAGACGCCGGCCCGATGGCCCACCCGGTGCGCCCGGACTCCTTCGTCGAGATCAACAACTTCTACACCGTCACCGTGTACGAGAAGGGCGCCGAGGTGGTGCGCATGTACCAGACCCTGCTGGGCCGCGACGGTTTCCGCAAGGGCATGGACCTCTACTTCGACCGCCACGACGGCCAGGCCGTCACCTGCGACGACTTCCGCACGGCGATGGCCGACGCCAACGGCCGCGACCTGACCCAGTTCGAACGCTGGTACAGCCAGGCCGGCACGCCCGTCGTGCGCGCCGAAACCCGCTACGACGAAGCCGCGCGTACCTACACGCTGCGCCTGGTCCAGTCCTGCCCGTCGACCCCGGGCCAGGCCGAGAAACTGCCTTTCCACATCCCGGTGGCCGTCGGCCTGCTGGGCAAGGACGGCCGCGACCTGCCGCTGACCATCGCCGGTGAACAGAAGGGCACGACCGCCGTGCTGGAACTGGTCGACGCCGACCAGACCTTCGTCTTCACCGACGTGCCGGAGCAGCCGACGCCCTCGATCCTGCGCGACTTCTCGGCCCCGGTGGTCCTGAAACACGGCTACAGCGACGCCGAACTGGTGCACCTGTTCAACCACGACAGCGACCCGGTCAACCGCTGGGAAGCCGGCCAGCGCCTGGCGATGGGCCGTTTGCTGAAGCTGACCGGCATGGCCGGCGCAAACAGCGGGACGGAAAGCGGTGGCGCCGACGCGCTCGACCTGGACGACGTCTTCGTCGAAGCCATGCGCAAGATGCTGGCCGACGACAGCCTCGATCCGGCCTTCCGCGAACAGTGCCTGCTGCTGCCGACCGAGAGCATGATCGCCGACCAGCTCGACGTGGTCGATCCGCTGGCGATCCACACCGCGCGCCAGTTCGTGCGCGCCGACATCGGCGCCCGCCTGCGCGCCGAGCTGCTGGTCCAGTACCAGGCCAACCAGACCCCGGGCGAATACAGCCCGGACGCCGCCTCGATCGGCAAGCGCGCGCTGAAGAACCTGTGCCTGTCCTACCTGTGCGCGGCGCCGGACGCGGAATCGCTGGCCCTGGCCGAACGCCAGTTCGACGAAGCCGACAACATGACCGACCGCATCGCCGCGCTGGGCGCCCTGGTGCACGCCCGCGCGCCGGCCGCCCCGGATGCCCTGCAGCGCTTCTACGACGAGTTCCAGGGCGAGGCCCTGGTGGTCGACAAGTGGTTCACGATGCAGGCCACGGCTTCGGGCACCGACGTGGCCGCCGTGCGCGCGCTGATGCGGCACCCGGCGTTCACGCTGCGCACCCCGAACCGCGCACGCAGCCTGGTGGCCGCCTTCTGCACCGCCAACCCGGTGCAGTTCCACGCCCCGGACGGCAGCGGCTATGCCTACTGGGCCGAGCAGGTGATCGCGCTGGACGCGCTCAACCCGCAGGTCGCCAGCCGCCTGTCGCGCGCGATGGACCGCTGGCGCCGCTACGCACCGGCCCTGCAGGAGCACATGAAGAAGGCGCTGCAGCAGGTGGCCGGCCAGGCCAAGCTGTCGAACGACGTGCGCGAAGTGGTGTCCAAAGCCCTCGCCAATTAATTATCCAAACTAAAGGAAGTCCATGAAACGTGTCAGCCTGACCCAATACCTGGTCGAGGAGCAGCGCCTCCACAACAACATCCCGGCATCGCTGCGCCTCCTGATCGAGGTGGTGGCGCGCGCCTGCAAGACCATCAGCCATTCGGTCGGCAAGGGCGCCCTCGGCGATATCCTGGGCAGCGCCAACACCGAGAACATCCAGGGCGAGGTGCAGAAGAAGCTCGACGTGATCTCGAACGAGATCCTGCTCGAAGCCAACGAATGGGGCGGCCACCTGGCGGCGATGGCGTCGGAAGAGATGGAATCGATCCACCCGATCCCGAACCGCTATCCGATGGGCGAATACATGCTGCTGTTCGATCCGCTGGACGGCTCCTCGAACATCGACGTCAACGTCTCGATCGGCACCATCTTCTCGGTGCTGAAGGCGCCGGAAGGCATGACCGCGCCGACCGAAGCCGACTTCATGCAGGCAGGCGCCAAGCAGGTCGCGGCCGGCTATGCCGTCTACGGCCCGCAGACCATGCTGGTGCTGACCACCGGCGCCGGCGTCAACTGCTTCACCCTCGACCGCGAGATGGGTTCCTGGGTGCTGACCCAGAAGGACATGCGGATTCCGGAAGAGACCAAGGAATTCGCGATCAACATGTCGAACCAGCGCCACTGGCATCCGCCGGTGCAGCGCTATGTCGAAGAAATGCTGGCCGGCAAAACCGGCCCGCGCGGCAAGGACTTCAACATGCGCTGGATCGCCTCGATGGTGGCCGACGTGCATCGCATCCTGAACCGCGGCGGCATCTTCATGTACCCGGCCGACCTGCGCGATCCGGCCCAGCCGGGCAAGCTGCGCCTGATGTACGAAGCGAACCCGATGGCCTTCATCGTCGAACAGGCCGGCGGCGCCGCCACCGACGGCCGCCAGCGCATCCTCGACATCCCGCCGGCCAAGCTGCACCAGCGCGTGCCGGTGTTCCTGGGGTCGAAGAGCGAGGTGGAACGGGTGACGAGCTACCACCAGGGGTAATTTCGGGCCCGGCCGCAAAATAGCCGAGTCGTACTAGCCAGTTGACGAAGTTGTTTGTTAGAATACGGCTCCCGCCGCTGTAGCTCAGTCGGTAGAGCAGCGCATTCGTAATGCGAAGGTCACCAGTTCGATTCCGGTCAGCGGCACCAAGAATTTGCAGTAAGATCAAAGGGTTACAGGCGAAAGCGTGTAACCCTTTTTTCTTGTGCAGCCCAGCGGGGTCGAAGCTGTCGTCTGCAGTCGATTGGTGCTTGACGCGACATCATGCCTTCCATTACTCTCAGCGCTCTTTCAACTTACGGAGTCTGATGTGGGCCTTTGCAGCAGTGACAGTCGTCTCCAGGACCGCTGACAAGGACGCCGCAGATCCAGATCTTCGCGTGCCTGTCAGCACAAGGCATGCCCTTCCTCTTGGGCCACGAACGTTGGCCTTTCCACTGTCATTCAAGAGTCTCGCCTGACCTCCCTGATTTTCAGGAGCCAGCGATGAAATCGTTTTTCCGACGCCGCGCCATCTGGCCGGCGGCAGCCCTGTTCGCGTGCGTGTCCGCGCAGGCAACCCGTCCCATGGTCGTCGACGATGCAGCCATTACCAACCCCGGAGACTGCCAGGTCGAGAACTGGACCCAGCGGACGTTCGGCCAGACCGAATACTGGGCAATGCCCGCCTGTAACGTCGCGCAAACGTGGGAGTTGGCCGTGGGACTCGGACGCATCGGCCCCGACGGCGCCGGGGCGGCATACCGCGCCGGCGTCATGCAGGCCAAGACCGTGTTCAGGCCACTGGAAAAGAACGGCTGGGGCATCGGCCTGACCATCGCCAACCAGTTCCGCGAAGGGGCGGGGATCGACGGCGACCTGTCGGTGCTGGTCCCGGTCAGCCTGTCGCTGCTGGACGACCAGGTGCTGGTACATGCGAATGCCGGCTGGCTGCGCGCGCACGCCAGCGGCCGGCAGGACGGGTTCTGGGCGACGGGCGCCGAATGGGCGGTACGGCCCCGGCTCACGCTGACGCTGGAAACCTACGGCACGGGGCGCGGCCATGGATTCACGCAGGCCGGTGCGCGCCTGACCGTCATCCCCGACAGGCTTGCGTTCGACGCCGGCATCGGCAGCCGGACCGGGCGGCTTGGCGCCGAACGCTACGCCACCATCGGCCTTACCTTCGCCGGTCCGGTGCCGCGCTAGACCGGCAAGGCCGCCTCCATCGGCGGTCTCATTCGGCGTCGGGCAGCTTCAGGCGCTTCGTGTGGAAGTCGTACTCGTACAACTCGCCGTAGCGGCCCCACTCGACCGCGATGCCGAGCGTGCGCCGGGCGCGGTTCTCCTTCATGCCTTCCTCCAGCAGTTCGATGAACGGCTCTTCGGACAGCGTGCCGCCAGCGCTTTCCGCCAGTGCCGCCCGGATGCGCGCCGCCAGCGGCACGCTCTCCAGCACCTGGCGGCCGAACACCTCCTGGCGTTCGGCCTGCTCGGCGCCGGCGTAGCGCCGGCCCAGGTGCGTGAGCATGATGTCGCCGCTTTCGACATGCGCCAAACCCAGCATGGCCAGTGCCTCGCAGGTCGGGAACAGCTCCTCGTCGGACAGCTCCGCTTCCTCGGCGAGGTGCGGCAGGTCGGCGCGGCCGTCGAAGGGCGGCTCGGCGACCAGTTCCAGCACCGCTTCGATACGGCTGACGTCGGTGTCCGGCAGGCTGTAGTCCGGGTGCTGGGCGGGCGCGCCCACGGTCGCTGGCGCGGGCGCGCGGCGCATCGTCATCAGCCCGTACACCTCGTCGATGAGTGCCCGGGTGCGCGCCGAATCGGCGTTGCGCGGACGCGCCGGGTCGACCCGGATCTCGCTGACGATGCGCCCGGGGTCGCTCGACAGGATAATGATGCGGTCGGCCATCATCACCGCCTCTTCGATGTTGTGCGAGACGACCACGATGCCGCGCGTCGGGATCTGGCTGGTCTCCCACAATTGCAGGATGTCGCCGCGCAGGGTTTCCCCGGTCAGCACGTCGAGCGCGGAAAACGCCTCGTCCATCAGCAGGACGTCGGGATTCGTGACCAGGGCGCGTGCGATGCCGACCCGCTGGCGCATGCCGCCCGACAGTTCGCGCGGCAGGGCGCCGCCGAAGCCGGCCAGGCCGATCAGTTCAATCACGGCGTCGGCGCGCCGCTCGCGCTCGCTTGGCGCCACGCCCTGCGCTTCCAGGCCCAGCTCGACGTTCTGCTGCACCGTCAACCAGGGGAACAGGGCGAACGACTGGAACACCATCGCCACGCCCGGCGCCGGCCCGGCGATCGGGTGTCCGCGGTAGCTGGCCTCGCCGCCATCCGACGGCACCAGGCCGGCCATGATGCGCAGCAGCGTCGACTTGCCGGAGCCGGACTTGCCGAGCAGCGCGACGATCTCGCCCTGGCGCAGCGTGAAGTCGACGCCGTCGAGGATGCGGCGCGGCGCGCCGTCGGCGCCGGTGAAGGATTTGCCGACCGCGGCCAGTTGGATCAGGATGTCTTGTGCCATGTTGGTGTCCTCACAGTCCACGGTTGTCGGCGAGCAGGTACAGCTTGCGCCAGAAAAAGCGGTTCAGCAGCATCACGAAGATGCACATGATGCCGATGCCGAGCGCGATCCGGTGGAAGTCGCCGGCGTCGGTCATCTGCTTGATGTAGCTGCCCAGGCCCTGGGCGGCAAGGGTGGTCTTGCCCCAGGTAACGTATTCGGCCACGATGCTGGCGTTCCACGAGCCGCCGCTGGCCGTGATCGCCCCGGTCAGGTAGGCCGGGAACACCGCCGGCAGGTAGACCCGCTTCCACTTCAGCCAACCGGTCAGGCCGAGATTGTCGGCCGCCAGCCGCAGTTCGGTCGGGATGGTCGAGGCGCCCGCCACCACGTTGAAGAGGATGTACCACTGGGTGCCGAACACCATCAAGGGACTGAGCCAGATGTTCGGGTTCAAGTGGAAGCGCACCATCAGGAACACGACCAGCGGGAACATCAGGTTGACCGGGAACGCCGCCAGGAACTGCGCCACCGCCTGCACCCGCTGCGAATAGCGGGGGCGCAGGCCGATCCAGACCGCGACCGGCACCCAGAACAGCGAAGCGAGGCCGATCAGCAGCATCACCCGCGCCAGGGTCGCCAGGCCGAGCAGGACCACATGGCCGGCTTCGCGCCAGCCGACGCCACTGTGCACATACAAGGCCAGCTTGAGCGTGGCGACCAGCACCGCCACCGGCAGCAGCAGGTCCCACATGCGCGGCAGGAGCCGCGTCCACCGGCCCGCCCGCCGCGTGCCCGGCGCCGCGCCCGCCGTGCCGAACCAGCCCAGCGTGATGCGCATGGCGGCCCAGAAGCGGTCCGCCAGCCGGCTGACCCACCGGCTGCGCCGCCCCCAGTCGAGCAGCCAGGAGCGCTGGGCGGTCTCGCCCTGCGATTCCTCGAAACGGAACTTGTCCGCCCAGGCCAGCAGCGGACGGAAGAACAGCTGGTCGTACAGAACGATCCCGGCCAGCATCGCCAGGATCGCCCACGCCACGGCGCGCCCGTCCTCGCGCTCGATGGCGACCGCGATGTAGGCGCCGATGCCGGGCAGCTTGATGTCCTGGCCGGCAACCGAGATCGCCTCGGCGGCGACCAGGAAGAACCAGCCGCCCGACATCGACATCATCATGTTCCACAGCAGCGCCGGCATGGCGTAGGGAAGCTCCAGGCGCCAGAAGCGCTGCCAGCCGGACAGGCAAAAGACGCGTGCCGCCTCGTTCAGCTCATCGGGCACCGTACGCATCGACTGGTACAGGCTGAACGCCATGTTCCAGGCCTGCGAGGTGAAGATCGCAAAGATCGCGGCGCATTCCACGCCCAGCAGGCTCCCCGGGAACAGCGCGATGAAGGGCGCGATGGCGATCGCCTGGAAGCCGAGGATGGGCACCGACTGGAGGATGTCGAGCAGCGGAATGAGTACCTTCTCGGCGGCGCGGTACTTGGCGGCGACGGCCGCGAACACGAAGCTGAACAGCAGCGAGCAGCCCAGCGCGGCGAACATGCGCAGGATGGTGCGCAGCAGGTAATACGGCAAGTCGGCCACGTCCAGCGAGACGGGGGTCGGCTGGCCCAGCACGAAAGGACGCGCCATCTGCATGGCGCCATAGGCGGTGGCGGCGATGACCGCCAGCACGAGCGGCAGCAAGAGCCAGTCCCAGCGGTTGAAACCGCGCTCGCTCCGGTGCGCCGCCGCCTGGCGGCCGTTGAAGAACTCGAACATTCACTTTCCTTAGAACCGATAGCGTACTGTGCGTTCGTTGCTGGAATATGAATGCCCGACAGTGTCGGAACAGAAGGCATGCCACCATCCTGGGCAGGATGACGGCAGGAGACGGGAAGGCCTGCGTTATCTTGCCGAAGACGTGCCAGAAACTAGCTGGCTACAACTATCGCTCGAACAAGTGCCCATGCATGGACCCAAAAATTGAAAACAGCGCAAGTGTAATTGGCTGCTCATCAGGGAGTCAACAAGAACTGGCGGCGACCCCGGTGGGGTCGCCGCTTGCGTTCCAGCGCAGCTTTTCCTCCCTTCCAACGGCTCTGTTAGTCAGCGCACAGTCTCCGCCGACCGGAAGTTATATTTTTTGTATGGCCACGCCGCGCAACCGGTGTCGAACCGGCATCGCGGCTTTACCCAGCGAAGCGCGAAATGGATCATCCCCAGGCGCGGAACTCCTGAAAGTGTTCAGGGTCAATGTGTTGATGGTCGAGTATCGGTCCACTTTGCGTTGGATAAACTTACGAGGAATACATCATGGATAATCAGAAGTCGAGCGAAGCAAAAGGCAGCAATGTTGGCGGCATTTCGGGCAACAACGCAGGCAACCAGGGCAGCTCGAGCAGCTCGGGCAGCCTGAACAAGAGCAACCAGTTGAACCAGGGCAAGGACCAAACCACCTCGACCGGTTCGAGCACCGGCGGCGCCACCGCGTCGAGCACCGGCGCCGTGGGCGGCACCAGCAACGCCGGCTCGTCGCTGGGTTCGTCGTCGTCGGGTTCCTCGTCCTCGCAGAGCGCCGGCTCGATGGGCGCGATGAGCGCCTCCGTCTCGACCGACCTGAACAAGGGTTCGAGCATGGGCGGTTCGTCGGGCAGCAGCCAGAGCGGCGTGGGCGCAGGCGCCTCGACCGGCTCGGGCGACATGAAGGACATGGCCAACAAGGCCCAGGGCATGGTCGATCAGAAAGCCGAGGACCTGCACGGCAAGATCGACCAGGCCGCCGACGCCGCCAAGCCGATGGTCGACAAGGCCGTCAACAGCGTGCAGCCGGTCGTCGACCGCCTGGCCAACAGCGCCCACGCCGGCGTCGACAAGCTGCAGGGCATGCTGAGCGGCACCGGCGCCAGCCTGGGCCAGCGCAAGGAACAACTGACCGACGCCTACGGCCAGTACATGGACCAGGGCCGCGAATACGTGCGCCAGAATCCGGAAAAGGCGATCGCCATCGCTGCCGGCGTCGGCTTCCTGCTGGCCAAGCTGCTGGGCGGCCGCAGCCGCGACTATTGATCGCTGTTTCATCTCCAGCGACTGACAAAGCCGGCGCCATGCCGGCTTTGTATTTTGTGGTCGATGCAAAATGTTCACAAATTCTCAGTAGGTAATTGCAATAAGGCAAAATTTCCGCTACCTTTGGTGCATTGTCGCAAAGCGGTAAATACGCCGTCCCAAACCCCGCCGGCTCGTCCTCAGCAACTCCATTTGTCATCCTCCATGTGCGTCGTCCGCGAGCGCATGGCCACGCACATCTTTTTCGCCTGATATGAGTCTCTTGAACCTGAACATTGCAAACCGGCTGAGGCTGGGTTTTGGCCTGCTGCTGGTCCTGATCATGGCGCTGGCCTTCGTCGGCGCGAAATCGCTGGACAAGCTCCACGACGGCACGAGCGAACTCGGCAAACGCGCATGGCCGCGTGCCCGCCTGGCGAATGTGGCGCTCGACAACATCCGCGGCAGCATGGGGCGTGTCGGCCAGATGGTGGCGGTCACCGACCCGGCCGCCCGCGAGACCGCCGGCAAGCGCTTTGCGGCCAACATGGCGGACGCCGACAAGGCAATGCAGGAACTCGAGCCGCTGCTGGTCGCACAGACCGGCAAGACCCTGCTGGCAGAGTACCGGACCTTGCGCAGCGACTACCTGGCGCTGGTCGCCCAGGTGCAGACCCTGGTGAAAGAAGAAAAACTCGACGAGGCCCGCGCGCTGGCGTTCGGCAAGACCTACGACGCCCTGCACGCACTCGCCGCCAATGTGCGCAAGCAGGCCGAATTCCAGGGTGGACGCTTCGACGAGCTGGCCGCGGATGCCAGCGGCATCTACGCGACCGCCCTGCGCATCATCGGCATCGTGGCCGGCATTGCCGTGCTGCTGGCGGTGGCCGCCGCCGTGCTGATCACGCGCTCGGTGGTGCGGCCGCTGCACCATGCGGTCGAGGTGGCGCGGACCGTGGCGTCGGGCGACCTGACCAGCCGCATCGAAGTGGAGGGCCGCGACGAAGCCGCCCAGATGATGCAGGCGATGAAGGAAATGAACACGGCGCTGGCGACGCTGGTGCTCGACGTGCGCAGCGGCAGCGACGAAATCGCCACCGCGGCCGGCGAGATCGCGAGCGGCAACCTGGAACTGTCCTCGCGCACCGAGCAGCAGGCCGGCTCGCTGGAAGAAACCGCTTCCTCGA
>CAJYXO010000086.1 GCA_913778765.1 uncultured Massilia sp. | reverse complement strand
CTCGGCAAGCAGGACGTGCTGGAATTCTGCCGCGACCACCGCATCTCCCAGGAAGACACCGAGCTGCTGGTATTCATGGTCAGGTGCTGCTCGACCAGGAATACCAGCAGCTCGGTGTCTTCCTGGGAGATGCGGTGGTCGCGGCAGAATTCCAGCACGTCCTGCTTGCCGAGCTCGGAATGGTCGCCGCCGCGGCCCTTGGCGATGTCGTGGAACAGCGCCGCCACGTAGAGCAGCCAGCGGCGCGGGAAGTTGGCGATCAATTGGCTGCAGAATGGGTACTCATGCGCGTGTTCCGTCATCGTGAAGCGGCGCATGTTGCGCACCACCATCATGATGTGCTGGTCCACCGTGTACACGTGGAACAGGTCGTGCTGCATCTGGCCGATGATGCGGCGGAAGTTCGGCAGGTAGCGGCCGAGGATGCCCATGTCGTTCATGCGGCGCAGCGCGTGCACCAGTCCGACCGGGGCCTGCAGGATGCGCAGGAACAGGGCGCGGTGGACCGGGTTCGCGCGGAAGGCCTCGTCGATCAGGGTGCGGGCGTGCCACAGCGCGCGCATGGTGCGGGCCGTCATGCCCTTGATGTCGGGGCGCTCGGTCATCACCACGAAGATTTCCAGCACCGCCGCGGGCTCGGCCTGGAAAGTGTCGTCCAGCGCGATGTCGATGAAGCCGCCCACTTCGTTGAAGCGCGGGTTGATCGGCATCGGCCGCGAATCCTGGGGGAACAGCTGGGCCTCGATGTTCTGCAGCAGGATGGTGTTCATCTGCGTCACCACCTTTGCTGCCCAGTAATAGCGCTGCATCAGGTATTCGCTGGCGCGGCGCGCCTCCAGGCCCTCGCCGGTCGAGCTCAGGCCGAAGGTCTCGGCGATCGCAGTCTGGACGTCGAACACCAGGCGGTCCTCGCGGCGCCGGGTCTGCAGGTGCAGGCGGATGCGGATGTCCTTGAACGCGTATTCCTTTTCCATCAGCTGGCGTGCTTCCTCGCGCGTGATCAGGCCGCGGATCGCCAGCTGGGTCCAGGAGTTGCCGAGCCCGGCCGCCTTGGCGACCCACAGGATCACCTGCAGGTCGCGCAGCGCGCCCGGGCTTTCCTTGACGTTCGGCTCCAGGCTGTAGGGCGTGAATTCGTACTTGGCGTGGCGCAGCCGCATCTCGGCGGTCTTGGCGTGGAAGAAGGCCTGGGCATCCATCGCCTCGGCATAGCGGCGCTGCAGCTCGGCGAACACGGCCTGGCTGCCGGTCACGAGACGCGCTTCCAGCAGGCTGGTCTGCACGGTGATGTCGGCGCCCGACTCCACCATGCACTCGTCGACGGTGCGGATGCTGTGGCCGATTTCCAGGCCGAGGTCCCACAGCAGCTGGACGAAGTGTTCCAGCCTGGCCTGGGTCAGCGCATCCGGCGGATTGCCGAGCAGGATCAGCAGGTCGACGTCGGAGTGGGGGAACAGTTCGCCGCGGCCGTAGCCGCCGACCCCGACCAGGGCCGCATCAAGCGGCAGCCCGGCCTCGTTCCAGGCAGCCGACAGCACGCCGTCGACGCTGTGGCGCAGGCCGCGCAGCAGGCGCTCGGGCCGGCCGTTCTTCTGGAAGTCGGCGATGATCTGCTGGCGCTCGTCCTTCAGGCGCTGGCGCAGCTGGGCCTGGAACTGGACGGGCGCCTGGTCGATGGCGGGGCTGGACATGGGCGCGCAGGGATCAGGCCGGAACCGCGTCCTTGTTCAGCACGATGGCCGGCGGCGGCGGCGTGCCGGCGGAGGTGGTCAGCACTTCGTAGCCGGTCTCGGTGACGAGGATCATGTGCTCCCACTGGGCCGACAGGCTGCGGTCCTTGGTCTTGATGGTCCAGCCGTCCGGCATTTCGCGGATTTCGCGACGGCCGGCGTTGATCATCGGTTCGATCGTGAAGATCATGCCGGCCTTCAGCTCCTCGCCGGTGCCCGGGCGGCCGTAGTGCAGCACCTGCGGCTCCTCGTGGAAGACCTTGCCGATGCCGTGGCCGCAGAATTCGCGCACCACGCTGTAGCCGTTCTTTTCGGCGTGCTGCTGGATCACGTGGCCGATGTCGCCGAGGTGGGCGCCCGGCTTGACCTTGCTGATGCCCAGCCACATGCATTCATAGGTGACTTCGGCCAGGCGGCGCGCCTGGATGGTCGGTTCGCCCAGCAGGAACATGCGGGAGTTGTCGCCGTGGAAGCCGTCCTTGGTGATGACGGTGACGTCGATGTTGACCGAGTCGCCGGCTTTCAGCACCTTGTCGCCGGGGATGCCGTGGCAGATGACGTCGTTGACCGAGGTGCAGACCGCCTTCGGGAAGGGCGGGTAGCCCGGCGGCGCGTAGTTCAGCGGGGCCGGCACGGTGCCTTGTACTTGCACCATGTATTCGTGGCAGAGGCGATCCAGTTCGCCGGTCGTGACGCCCGGCTTGACGAAGGGGGTGATGTAGTCGAGCACTTCGGCGCCGAGGCGGCCGGCGATGCGCATGCCTTCGATCTCGTCGGGGGTCTTAATGGAGATGGACATAGTCTTCTTGCTGATGCGATGGGATGTCCGTCCATTATATGTGATCGCGCGATACGCGTATCAGCTTGAAATCGGGCGCAAATACCGCTAGAATCTCGGGTTGCTCGTGTTCGTATCGAGCAATGTTGTAAAAAACGTCTTTTTATCGAATCGCGAATGCGGCCGACAAGGGTGCCCTCGATGGGTGTACTGGCCGTTATTCAAGACCCAACCCTGGAGAATATTATGTCCGTTACTATGCGCGAAATGCTGGAAGCCGGTGTTCACTTCGGCCACCAGACCCGTTTCTGGAACCCGAAAATGGCGCCGTTCATCTTCGGTCATCGCAACAAGATCCACATCATCAACCTGGAAAAAACCATGGCGATGTACCAGGATGCGATGAAGACCATCAAGCAGATCGCCGCCAACCGCGGCACCATCCTGATGGTCGGCACCAAGCGCCAGGCTCGCGACATCATCGCCGCTGAAGCACAGCGCGCCGGCGTCCCGTTCGTCGACCAGCGCTGGCTGGGCGGCATGCTGACCAACTTCAAGACCATCAAGACCTCGATCAAGCGCCTGAAGGACATGGAAGCCATGATCGAATCGGGTGAAGTCGAGAAGATGTCGAAGAAAGAAGCCCTGATGTTCTCGCGCGAGATGGAAAAGCTGCAGAAGTCGATCGGCGGCATCAAGGACCTGGGCGGCGTGCCGGACGCGATCTTCGTCGTCGACGTCGGCTACCACAAGGGCGCCATCACCGAAGCCGGCAAGCTGGGCATCCCGGTCATCGGCGTGGTCGACACCAACCACTCGCCGGAAGGCGTGACCCACGTGATCCCGGGCAACGACGACTCGTCGAAGGCGATCACCCTGTACGCACGCGGCGTCGCCGATGCGATCCTGGAAGGCCGCGCCAACGCGACCAACGAAGTCGCCGAGATGGTCAAGTCGGCTGACGACTTCGTCGAAGTGAACGAACAGGCTTAATTGCTGGGAATTACGGCCGCCACGGGTGACAAGTCAGCCGCGGCGGTCCCTAAGGGGGCGCCAAGCGCCCCTTTTTTTAAGCAGAATACGCGGTGGCGCCGCCACGAGAGTCCAGGCCGGCACCCCGCATGCGAATCAAGAACGTAACTGATTAGGAGAAAACGACATGGCAGCGATTACTGCAGCGATGGTTGGCGAACTGCGCGCCAAGACCGATGCCCCGATGATGGAATGCAAGAAGGCACTGACCGAAGCCGAAGGCGACATGGCACGTGC
>CAJYXO010000085.1 GCA_913778765.1 uncultured Massilia sp. | reverse complement strand
GCTTGAACCGTCAAGCATATCGGAAAAGCGGCGCTGCGCAAAAGCATCACTGCTGCACCGGCACCGGCGGTGTTGCGGGAATGACAGTCGGGCTGTCCGGCGGCGTGGTCGGCAGCGGCGTCGGCTGTGCGGGCGGCGTCGGCTGGGCAGGTTCCACAGGCGGCGCCGGCTGGGCCGGCGGCGGCAGGACCGGCGCGGTCATCACCGGCGCGGCCGGTACCGGCGGCAGCGGGCCGCGCGGATTGGTCAGCGCTTCCAGCAGCGCGGCGGTCTGGACGTCCGGCATGCCGTCGATGTTGGCCGGCCGGTATTTCATCTGGAAGGCCGACAGGACGGTGCGGGTCTGCTCGTCCAGCACGCCGGACTCGACCAGGCCGTAGCCCCAGGTGTGCAGCTTCTTCTGGAACCAGGCGACGTCCGGCAGCTGGGTCTGGAAGATCGGGTAGAGCGCGACCACGCGGTTGGCGTCCGGCCAGGTCACCAGGCCGGCGGCGGCCAGTTGCCGCCACGGGAACATCGGGCCCGGGTCTTGCTTGCGCTGGGGCGCGATGTCGCTGTGGCCGAGCACGTTTTCCGGCGCGATGTGGTGGCGCGTGACGATGTCGCGCACCAGCGGGATCAGGGCGTCGATCTGCGATTGCGGGAAGGGTGCGTAGACGCGGCCGTTCGGCGTGTCCTTCCAGCCCGGGTTGACGATCTCGATGCCGATCGAGCTGTTGTTCAGCTGGGTGAAATTCTTCCAGCTCGAGTTACCGGCATGCCAGGCGGCGTTCTTTTCGTCGACCAGGTTGTAGATGACGGGACGCGGGTCGTCGGTGACCAGGTAATGGGCGCTGACCTCCTGCTGGGTCAGAGTCGCCAGCGACGACGGCTTGTCGCCCACGGTGTAGTGCAGCACCAGGAAGCGCGCGCGGCTGCTCTGGCCCTTGGCGGTATAGGTGTGGTCGTATTGCGGACCGGTCGGGCCGGTGGCGCAGCCGGCCAGCAGGGCCAGCATCAGGGTGGCGGCGAGGATTTTCATGTTTTATTCTTGGGTTCGGGTTGGGAGGCCATGCGGGCGGCGGCATGGTGCGCACCGCCGGCGGTCTGGGTCAGCGGCGTGGCGGGCGGCAGCGCGGCCCGCATCGCCGCCATGATCATCGGATGCAGTTCGCTGGCGCGCCTGGCGCAAGCCCTGCTCACGCGCTTCGGCCCGCGCCCGGTGGCGCTGTCCGGGCGCGTGAGCAGGGCTTGCGCCAGGCGCGCCAGTTCGCGGCCGGCGCCCTGCAGGATGGCGGCGGCGACAGGATCGCGTTCGGCGCTGGCGGCCACGGCCAGCGCCAGCTTGCCGACGGCGCCGCGTTCCTGGCCGTAGATGAACTGGCGAGAGTATGCCCAGTCGTCGCCGCCGACGTAGTCGAACACGGCCTGCGCCATGGGCGAGCCATGCCAGCTGCCGGGTTGTTCATCCTCGCGGCGCCAGATGTGGCGCAGCGCTTCCTTCGCGATCCAGAAGCCGCCGCCGCCATCGTCCAGCACCACGCCGCGGCCGCCGGCGCGGTGGAACACGCCATCGGCATCGATGAAGGCACCGATCGAACCGGTGCCGGCATAGACCAGGTAGCCCTCGCCGGGCGCGAAGCTGGCGCGGTAGGCGATTACCATGTCGCTGCAGAAGTGGACTGCTTGCGGGTCCAGGTGCAGCAGTTCGGCCAGCCAGCGCTGCAGCAATTCGCTGTCGCCGCCGAAGCCGGTGAGGCCGGCCTGGACGCGTCCGGGCATCCCGTGCGGCAGTACCTGCGCCGCCAGTTCGGTGAAGGTGGCGCGCACGGTATCGCGGCCCGATGCGTTACCCATCTGCAGCGCGGACAGGCCGGCGACCGTGCCTTCGGCCACGATGGCCCCGCCGGGTGCGGCCAGCGCCCAGCGGGTCTGGGTGCCGCCGGCGTCGATGCCCAGGCCGAGGCCGGCACCGGACCCGGCCATGTGTTCGGGTTGTGAGGGAATCATGATCGAAGCGAAGTGTACGCCCTTCGCCCCGCTGTGCGCACATGAATGCTCACCGTATGTGCATGACCGGATGTTATGGTTTCCATCATGCCGCGGCTTTTCTCCAGGCCTGCACCCGCGCGCTCTCGTTGCCGAGGCGGTCGACCGCGCTGACGAACACGGCATCCGGGCTGCCCAGCCTGGCGTCGTCCGTGACCGCCCAGTCCACGCGCGAGGCCGGCGCCGTCGCGAAGCGCCATTCGCCGCCGTAGCGCGACCAGATCGCATAGGTGGCGTTGGCCTTGCCCGCCGCCAGTTTCAGCAGCACGGCATTGCCCTTGCGGGTGGCCGCGACCGAAGGCGCGCCCGGGGCCGTGTTGCCGAGCCAGGGCGTGGCCGGGACCAGGGCCGGCGACGAATAACAGCTGCTGCGCAGCTGGTCGAAGATGCCCTTGCGGTTCTGCATCAGCGCGGCCATGCTGAAGTGCACGTGACCGCCGGCATTCGGACGCGAGCGCGTGACGCCGATCTGCTCGATGATTTCCTGCGGCTGGTAATCCTTGACCGGCGCGCCGATGCGGCTGGTGTACAGGCCCGGCCACAAGTGGCGGCCGCGGCTGTTCTGCGCGATCCAGTAGTCGAGCAGCACGTCGTAGGCCTGGCCCGGCTGGCGGATGGACCAGTACAGCTGCGGCGTGAAGTAGTCGAGCCAGCCGTTCTGCAGCCAGGTCTCGGCGTCGGCGTACAGCTTGTCGTATTGCGAAAAACCGTTGATGCCGCGCGGGCGGCGGTCCGGGCGGCCCAGGCCGAAGGGACTGATGCCGAAGCGCACCCAGCTCTTTTCGCGGTGGATCTCTTCGTACAGCGCCTCGATCAGGCGGTTGACGTTCTGGCGGCGCCAGCCCGCGCGGTCCAGCTTGCCGCCACCGGCCAGGTAGCGCTGCCAGGATGGGTCGTCCGGAAACTCCAGCTCGCCCTTTCCGGTCTTGCCCTCCAGCGCCGCGCCTTCCGCGCCGGTGGCGCCGGCGGCCTCGATCGGATAGGGATAAAAATAATCGTCGATGTGGACGCCGTCGATGTCGTAGCGGCGCACCACGTCCAGTACCACGTCCAGCGTCTGCTTGACCGCGCTTTCCTCGCCCGGGTCCATCCACTGGTATTTACCGTAAGTCTTGACGGCCGCCGGATTGGTGCGCGTGATGTGGTTTGGCGCGGCCGGCGAGCGGGCGCCGGCGTTGCGGGCGCGGTAGGGGTTGAACCAGGCGTGCAGCTCGAGCCCGCGCGCGTGGGCCTGCGTGATCCAGAATTTCAGCGGGTCGTACCAGGGTTGCGGCGCCTGGCCCTGCAGCCCGGTCAGGTATTCCGACCAGGGCTCGATCTTCGACGCGTAGATGGCGTCGGCCGAGGGGCGCACCTGCAGCACGATCGCATTCAGGTTCAGGGCGCGGGCGCGGTCGAGGATGGCGATGGCCTCGGCCTGCTGCTTGTCGGCGCTCAGGTTCGGTTTGCTGGGCCAGTCGATGTTGGACACCGTCGAGACCCAGGCGGCGCGGAATTCGCGCGGCGCCGGCGGCGGCAGGTCGCCGCCCTTGCCGCCGCCGGTGGTGGCCACCACGCCCG
>CAJYXO010000084.1 GCA_913778765.1 uncultured Massilia sp. | reverse complement strand
GGTCGACGTCGTGATCTGCGAGATGATCCACGTCGGCATGCTGCGCGAAAAGCAGGTCGAGATGATGGAATCCTTCAAGCGCCGTTACCTGGCGCGCTTCGGCGGCCCGCTGCCCATCTTCCTGCCGGAAGCCGTGATCATGGCGGCCCAGCCGCTGCAGCAGGAATACGATTTCGAAGGCTTCCACGCCCCGATCGTGCAGTTCCAGCCGACCAACGTCATCTACCCGGGCACCCATGAACTGGCCCAGCCGGGCGTGTACAGCATCATGGACTTCAGCCAGCCGACCGACATGAACGTCGCCTGGGAAGGCCGTTTCCTGATCGAAAAGGCCGGCCGCATGAACGCGCTGCGCTTCATCACCAAGAACGTGCTGTCGATCATCGAAGAGCTGGGCACCACTGTCGACTGGCTGAACCACTACATGATGCTGCCGCTGGCGCAGCCGCTCGACGTGCAGGCCGGCGACGTGGTCCAGGTCGGCTTCGCCTACCGCTGCGGCGGTTCGATCCCTTCGCTGGAAGCGTCGATCCGGGCGGAGGTGGTGGCGCGCTTCGAAGACGCGGCGCATCAGGAAGCGCAGCAGGACGCGACGCACGAGCAGGCCGCCGCCGTCTTCGCCTGAGCTGCCTGCACCGCCGCAAGACGCGGCATCGGCAAGCGAACGGCCCCGCCCGGGGCCGTTTTCCATTGATTCCCGGATTTCTCCCGCTTATCCCCCCACGCTGCCATTCATCGCATGCGGATTGCCAGGCGGGCCAGTTGTTATTACAGTCACGGCATCGACGACCCCTTTGCTGAAGGAGCGAACAATGCTTGGTTTCCTCGCCTGGTTGCTGCTGCTGTTCCTGTGCTGGCCGCTGGCCCTGCTGGCCCTGTTCCTGTATCCGCTGGTGTGGCTGGTGCTGCTGCCGTTCCGCCTGCTCGGCATCGGCGTGGAAGCCGTGTTCGAACTGCTGCGCGCGATCGTGCTGCTGCCGGCGCGCGTGCTGGGGGCGTCGCCGGGGCGCTGAATCCCGATCAGTTGCCCGACTTAAACCCAGTGTGCGTCGATTAACAGACCGTGCTCCCCCCTTCGCCTATCGTGGGCATACTGATGGCTTGAATCCATCAGCCATGCTTAGAAAGGAAACGACTATGCGCCTGGATATTTACCGCAGAGCCGAACAGGACGGGAAATTCTCCTACCTGGCGGTGCCCGAAACCCGCAACATCCCCGAAGAAGCCACCAATACCGACTGGGAAGTCGAAGCCCGCGCCGTCGAGGTGGAAGACGACGCCCAGCAGATCGAGGATTACGATATCCAGAATCTTTCCGGCCAGCTGGCCGAGAAAGGCTACGCCGTCACTTCGGTCACGATGCACTGATCGACACAGCGACGCTGTAGCAGGTCCACGACAAATCGACCTATCGCACCGGCCTTCTCACCCAGCGGGGGGAGGGCCGGCGTACGGCCATACCCTGTGTATGGTATCCTTGCGCTCCGTTTAGATGGTCGTTTTTGGAGGCGCAATGAAGTGGGCAGTCGTCGGTTTTCTCATCCTTTCCGTCCTGCACATCCATTTCCGCGGTAAGGTTCGCCTGCCGTTCGGACGCCAGTTGTTCGACCATTCGTCGTTCATGGCGCCGATCAACATCTTCATGCACCTGTTCTCCCGGGTGCCGAGCACGCCCTATATCCCGGTCCGCGAATTTCCCGAGCTCGACGTCCTGCAGCAGAACTGGGAAGTCATCCGCGAAGAAGCCCTGAACCTGGTCGCCCTGCAGAAGATCAAGGCCTCCGAAGAGAACAACGACGCCGGCTTCAATTCCTTCTTCAAGACCGGCTGGAAGCGCTTCTACCTGAAGTGGTACGACGCCAGCCACCCGTCGGCCGAACGCCTGTGCCCGAAAACCTATGCGCTGCTGCAGGGCATCCCGTCGGTGAAGGCGGCGATGTTCGCCGAGCTGCCGCCGGGCGCCAAGCTGAATCCGCACCGCGATCCCTTCGCCGGCTCGATGCGCTACCACCTGGGCCTGGCCACGCCGAACGACGACCGCTGTTTCATCGAAGTCGACGGCCAGCGCTACAGCTGGCGCGACGGCCAGGGCGTGATCTTCGACGAGACCTTCATCCATTGGGCCGAGAACACCAGCGGCCAGGACCGCGTGATCCTGTTCTGCGACGTCGAGCGCCCGCTGCGCTTCGGCATGGGCGCGGTCAACCGCTGGCTGGGCCGCACCATGATGACGGCCGCCGCCTCGCCCAACGAATCCGGCGACCAGACCGGCCTGGTGAGCAAGCTGTTCCGCATCTCGCACGTGATGGGCCAGTACCGCCGCCGCTATAAAGCCTGGAACAAGACCGCGTACAAGGCGACCAAGGTCGGCCTGATCGTCGCCCTGGCTGCGCTGATCTACTACGTTTAAAAGAACGCGTCACGTCAATTAAAAAACGGCGCGCCAGCCCGCGAGGGTGGCGCGCCGTTGCCGTTCTGGAGCGCGTTTCAGAACGAAAATGGCATCCGGACCATCAGGGTGACGTCCGGCGTATCGCGGGTCAGGCCGGCGCCAACCGACACGTTCAGCGTGCGCTTGTCGGTCAGGCGGTAGGAATAGCCCAGCAGCAGGGTGCCCAGTTGCATGCGCACCGAGCCCGGCACCACCTGGCCGCCCTGCTTGGTGCGGGCGACCGAGTTGTGGTCATAGCCGATACTGAACGAAGCCCGTTCGTTGAGCGCCAGGCCCATGCCGAAGTTGAAGCCGAACACGTCGCCCGGCTTGACGTCGCCGAGGTATTCGCGCTCGCCGTTCAGCACGGTGCGGTAGATGTTGCCGCGCTTGAAGTTGTGGGTGTAGCTGAAGCTGCCGAAGAAGATCGCCGGGTCGGACGGCATCAGCCAGGTCAGGCTCGGCTGCAGCGAATGGAAGCCGGAACCGGTCGGCAGGTCCAGCGGCAGGCCGGTGCCGGTGACGTTCTCGCCCACGCAGCGGGTCTGGCAGTCGGTCACGACTTCGAAGGGGTCGCGGCCGGTGCGCGATTTATAGCGCAGGCCACCGATGAAATAGGGCTTGTCGATGCCGCCGTCGTTGAGCTGGTAGCGGGCGCTGAGCTCGACGTCGCCGATCGCCTTGCCGCTGGTGTCGAAGGCGCGTTCGGTGGCGGTGCCGGTAAACAGCTCGCGGCTGACCGTGGAGTCGCTGCGGTAGACATAGGGCACCTTGGCTTCCAGTTCCAGGCGGTTGCTGAAGCCGTAGCGGAAGGTGGCGGCGGCGGTGGTGGTGTTGCGCTTCACTTCGCGCACGTCCAGCAGGCCGATCAGCAGCGCCGGGATCACGGTGTAGCCGACCAGCGCCACGCGGTTGCTGGATGAGTAGCCATACTGGACCGAGGGCTCGAACACCAGTTTGCTGCGCGGCGTCAGCACGCCCGGGGTCTCGAAGATGGGGGCCACCTGCGGCGCGCGGCTGGCCTGTTCCGGCGGGCGGCCGACCGCGTTGCCGCCGTTGATCGGCTGCGGCGACGGCGGCGGCGCGCTGCCGTTGTCCATCTGCTGCCCACTGTCGGCCAGGGCGGGGGCGCCCGCACCCTTGCCGGCCCCGCCGGCGCCGCGCATCCGGTTCAGCGAGGCATCCGGCGCCGCCGGCTGGGCCTGGCCGTCGACCGGCATCGTCACCGGCGACGGCAACTGCGCCGTCGCGCTCGGGGCTGCCTGGGCGTTGCCGGTGCCGCGCAGTTGATCGAGCTGCGCCGGCGCTGCCACGCCGCTGGCGCGCAGCTGGCGTTCCAGCTCGTCGACGCGGGCGCGTTGTTCTTCCAGCTGTTGTCGCATGATCTTCAGCTGTTCCAATAGATCGGTCGATTGGGCGGCGGCCGGGAAGGCCGCCAGGATCAGACTGGTCCCAATCGCAATGGACAGCGCTGGAAATTTTTGCATGTGTTTTTTCTCCGGTTGTGCCGTCACCTTCCTGTGACGGCAGAGTTCAAGGCGTTCGCGAGCGTGGACTGGAAGTTCATCGACTGCAGCATTCCGCGCGCGTTGACGTTGGCGTTGATGATGGTCTGGTTACGGATCAGCTGGTCGTTCAGGCTGTTCTGGATGAAGGTGCCGCCCAGCACGCTGTTGCCGAGCTGGACGTTCAGGTCGCCGACGCCGTTCTGGATCAGGCGGACCTGGCCGGCGGCGTCGCTGGCGACCTTGGTGGCGCCGCTGGTGAGCGAGCCGAGTTCGCCCAGGTTCAGCTGGCTGCGTTCGAGCACGTTGCCGTTGATGCTGACGACGCGTTCGATGCCGAGCGAGACCAGCAGGCCGTTGCCGGCGTCGAAGCCGCCGCGCAGGTCGTCCAGCGCGGCCGGTTCGACCGCTTCGGCGGGGTCGAAGATGGTGTCCGGCGCGTCCGCCAGGCCATGGCCGGCGATCGCGGCGCCGGCCAGGAACAGGCAGATCTTGACGGGGAGGCGCATGGTTTCTCCTCTCAGAAATCGGTCGGTCCGAACTTCGGCAGACTCACGGAGTCGATGCCGGTCCGGTTCACCGCGTCGCCCAGCGGCGCGCGTGGTGCGGCACGCCAGTCGGCGGTGAGGTTGAATTGCGGCCGGCTCGGGGCGTCGTGGATCACGAACAGCAGCCGGCTCGGCCAGATGGATTCGAAGTGTTCGCGCGTGATCGCGCGCGTGCCGCTGGACGGATCGCCCAGCAGGATGCGGCCGTCCTCGGCGCCCTTGATGACGACGAAGTGGTTGTAGCCTTTCTCGGAAATCAGGACGATGGCCGGGATCCCGGCCTTGACCAGCTTGTCGATCGGCTGGCGGAAGCCGTCGGCCTTGAAGCCGATGCTGGCCAGGTAGCGCTGCATGTCGAGCAGCGAGAAGCCTTCGCGGCGGATCTTGGCCTGGTCGCCGATCTCCCACATCGCCTGGAAGGCGGCCGTTTCGCTGACCGGGTAGCCGTAATGGTGGGTCAGCAGGGTCGCCACCGCCGCCGAGCCGCAGCTGAAATCGTATTGCTGGCGGGTGGTCGTGACGAACTTCAGTTCCTTCAGGCTGTGCACCGGAACGTTAAAACGGGCGCCACCCACGATCGGCAGCTCGGCCGCGTTCGCGCAGGTGGCGCCCAGGAGCGCGCACAGAAGGGGCAAGGCGCTAGGTTTCATTTGAATTGCACATTGATGACGGTGGAACTCTGGATCAGCACATTGGCGCCGCTGTTCTGGATCACCACCGGAATGCCGGACATGTTGGCGAAGGAACCGGTATCGATGGTGTTGCCGCCGGTGGTGACGTTGGTGGCGCTGTTGCCGGTCACGACGCCGTCGAGCTTGACGTCGTTCTTGGTATCCGCACCGCCGCGCGAGGCTTCGAGCTTGCCGATGTCGGCGGCCGGCCCGAAGTCGACGCCGAGGCTGTCGGCGGTCGTCGGCGCCGCGGCTGCGACCACTGCCGGCGCAGCCGCCTGCACCGGCGGCTGGACCGCGGTGGCCTGGGCGGCCGGGTCGCCCGGTCCGGCCCAGGCCGGCGCCGCCAGCAGCGCCAGCACGGCCAGGCCGCACAGGCGTCCCGCGACTCCCTGGTTGAATGATTGGTGCATTCTGTACCCCCGTTTGCTCCCCGCCTGCCAGGTCCGGGACCCGGCAGGCGGGGGCTTCGTTACGCTAGATTACTGGCCGCCGACGTTCATGTTGCTTTGAACGTTGACGCTCTGCTGCACCAGGGACGAGATGCCGGTGTTCTGGCTGATGATCACGACGCCGGCCGAGTTGGCGGCGGTGCCGGTCATGGTGTTCGACATGTTGAAGTTGCCGGCATTGACGGTGTTGGAACCGCCAGCGCCGCCCATGCCGCCCACGCCGTAACCGGCAGTGATGGAGCTCAGGTCGCCGCCGTTGCCGCCCTGGCTGGTGCCGCCGTTGCCGCCGTTGCCGCCGGTGCCGGCCATCGCTTCGCCGCTGGTGGCCGAGCCGCTGGTGGCGGCGCCCGAGGTCGAGGAACCGCTTGCGGCGCCTGCGCCGGCGGTGTTCGAAGCCGAGCCGCTGGCCGCGCCTGCCGCGCCTGCCGCGCCCGAGCCGCCGGTGCCGGCGGTGGCGGTGCCTGCGGCGCCCGAACCGGCAGCGCCCGAGGCGCCTGCGGTGTTGCCTGCGCCGTTGCCGGCGGTGCTGGTGTGGCCAGCGCCCGCGCCGCCGGTGCCTGCGGTGGCGGTGCCGCCTGCCGCGCCCATGCCGCCTGCTGCACCGTTGCCGCCCATGCCGCCTGCCGCGCCTGCGCCGCCCGCTGCGCCCGCGCCGCCGGAGGTGGTGCCGGCCGTCGAGCTGTTGGCGCCCGAGGTCACGCTGCCGCCGGTTGCCGACGGCGAACCGCCGGTTGCCGCGCCGCTGGCGCCGCCGGCGCCGGTGGTGCCGTCAGTGCCGGCGCCCGAACCCGAGCCGCTGGCCGGGGTGCCGCCCGCACCGGTGGTTGCCCAGGTGCCGCCGGCACGGGTCATGCCGCTCGAGGCGCCGTTGTCGCCGGTGGTGGCGCCGGCATTGCCTGCCGAGCCGCCAGCGCCGCCTGCCGCACCGGCGCCGCCGGCGCCGCCTGCCGCACCGGAGCCGCCCGCCGCGCCCGAACCGCCAGCGCCGCCCCAGGCGCCGCCGGCGTAGCCGCCGTTGCCGCCCATGTTGCCGCCGGCGTTGCCGCCGTTGGCGCCCGAAGCCGAGCCGCCGGCGCCGGTCGCGCCGCCGTAGCCGCCCGAGGCGTTGGCCGAGCCGCCCGCCGCGCCCGAACCGCCCGCGCCGCCCATGCCGCCGGCGCCGGTCGATGCGTTCGAGGCCACGCCGCCGGCGCCGCCCGCGCCGCTCATCGACGAACCGGTCGAGGCGCCGGCCGCGGTGGCCGAGCCGGCGGTTGCAGCGCCGCCCGCCGCGCCGCGCGCGCCGTTGGCGCCTGCCGCCGCTGCGCCCGCACCGGTGCTGGCCGAGACCGCGCCGCCGGTGCCGGTGGCGCCGTCGCCGCCGCGTGCGCCGCCGGTGTTGCTGGCGACGTTGCCGATGTTGCTGACGTTATTGCCCGACACCGAGCCGTTCAGGCGCGAGTAGGCGTTGGCGCTCGAGGTGTTGTAGGCGTTGCTCAGGTTCGAGGTGGCCGAGCCGTTGTTCGACGCGGCGCCGCCGACGCCGGAAGCGGTCGAGGTGCCGTTCTTGCCGGTGCTGTTGTCGCTGTTGTCGGAGTTGTCGGAGCGGTCGACGGTGTTGTTCGAGTTACGGGTGCTCATGTCGCGATTGTCGTTGCCCGAGTCGCGGTTGGTGGTGTTGTTGGTCGTGTTGTTGTTGCTGCGGTTGCTGCTGTCGGTGCTGGTCGTCGTGTTGGTGTTGGTGTTGGTACGGCTGTTGTCGTTGTTCGACGAGTTCATCGAGTTGTTGCTGCGGTTGCTGCTGTCGGTGCTGGTCGTGGTGTTGGTGTTGGTACGGCTGTTGTCGTTATTCGACGAGTTCATCGAGTTGTCGCTGCGGTTGCTGCTGTCGGTGTTCGTCGTGGTGTTGGTGTTCGTGCGGGTGGTGCTGTTGTCGTTGTTCGACGAGTTCATCGAGCTGTTGCTGCGGTTGCTGTTGTCGGTGCTGGTGTTGGTGTTGCTGTGGGTGCTGTTGTTGCTGCTGTCCGAGGTGTTGGTCGTGGTGTTCGAGTTGGTGCTGTTGTTGCTGCTGTCGTTCGTGTTGTTCGACGAGTTCATGCTACTGTTGCTGCGGTCGCTGCTGTCGGTACTGGTCGTGGTCGTGGTCGCGGTGTTGCCCGAGTTGCTGCTGTCGGTCGCCGTGCGGGTCGTGGTGACGGTGCTACCGCCGCGGGCCACTACGGAATCATCGGCCTGTGCGCTCAGCGAGAAAGCGAGCGAGATGGCGGTTACGAGCAAGGTCTTGTTCATTCGATTTCCCCTCTGGGTCTGATTGGTTGGATAGATCGGCTGTAGCGCCGACACTTTTGTTTATTGCACAACCAATGCCAGCCACATAGATGAGTTCGCTAAGTAGTTGTTTTTGTTGACTTTGTCCGTTTTGTCCTACGGAGTCCTAGGACGCTCTCCGGCAATATTTGCCGAATTTATCGAGAAAGTGTCCAGTTTTCGGCACACTTGTGTCCACTTGCGTTTGGCAACACACCATCGCGCGGACACACTTGTGTCACACCCTGTTCCAGGTGTTAAAGGCTCAGGAACGCATGCCGTGCTTGACCAGAAGGCGGTACATCGTGGTGCGCGAGACGCCCAGGTCGCGCGCCGCCCGGCTGACGTTCTGGCCGCTGCGGTCGAGGCAGTCGCGCAGCGCCGTACGCTCCGAACGGTCGCGCGCATCGCCCAGCGCCGCCTGCTGCGGCGCCGGAATGCCGCGCGTCAGGCCAAGGTCCTCGGGCCCGATCAGGCGTCCGTCCGACATCACCATCGCGCGCCGCACCCGGTTGATCAGCTCGCGCACATTGCCCGGCCAGTCGTGGTCGAGGATGGCGGCGACCGCACGGTCGGAGAAGCCCTTCAGGCGAGGCGCCTTCTCGCTGGCGTAGATGTGGAAGAAGTGCTCGGCCAGCGCCACCAGGTCGTCGCGCCGATCGCGCAGCGGCGGCACCGTCACCGGCAGCACCGCCAGGCGGTAGTAGAGGTCTTCGCGGAATTCGCCACCGGCCACCGCCTGCTGCAGCTGGACGTGGGAGGCGGCGACGACGCGCACATCGACCCGGATCTGGCGCGTGCTGCCGACGCGGCAGATGGTCTTTTCCTGCAGGAAGCGCAGCAGATTGGCCTGCAGGTCCTTCGGCAGGTCGCCGATCTCGTCGAGGAACAGGGTGCCGCCGTCGGCGGACTCGATCAGGCCGGCCTTGCCGCGGGTGGCGCCGGTAAAGGCGCCGCGTTCGTAGCCGAACAGCTCGGACTGGATCAGGGTAGGGGAGATCGCGCCGCAGTTGATCGGCACGAAGGGGCCGTGGGCGCGCTCGGAGCCGGCGTGGATGGCCTGCGCCGTCAGTTCCTTGCCGCTGCCGCTTTCGCCCCAGATCAGGACCGGCGCCGCCACCTTGGCGACCCGCTCCACCTGGGCGCGCAGGCGCGCGATCGCATCGCTCTGGCCGATCAGCGGCGAATCGCCATGGGCGTGGTCGACCAGCTGCTGGCGCCGCCCGTTCAGCATCGCCCAGCCGTGGGCGTGGCCGAGCGTGTGCGACAGGCGCAGCGGGTCGACCGGGGCCGTGTGGTAGTCGCACAGGTGTTCGATGACGAGATCGCGGCAGGGCGTGGACTCGAGGTCGCGCGAGCTGAACACGCCGACCCACTGCATGCCGCTGTGGCGGCGCAGGAAGGCATCGACCTCGCCGGGTTTCTGCTGTTCGCGGTCATGCACCAGCAGGCCGACAAGATAGTGGTTGTTGCGTAATTCACGTCCCGCGTCAAGCAGGCTCGTGACGATGCGGATCTCCCAGCCGGACAGGGTCTCGCGCAACAGCGCGTCGGTGTCCACATGTCCGGGGGCGATGCACAGCAGGCGTTTGTGGGCCATCCATCCTCCATTTATAGCGGTCGGCCGGTCCTCTGCGGCGGCTGACATCCATGAAGACCGGCAAATAATTCTCACAAATTGTAACCAACTGTAAGAATGACGGGCGCTCAATAGAGCGCTGGAAATAAACATTCTTCAATTGGCTTTTATGCAAGAGTATGACGTACGATTTTGAACGGTGTCGGACGATACAATTTGCCGGTATTGACGCAGGCAGAATGAATCATCCCTACCGATCAAATGGAGGCGAGCGATGAACAAGGCAGACCGCGATTTCGTCCTGCACGTACTGGACACGGCGCAGGACCTGACGCTGGCGACCATCCGGCCGGACGGCTATCCGCAGGCGACCACGGTCAGCTATGCGCATGAGGAATTGGAACTGTTCGTCGGCATCGGCCGGCGCAGCCAGAAGGCGGAGAACATCCGGCGCAACGGCAAGGTCTCGCTGACCGTCAACCTGCCTTACCACGACTGGCGCGAGATCCGCGGGCTGTCGATGAGCGCCATCGCCGAGCTGATCGAGGATCCGCGCGAAGCGGCGCGCGCCGCAGCCTGCCTGGAGCGGCGTTTTCCGGCGGTGGAGGAATGGGGCGGGCCGGACATGGCGCACGACGTCGTGTTCCTGCGCATCCGGCCGCGGATGGTGTCGGTGATCGACTATTCGAAGGGCTTCGGGCACACCGAGCTGGTGAGCGCCTGAGCCAGATGCGCCAAATGCGCCGAACGCGTCCCGTCAGCGGACCCGGCGCACCTTCGGCGAATTGTTGGTGCCTTCGATCTCCAGGAACATGGTGCCCAGCAGGTTGCGGGTCACCTTGACCTTCGGGTTCTTCATGGGCGTCAGCACGGCGCTGCTGCCGTCGACCACGCGCCAGACCTGGCCATTCGCCAGGCGGATCTGCGCGCCCGCTTCCCAGCCGGAAAACTCGCCTTCGATGATGCTGGCGATCGAATTCGGCTCCTCCGCCTTGCGCTTGACCTGTTCCAGGCCGAAGCGCTGTTCCGCGCCGGCGGCCGTTGCGGCCGGGGCGGCGGCGGCGGGTGCTGCGGCCACGGGCGCCGCCACGGCGCGCACGCCGACCGGCATCGCGTCGTAGCAGGCCAGGCGGGCCTGGGTCTCGGCCAGCTGGCGGCAGGCCAGGACGGCGGCATCGTCGGCGAGGACGGCGCCGGAGGCCGACATCAGGGACAGGAACAGGAGCGAAACCGGGTGCGGTAATTTCATCGAACGCTTTCTGGGCTGAGGGTCAGGCGCGGGGACGCTGGCGGTGGAACACCAGCGGGCTGTAGGGAATCGCGGACGGCGGCGGCGAATTCAGGATGTGCGGCTTCATCGCGCCGATGATGTGCATCTCGCAGGGCTTGCAGTCGAACTTCAGGGTGTAGCGTTCGTCGCCGCTGACCAGGGTCATGGGCTCGGCGCGGACCTGGCCCTGCACGCCCTGCACACCCTTCGCCTGTTTCGGGCACAGGTTGAAGGAGAAGCGCAGGCAGTGCTTGGTGATCATCAGCGGCACCTCGCCGGGCTCTTCGTGGGCCTCGTAGGCGGCGGCGATCAGCTGCACGCCATGCTTGTGGTAGAAGGCGCGCGCCTTGTCGTTGTAGACGTTGGCCAGGTAGCTGAGCTGGGCTTCCGGATAGACGGCCGGCGGTTCGGCGGCAACGGCGCGCTCCGGACGCTCCCAGGCCGCCAGGCGCGCCGCCTCGTGGGCCGCCACGGCGTCGCGGCGCAGCGCGTTGATGGCGCTGGAGGGCACGAACCAGGGCTGCGACAGCCGCAGTTCGATGGAACGCGCCTCGAACATGGTGTTGCCCAGCTTGCCCAGGCTTGCGCGCAGGCCGGCTTCGGCTGCCGCCGCCTGCTGGGCCGGCTGCAGCGCCAGCGGCGCGTCGTGGTGGCTGGCGATGCCGTCTTCGTCGACCAGCGCCAGGCGCAGGCCGTCCGCGGTTTCGCTCAGGCTCAGGTCGACCGCGACGCGGCGCTCCGAGGATTTCTTGGTCAGCGCCGCTTCCCATTGATGGTCGCGGTTGCGGCTGACGACGGTGCCGACCTTCAGGCCGGCCAGGCTCGTCACCGGCTCGTTCGGGAACACGCGCCAGCGCTGGCCGTCGGCATCTTCGCCGATCTTCTGGACGGTATTCGCCTGGATGCCGACCGTTTCGCGCTTGTGCATGTAGTTCAGGCCATCGCCGTTGGCCATCGGCGCATTCGTGACGAGGTCGAAATTGTCGCCGCCGATGCGCGCCACCGTGCCCAGCTCCACGCCCACGTACTTGGGCGAGTCGAAGGCGCCGATGGTCTGCTGGCGGCCCTGGGCGAAGTAATCGGTATGGCCGCGGTGGAAGTTCTTGTCGACGTCCGGCGTGAACATGATGTCGGTGTGGCCGCTGGAGGCGCGCGCCAGTTCCGGGCGGCGCTCGAGGATCTCGTCCAGCAGCAGGCGGTAATGGGCGGTGATGTTCTTCACATACCCCATGTCCTTGTAGCGGCCTTCGATCTTGAAGGAGCGGATGCCGGCGTCGACCAGGGCTTCCAGGTTGCGGCTCTGGTCGTTGTCCTTCATCGACAGCAGATGCTTTTCGTAGGCCACCACGCGGCCCTGGCCGTCCGACAGGGTGTAAGGCAGGCGGCAGGCCTGGGAGCAGTCGCCGCGGTTGGCGCTGCGGCCGTTGTCGGCGTGCGAGATGTAGCACTGGCCCGAGAAGGCCACGCACAGCGCGCCGTGGATGAAATATTCCAGCGGCGTCTCGACCTGGGCGCGCACCGCCCTGATCTGTTCGATGGTCAGCTCGCGCGCCAGCACCAGCTGGCTGAAGCCGACCTGGGACAGGAACTTCGCCTTCTCGACCGTGCGGATGTCGCACTGGGTCGAGGCGTGCATCTGGATCGGCGGCAGGCCCATCTCCAGCAGGCCCATGTCCTGGATGATGAGGGCGTCGACGCCGGCGTTGTACAGGTCCCAGATCTGCTGGCGCGCGGTCTCCAGCTCGGCGTCGTGCATGATGGTGTTCATGGTCACGAAGATGCGCGAGCGGTAGCGGTGCGCGAACTCGACCAGGGCGGCGATGTCCTCCAGCGGATTGCTGGCGTTGTGGCGGGCGCCGAAGGCCGGGCCGCCGATGTAGACCGCATCCGCGCCGTGCAGGATGGCTTCGCGGCCGATCTCGGCGGTTTTGGCGGGGGACAGCAGTTCGAGCTGATGGGCGAGCAGGGACATGGCGGCTTATCTGGGAGGTGGTGCGAAAGCCGGAAATTATAGTCGGATCAAGGGTTTATGTCACTCTCAAGGCATCCAGCGACGCACGATGGGCGCCAGCGCGCCACGACGCTCGGCAAGATCGAACAGGCGCTTGGCCAGGCCGAGCACGATCAGGATGCCGGCGGTGTCGCCCGCGATCATGGCCGCCAGCGCAGTCCAGTCGACATCGCCCGTCAGTACCCACATCAGCGCGTGGTGAAAGATCGGGCCCATGAAGCCGCACAGGAAGTCGTGATGGCAGGCGGCCTTCTCCATTGACGGCAAGGCGGACTGACGGCGTCAATGCCTGCCTTTCCCGCCTTTCGCGATCTCCCGCCAGTCGCTCTCGTTGACTTCCACGCCGAATTTCTTTGCCGCGGCGCGGATATGCTTCCACGCCTGATCCCGCTCGTGGTCGGTCACGCCCTCGAATCGGGCTATCGGCCGCGTCATGCCGAAGCCTCGATCCGCACCGCGATCGACTTCGCCGCCGGCACGTAGCTCTCCTTCGCGTAATGCCACAGCGGCAGCAGCGGATTGCACTCCGGGTAATAGCCGGCGATGCAGCCCGGCGGCACCGGGTATTCCATCACCCGCAGGCCGTCGACGCGGCGCTCGACGCCGTCGTCGGTGGCCGTGACGGCGCTCACTTTCGCGCCGTCGCGCAGTCCGCGCGCTTCCATGTCGGCCTTTGACATGAAGACCACCATGCGGTCGCCCTTGACGCCGCGGAAGCGGTCGTCGAGGCTGTAGATGGTCGTGTTGAACTGGCCGTCGCTGCGCACCGTGAACAGGCGCAGGGTGCCGCTGCCGTCCTGCAGGTCCGGATCCACCGTCAGGCCGTCCGGCACCGTGAAGTTGGCCTTGCCGGTCGGCGTCTTCCACTCCCGCTTGGCCGCGGCGACCGGCTTGCGGAAGCCGCCCGGGGTCCACATGCGCTGGTTGAACTCGTGGAAGATCTCCGGATAGGTCCGGGCGATGGCGTCGCGGACCTTGCCGTAGTCGGCGACCCAGGCGTCCCAGTCGACCTTCGGGTTCGGCTCCAGCGTGGCCTTGGCCAGCCCGGCGACGATCGCCGGTTCCGACAGCAGGGTGGCCGCCGCCGGTTCGGCCATGCCCTTCGAGCCGTGCATGCAGCCGGTCGAATCCTCGACCGAGACCGCCTGCTCGACACCGCCCTGGCGGTCGATCTCGATGCGGCCCAGGCAGGGCAGGATGTAGGCCGCCTTGCCGTGCACCAGGTGGCTGCGGTTCAGTTTGGTCGACACCTGCACGCTCAGGGGCAGCGCGCGCCAGGCCGCATTCATCGATCCGTGGTCGGGCACCGCCCGCACCAGGTTGCCGCCCAGGCTGACCAGGGCCTTGACCTCGCCTTTCTGGATGCCTTCGCAGGCTTCGACGGTGTTCAGGCCTTTCTCGCGCGGCGGCTCGAAGCCGTACTGTTCCTTCAGCTTGTCGAGCGGCGCCAGCTCCGGCTTTTCCGTGATGCCGACCGTGCGCTGGCCCTGCACGTTCGAGTGGCCGCGCACTGGGCAGATGCCGGCGCCCGGCTTGCCGATGTTCCCGCGCAGCAGGAGCAGGTTCACCAGCATCTGCACGTTCTGCACCCCGTTGCGGTGCTGGGTCAGGCCCATGCCGTAGACCCCGATCACGGCCTTCGCGCCCATGTAGACGCGGGCGGCGTCGCGGATGTCGGCGCGGTCGAGGCCGGCTTCCTGCTCGATGTCGCTCCAGGTGGTGGCCTGGACCTTGTCCTTGAAGGCGCCGAGCCCATGGGTGTGCTCTTCGATGAAGGCGGTATCGAGGGCGGGCGGATCGCCGCGCTTGCGGGCCGCGTCCTCCTCTTCGAGCACGGCCTTGCACAGGCCCATCAGCGCGGCGGTGTCGCCGCCTGCCTTGAGCTGGTGGTACTGGGTGCTGATCCGCGTCTCGGACCCGGTCAGCATTTCCAGCGGCGACTGTGGGTTGGTGAAACTGACCAGGCCGCGTTCGCGCAAGGGATTGAAGGTGATGATCGGCACGCCGCGTTTGCGCGCTTCCTGCAGCTGGTGCAGCATGCGCGGGCTGTTCACGCCCACGTTCTGGCCGAAGAACAGGATGCAGTCGGTTTTTTCGAAATCGTCCAGCACCACCGTACCGATCGGCACGCCGATGCTCTTCGGCAGGGCCACCGAGGTGCTTTCGTGGCACATGTTCGAGCTGTCGGGCAGGTTGTTGTTGCCGTACATCCTGGCGAACAACTGATACATATACGACGTTTCCAGCGACGCACGGCCGGAGCTGTAGAACACCACGCTCTTCGGATCGAGCTTGCGCAAGTGCGCGCCGATCTCGCTGAAGGCCTGGTCCCAGGCGATTTCGACGTATTTGTCCGACGCCGCGTCATAGCGCAGCGGCACCGTCAGGCGGCCGGCGTCTTCGAGATCGTGGTCGTGCCAGCCTTCGAGTTCCGTCACCGTATGCTTCGCGAAGAAACCGGACCCGATGCGCTTGCTGGTGATTTCCCAGGCCGTGGCCTTGGCGCCGGTCTCGCAGAACTCGGCCGGGTGCGGATGCGCGGGCTTGGCCCAGGCGCAGCTGACACAGGCATAGCCGTCCGGCTTGTTCTGCTTGAGCAGGATCGCCGCGCGCTGGGGCGGCACCTTTTCCTCCAGCAAGATTGTGCTGACTTCCTTGATTGAGCCCCAGCCGCCGGCCGGGATCCTGGGTTCGTGGCTGCTGCCTTCCTTGTCCATCGCGCTCCACCATGAGGATGCGCCGCTGCCGGGCGCGAAAGCCGCAGTATGAGCGCGCGGCTTGCCGCCGTCTGTTCGGGAAAGCACAGAAGGCATCCCCCAGGCCTGTCAGGATCGAAGCCCGACCACCAAGGAAACGCCCATGAACACTCCCGCCGACCTCCGCCCGATCCCGTACTCCCCGGCCGTCGAAGTGCCCGAGGACAAGGAAATCGAGACCACCTTCGACCTCAAGGACACGATGCACGGCATCTCGCTGAAGACCTGGCAGGACTCGGGGCATGCGATTCGCAGCGTGCACGCCAAGACCCATGGCCTGCTGGTCGGCGAGCTGACCGTGGAAGAGGGATTGCCGGCGGCCTACGCCCAGGGCCTGTTCGCCGAACCTGGGCGCTATCCGGTGGCGATCCGCCTGTCGACCACGCCGGGCGACGTCCTGCCCGACGATGTCTCGACCCCGCGCGGCATGGCGCTCAAGGTCGTCGGCGTGCAGGGCGAGCGGGTCGACGGCAGCGAGGGCGATGCGACCCAGGACTTCGTGCTGGTCAACGGGCCGGTGTTCTCGGCGCCGACGGCCAGGAAATTCGCCGGCAATGCGAAACTGCTGGCGGCCACCACCGACAAGGCGCCGAACCTGAAGCGCCTGTTCTCGGCCGTCGCGCGCGGCGCGGAAAAGACGATCGAGGCCGTCGGCGGCGCAAGCGCCACGCTGAAAGCGCTGGGCGGCCACCCGGAAACCCACCCGCTGGGCGAAACCTATTTCAGCCAGGCGCCGATCCTGTACGGCGACTACATGGCCAAGGTGCAGGTGGCGCCGGTCTCGCCGTCGCTGACCGCGCTGACCGGCAAGCCGGTCGACCTGAAGGACAGGCCGGACGGCCTGCGTGACGCCGTGGTCGACTATTTCGCCGGCCAGGGCGGCGAATGGGAGCTTCGGGTCCAGCTGTGCACCGACCTGGACAAGATGCCGGTCGAGGATGCCTCGGTCGAATGGCCGCAGGACCTGAGCCCCTACGTGACGGTGGCGCGCCTGCGCATCGATCCGCAGCCGGCCTGGAGCGAACAGCGCGCCAAGGCGATCGACGAAGGCATGCAGTTCAACCCCTGGCACGCCCTGGCCGCGCACCGCCCACTCGGCTCGGTCATGCGCGTGCGCAAGGAGGTGTATGCCATGTCGAAGCGCTTCCGCGCGGAACGCAACGGCGTCGCGATCGCCGAGCCGACCGATCTCGACCAGCTGCGATGAACAGCATCTCGGATCCCGGCATCGGTGACTGCGTCGACGCCGCCTCCTGCGCCGCCGTTCGTCCGGTCTGGCGCGTCCGTGCCGGCGCCGCGACGCGCTGCGACGACGCGGTGGCGGACGAAGTGCCGGTGGCGCTGGTCTACAACGGCATCTCGCACGCCGTCATGCTGGCGACGCCGGCCGACCTCGAGGAGTTCGCACTCGGCTTCTCGCTCAGCGAAGGCATCCTCGACAGTCCGGCCCAGTGCCATGGCATCGACGTCGAAACGGGGCCGGACGGTATCGCCGTGATGCTGGAGGTCGCCAGTGCGGCCTTCGCGCGGCTGAAGGAGAAACGGCGCAGCATGGCCGGGCGCACCGGCTGCGGTTTGTGCGGGATCGACAGCCTGGCCCAGGTGCGGCGCAGCCTGCCGCTGGCCCGGGCGCCTGCCGGAGTGGACGCCAACGCGGTGGCGCGGGCGCTGCAGTCGATCGGCGGCGGCCAGGCCTTGACCCGGCGTACCGGCGCGGCGCACGCCGCCGCCTGGTGCGCGCTCGACGGCAGCCTGCTGGCGCTGCGCGAGGATGTCGGCCGCCACAATGCGCTCGACAAGCTGATCGGTGCGATGGCGCGCAGCGGCTTGCGCCCGGGCGCTGGCTTCCTGCTGCTGACCAGCCGCGTCAGCATGGAAATGGCGCAGAAGGCGGCGATGGCGGGCATCGGCCTGCTGGCCGGGATGTCGGCGCCGACCCTGGCCGCCATCGAGGCGGCCGAGGATGCCGGCATGACCCTGCTGGCTTTCGCGCGCGGACAGGGATTCGTCTGCTATACCCACCCTGAGGGGATCGGACTGGCGGGGTAAAGGGTGTGGTTCAGGCGCCTACCAGCGCCAGCAGCGCCTTGCGGTCGTCGGCATCCTGGCACTGGGCGGTGGTGCGGTCCCACAGCAGGAACATGCCGTAAGCCCAATTGGCCACCAGCTCGCTCTCCGACGCCGGTTTGGCATCGGCGCCCTCGGTCAGGCGCAGGATCTCCGCGCGGGTGAGGGCGGTGAGCTGTTCGTAATTCCAGTCGTCCTTCGGCATCATCTTCTGGCGCGCGCGGTAGCGGCGGGCGCGTTCTGCGTCGCTGAGCTTGTCGGCCTTGGGCGGGCGGCCGCGCTTGCGGGCGGCGTTGGCGGGGTCGAGGCTGAGTTCGATGGTGCGAAGGTCTTCGGGCTGTTTCATAAAGAATGACGTTTTGCTCTTGCTCAACATTATTCGTGATGCGTCACAAATGTGCAAGGATTGATCTTCCTCAATCCGGAGAAATATCTTCAGCGCAAGCTTGCTCCTTGTCATACACGGAGACAACCATGCGCAACGACGACTTCGAAACCATGCTCGACCAGATCGCCGCGCTCGGCGCGGACGACCCAGTGCAGGCCCACCAGATCATCAGCGGCGCGCTGGCGCAGATGGGCGACCTGACCCCCACCCAGCAGAAGATCCTGAAGGAACGCTGTGAAGAGGTGCTGGACGATTACTGGTTGCTGCCGCTCGACGGCCTCGATCGCCTGCTGAACGTCGACGTCGACTAGGGTTCCGCGCGGATCGCGCCGCGGTACAGCGCATCGGTGATGCGCTCCTGGAAGCGCGCTTCCGACGAAAAGCGCCCCGGCTGCTGGTCCGGATCGGCGCCGACGCCGCTGCTCACGTAGATCATCCCGTTGCCGCTGGCCGGGTCGAACACGAACAGGGCGTTCAAACCCCACGACCAGCCCAGGTGGCCGACGCCCGTGAAGCCGCCGCCCTCGACCAGGCGGTCGCCGCCGGCATGGCCGTCGCGCACGATGCTGGTGTCCGTGAACTGCTGGTTGCCGAGGCCCCAGGCATGGTAGAGGCCGCGGTAGCTGCCGCCGTCGCCGTTGGCGCTGCCGTTCGCGCCAGCCGGGTGCTGGGTCCACTGGCGGCCGAACATCGTGGCGACGGTCCGCGGCGCCAGGATCTGGCGCTCGCCCAGGCGGCCGCCCTGCATCAGCATCAGCATGATCTGCGCCAGGTCGGCGGTCGAGATGCGCAGGCTGCCCTGCGGGCCGAAGATCGTGCCGTTGGCGCCGGGTCGGTAGCGCTCGAGTCCGGCCGGTGCGGCGGGCTTCTCCACGCCGAAATCGTCGGCCTGGGCGATCCACGGCCCGTGCGGATCCCAGGCTTCGGCGCCGTCCTTCTCGCGCCTGCGGTACAGGGTGGCGACGTCGTCGATCCGCGCCGGCGCGAAATCGGCCAGGTAAAAGCCGGCCTTCGCGCCCATCGGATCGAAGACCAGGCGCCGCATCAGGCGGTCGAAGCGTTCGCCGCTGGCCGCTTCCATCACCGTGGCGAGGAGGCCCCAGTTGAAGTTCACGTACTCGAACCATGCGCCGGGCGCGTGCGCGCCGTCCCACATCGCGCCCTTGCCGTAATGGGTCCCGCCCGGCAGCAGCACCTCCTTCAGGTCGACCTCCGGGGCGAACTTGAAGCCGCCGCCGTCGCGCAGCGAGGACGTGTGCGTGAGCAGCATGCGCAAGGTGATCGGCCGGTCCGGGAAGTGGGGATTGCGCAGGCGGTAGCCGAGCACGTCGCCGATGTCCGCGTCGAGCGACAGTTTTCCCTGCTCGACCAGCTTCATGGCGCCCAGCGCGGTCACGAACTTGGACACCGAGGCGACCCGGAACAGGGTCGCGTCGTCGATCGGCTGCGCCGGCGAGCCGGCCGTGGCCAGGCGCTTGCTGCCGAAATGGCGGCGGTAGACGACCTCGCCGTGGCGGATCGCCACCACCGACAGCCCCGGCAAGGGCAAGGCCGGGTCGTCGACGATGGCTTGCAGCGTGCGGGTGAGCGCGGCGTCCCGGGTCGGCGGCAAAGGCGCGGCCGTGGCGGCGGCCGACACGATGGTGGAAGCAAGCATGGCGGCAATGATTTTGTGACGCATCACGTTATTCAGGCGTCGATGGGAATCACGTCGTCGCCCGGCCCCGGCGTGCATCCCGGGCCCAGGACGTCCCAGCCGCGGTGCACGACGATGCGTTCGCGGTCGTGGCACAGCTCCACGCGGCGCGCCTGCGGCACCCGGCGGTGCACGAAATCCTCGATCGAGGCCGGCACGCTGATGTGCAGGGCCAGTGCGTGGATGTCGTCGATGGGATGGTCGCCGACGTGGACCAGGGGCACGAACTGGCCGGCGAACATCAGCCAGTGCGAGGGCACTTTGACCGGGCCGGCCGTGTAGCCCTCGGCCTTCAGCCAGTCCTGGGCGCGCGCACGCGACGTTTCCTGGCTTTCCGCCTGGCCGCCGAGTGCGCCCCAGGCGCTGGCGAGCATCTCGGCGACCCACTGGTTGCAGTTCTGGTAGCGCGTGCCGAAGGCGTA
>CAJYXO010000083.1 GCA_913778765.1 uncultured Massilia sp. | reverse complement strand
TCGTTGGGGGGCGACCTGGTTTCGACGTGGGTTGCAAAGCAGCGCAGGGCATACCGAGGACTGGTTACCTCGTAAATACATCCAGAAATCAATAACTGCAAACGATAACTCGTACGCACTCGCAGCTTAATCGCTGCTAGCTCTACACCACCTCGCCTCTCGGGTGGGCCGCAAGGCAAGTAGAGTCATTTAGAGAGGCTAGGAATCAACCGGGTCACTTGGTTGCTTCCGAAATTTAAGGTGACTCGCTAGTACGCAGGGTGCACATCCCCGTCGTCCTGGTTAAATTAAAAGATAGTGCTAAGTATGTAGAACTGTCTGTAGAGTGCTTGCGGACGAGGGTTCGATTCCCTCCGCCTCCACCAGTATTCAAAAACAAAGCCCTGCCGGCGCAAGCCGGTGGGGCTTTGTTTTTGAATACGCGCTCGAAGGACTGAGGAATCGAATCCGCGTCCGGCACGGACGCGGGGCGGAGCCGGGGTTTCTCGCCGCAATGCGGCGAGCCGGCGGAGCGGCCTTGCGCTTGCAAGCGCAAGGCCTCCCGATTCGCCTGACCAAGGAAAATCGCGCAGCGATTTTCTGCAGTAAAGCGTCCGAAGCCGAAGTCGGGCGACACAAAACTCAAAGCCACCCCCGAGCCCCCATCACCGCCCCCACCTGCCGCGCAATCAACCAATGCCCATAAGGCGTCAAATACACCCAGTCCGCATACAAAAAGTGACTGACATCCACCCCAGGCCAGGTATTGTTGACATTGCAGAACAACGCCGACCCATCCATGGCATTCGGCCCGCAAGCCGGCCCGGTCGTGTTGCTCAGTCCATAGAGTGCAGGATTGACAAGCGCATCGTGCGTCAAGGCATAGGCATCCACCTGCGCCACCTGCGGCACTGGATCGAGTCCCGCTTTCAGCGCCCGGTTGAAGCTGTCGACGATCGCCTGGACCAGGTTGCGCATCGCCGGTTCCTGGGCGCTGCCGAAAGGACTGCCCGCCATGTCGGGCAGGTTGTTGACCACCACGTAGCCGGCGCCTTTGGCGACGATCTGGTCGCGCACGATGGTCGCCAGATCGGCGCCGGCCTGCGCCGCCACGGCGATCGCCGTCGGGCCGCTGTTGAACAGGTAGTTGGCGCGCGCCTCGGCTGCGGCGTCGGGACCGGCGGCCTGGGCGGCAGCGGCGGCGCCGATGAACAGCTGGCGCCATTGCTCCAGCACGTCGCCGGCGCCGGCCATCACGAACACGATCTCGCTGCCCGCGAAGCGGCCGCCCGCCAGCGCCAGATGATTGGCGACCTGGGTACTGACCGGCACCGTCAGCGCGCCTGTGGCCGCACCCGTCGACGGATGGCCGAAGCCGACCGGATCGGTGATCCGCGCCCCGCCCTGCGCATAGCCGTAGCAACCCGGGACGTTCGCGATCGGCACCGACAGGCCGCGCGCCGGGTCGCCCTGCAGGCCGGTCTGGGCCGCGCATGGTGGCGGCAGGCCGAACAGGGGCGCCATCATGTCGGTCCAGGTCTTGCCGACCAGCTCGGGATGGTAGACCGTCCCGTCGCCGTTGATCGTGTACTTTCCGCCGCCCAGCGCCGCGACCGAGCCGACGGCGTAGGTGCCGACGTCGGCGAAACCGTCGCCGAAGCTCACCTGGGCGCTGAAATGCGGTATGGCTGCCTGCTGGGCCTCGGCCGCAGTGACGGCCGCGAGAACGCCAGCCGCAAGCAGCGGCAGCAAGAGTCTGGTCGTTTGCATGAGTCCGCCCTCATCGTCAAGCCGTATGAGCAAGTGGCATTCACTCTGCCAGCAGCGATTCAGACGGTGCTTGATCCAGCGCTAACTCGTGCAGCTTTACAAACGAGGACCCAGACCAGCGAAAATTTTTTCAATTACAACTTTTCAATAAGGAAATTCTGTGAGAGTATTTACAGCACGGACGTGGCGAAACTTGTCGCGCCCTGGTTGCGCAAACTCTCGGCAGTAATTTCCACCAGGCTCCGGCCTGGTTTTTTTTCGCCTGCCAGCTAGGAAGTCGGCCCCGGATCCGTCCCCGGCGCCATCAGGAGCTCCTTCACCAAGGCATCGTTAAAGGCCGGCAGGTCGTCCGGCTTACGGCTGGTGACGAGGCGCGCGTCGACCACGACTTCCTCGTCGGTCCACTCGGCGCCGGCATTGGTCAGGTCGCGCTTGAGGCTCGGCCAGCTGGTCAGGTGCTTGGCCGTGGCGATGCCGGCGTCGATCAGGGTCCACGGACCGTGGCAGATGGCGCCGACCGGTTTCGCCTCGACGTCGAAGCCGCGGATGAAGTCGATCGCCTCCCGGCTCATGCGCAGCTGGTCCGGATTCGCCACGCCGCCCGGCAGCACCAGGGCGTCGAAGTCGGTCGGGTTGGCGTCGCGCACGTTCATCTCGACCTTGAACTTGTCGGCCGGCTGCAGGTGATTGAAGCCCTGCACTTCTTCGCCGGCGTCCTTCGGCGACAGCAGCACCACCGTGGCGCCGCGCTCCTCCAGATAGGAACGCGGACTCGTGTATTCGATCTGCTCGACGCCATCCGTCATCAGCATCGCCACGCGCTTGCCTTGCAGAGGGCGGCCAGTCTGTCCAACCTGGTCCATGGGTGGCCTCTTCAGTGCGCCAGTTCTTTCAGGATCGCCTGGTTAAAGGCGGGAATGTCGTCCGGCTTGCGGCTGGTGACCAGCTTGCCGTCGACGACCACCTGCTCATCGGCCCATTCCGCCCCTGCGTTCCGCAGATCGATCTGCAGGGTCGGCCAACTCGTCATCCGCTTGCCGGTGACGAGATCGGCGTCGATCAGCGTCCAGGGGCCGTGGCAGATGGCGGCGATCGGCTTGTTCTCGCGCCCGAACTCGCGGATGAAGGTAATCGCTTCCGTCGACAGGCGCAGCTGGTCCGGATTGGCCACGCCGCCCGGCAGCACCAGGGCGTCGAAATCGCCAGGGCGGGCATCGCGCACGTCCATTTCGACCTTGAACTTGTCGGCAGGATCCAGGTGATTGAAACCCTGGATCTCGTCGCCGCTCGGCTTCGGCGACACCAGGGTCACCTCGGCGCCCTGCTCCTCGAGAAAGCTGCGCGGTCCGGTGTATTCGACCTGCTCCACGCCGTCCGTCATCAGGATGGCGACACGTTTTCCCTGCAGCGCGCGGCCCGATTGCTGTGCATTCGTCTGTTGCATGAACCTACCTCCTTGAATCGATAATCACGATCGTGATGGAGGATTGATTGTAGTTTTGCCCGCCACGGGGCGGCGCGCGTGTGCCCGCTGGAAAGAGTGCCCGGCGACGTCAGTCCAGATTCAGCGTATGCAGGCGCGCGCGCAGGCGCCGCACTTCCTCGGTGAGGTCGACCACCAGCGCGGCCACGTCTTCGTTGGCGTCGAAATCGTGCTCGACCCGCAGCAGGCTGCGCGCACGCAGCAGGTCGCCGCTGCGGAAGCGCCATTCCGTCACCTGGACCGCCGGCTGGCCGCCGAGGATGCCGGCGCGGACCCGCCGCACGACCCAGTCCGGTTCGACATTGCAGGCGCGCGCCAGTTCCTCGACAGTCAGCGCGGCCTCGTCCAGCAATACGCCATGCAGGCTCGTCATCTCATGCATCGTTCATGCTCCTCTGCGTTCATGCGCTGGCGCGTTCGCGCGGGTTGAAGGCAAGTTCGCGCGCCATCTGTTCGTACAGTTCGCGCGCGCGGTCGCTGGTGGCAGGCGGCAGCACCACGTCCAGGATCAGATACAGGTCGCCCGGCTGGGACGACGGGATGCCCCTGCCCTTCAGGCGCAGCTTGCGGCCGCCCTGCGACCCCGCCGGCACCGTCACCTCGACCGTTCCGGCCGGCGTCGGCACCGGGATGCTGGCGCCCAGCGCCGCTTCCCACGGCGCCACCGGCACGTTCTGGTAGACGCTGCTGCCTTCGACACGGTAGCGCGGGTCCTGGTTAAACTGGATCTCGAGATACAGGTCGCCCGGCCCGGCGCCGCCCATGCCCGGATGGCCCTGGCCCGCAAGGCGCAGCTGCTGGCCCGGGGTCACGCCTTTCGGGATGTTCACGCTCAGGGTCTTTTCCTGCTGGCCGGCGCGCAGGCTGATGGTACGGGAGGCGCCCTGGTAGGCGTCGCGCAGGTCGATGCCGATCGCGGCGTGGATGTCCTCGCCGCGCATCTGGAAACCGCCGCCGCCCATGCCGCCCATGCCCGCGCCCATGCCGCCGCGGCGTCCGCGGCCCATGTGGGCGAACAGGTCGGCGAAAATGTCCTCGGCGCTGCCGCCGCCGGCGCCGCCGAAGTCGTATTGCTGGCCCCAGTCGGGGGGCGGCTGGAAGTCCTGGCCGTGGCGCCGGCCCTGGCCGAGAGCGTCATAGGCGGCGCGTTTTTCCGCGTCGCCCAGCACGTCGTAGGCCTCGTTGATTTCCTTGGTCTTCTCGGTCGCGTCCTTGTGCTTGCTGACGTCCGGGTGGTATTGCCGGACCAGCTTGCGGTAAGCCTTCTTGATGTCGTCGGCGGACGCGCTCCGCTCGACACCGAGGATCTGGTAGTAGTCCTTGTATTCCACGAGCTTGCTCCTGGATGAGGGATGGGATTGCCTGAATGTGCATCATGTCGGGCCGAAGCCTTGCTTTTCAACTATCGGATATGCAGCCTGCTTGCGCTGTGCGGAATTTATCGCTCGACCGGCTATGCACGACTGCTGAGCAGTGCTAGATTGTCAATGTTCGGTTTGTCTTTACAAGGACATTGATATGAACAAATGGGTCAGACGGACCAGCATCGCGCTCGGCGCCCTCGTCATGCTGGGCGTGGCCGCCACCGTGGTCGGCAAGGCGCTCGGCGAGCGCAAGATGGCGCGCAACGTGATGCTGCAGGTGCGGGCGCTGGACGTGGCGCCCGATCCCACCCGCGTCGAGCACGGGCGCTACCTCTACAACACCCGCGGCTGCGCCGAATGCCATGGCGGCGACGGCGCCGGCAAGGCCATCATCCAGGATGGCGGCATGCGCGTGGTGGCGCCCAACATCACCGCCGGCCCGAACGGCGCCACGGCCAGCTACCAGGCGGTCGACTGGGTGCGCACCGTGCGCCATGGCGTCAAGCCGAACGGCAACCCGGTCATGATCATGCCCAGCGAGGACTACAGCCGCCTCAGCGACGCCGACATGGCCGCCCTGATCGCCTTCCTCCAGCAACTGCCGCCGGTGCCCGGCAACAAGGCCGTGATCGAGGTGCCGCCCCAGGTGAAGGCCCTGTACGCCTTCGGCATGATCCAGGACGCCGCCGAGAAGATCGACCACGCGCAGGCCCCGGCGCGGCCGGTCGCGGCCGCCGTCACGCCCGAGTACGGCGCCTACGTCGCCAATGGCTGCATCGGCTGTCACGGCGCCACGCTCAGCGGCGGCAGGATCCCCGGCACGCCGCCGTCCTGGCCCGCGGCCGCCAACCTGACGCCCGGCAAGGGCAGCGCCATGGCGCGCTATCCGACGCCCGCGCTGTTCGCGGCCATGCTGCGCAGCGGCCACCGGCCGGATGGCAAGCCGATCAGTCCCGTCATGCCCTTCGGCTCGCTGAAGCAGATGAACGATACCGATGTGGGGGCGCTGTATGCCTACCTGAAGACGGTGCCGCCGCGCGCGGCCGGGCGGCACTGATTACAGTAAAATGGCCGGCTTGATCGAACAGGCCGCGCCATGACGTCCACCATTACCGCTACGCATTCCCCGACGCCCGTCCGCACCGAAATCGCCACCCTCTGGCGCCTGTCGTGGCCGATGCTGGTGGGCCAGCTCGCGACCGTCGGCATGGGCGTGGCGGACGTCGCGATGACCGGGCACGTCAGCGCCGCCGAACTGGCCGCCGTCTCGCTCGGCACGTCGGTGTGGTCGATCGTCCTCGTCACCGTGATGGGCGTCATGATGGCGGTGAACTCGGTGGTGTCCCACGAAATGGGCGCCGGGCGCTTCGACAGGATCCGGCACTCGGTGCGCGAATCGCTGTGGATGGGTGCGATCGTCGGCATCGCCGGCTGCATCGCGGCCAACCTGTGCGCCCTGCTGTTCGATCACATCGGCCTCGACCCGGCGGTCGCCGGCCGCGCCAAGACCTTCCTGCACATCATCAGCCTGGGCATGCCGGCCTTCGCCTGCTATCGCGCGCTGTACGGCTACACGACCAGCATCAACCAGACCAAGCCGATCATGGTCATCGCCATCGGCGGGCTGCTGTACAACGTGGTCGTCAACTGGCTGTTCATCTTCGGCAGCTTCGGCTTCCCGAAGCTGGGCGCGCTGGGCTGCGCGGTGTCGACCGCCTCCGGCGTGTGGCTGATGCTGGCCGCCATGATCGCCTGGATCAAGGTGTCCGAAGCCTACCGCGACACCTATCCCTTCACGCACTGGGAAGGCCCGAACTGGGGCGAGATCGGCAGCATGCTGAAGCTCGGCCTGCCGATCGGCGTCACCCACTTTGCCGAAGTCAGCGCCTTCGGCGTGGTCAGCCTGCTGGTGGCGCGCTTCGGCGTGGTGCAGGTGTCGGCGCACCAGGTGGCGCTGAACTTCATCTCGCTGGTGTTCATGGTGCCGCTCAGCTTTTCGATCGGCGCCCTGACCCGCGTCGGCCAGTCGATGGGCGAAGGCAATCCGGCCAAGGCGCGCTCGGTGGCCTGGATCGGCACCGGCATGTGCATTTCGTTCGGCGCCCTGTCGGCATTGGGCATCGCCCTGTTCCGCTGGCAGATCGCCGCCATGTACAGCTCGGACCCGGCGGTGCAGGCGACCTGCGCCAGCCTGCTGCTGCTGGCCGCGATCTTCCAGCTGTCCGATTCGACCCAGGTCGCGGCGGCGTCGAGCATCCGCGGCTACAAGGTGACGCGCTCGCCGATGGTGATCCAGATGATCGCCTTCTGGGGCGTGGCCCTGCCGGCCGGCTGGATCCTCGGCTGGGCGCCGGCCTGGTTCCCGTGGTCCCCTGACGCGCCGATGCAGGCGCGGGGTTTCTGGATCGGACTGGTGCTGGGGCTGACCGTGGCGGCGGTGCTGCTGGCGTGGGAGCTCGACAGCCTGTCGAAGCGGCGCATCCGCGCATCCGCGGCGCCCTGAACGCCGCTAGCCGGGAAGGATTTCGCGGCGCTGTTCGCTGCTCGCGCGTCCCGCATCGAGCAGGCGCATGACGGCGACCGCCTCGTCCGGCGGCACCGGATTGGCGCCCTCGCCCCGGATCGCATCCCGCACCTGCCGGTAAAACATGGGATAGGCGCCGTTTTCGGTCGGCACCGCGATGGATCTGAGCTCGCCGTCGCCACTGAAGTCCACGGTGGCGATGCCGCATTCCTTGTCGATGCCCCAGGCGGCGTCATCCCCAAACGGCCGGTTGCCCGCCTTCAGCAGCCCTTCCTGCGGATCCAGCCCCTGTTTGACGTAGCTGCCGCGCGTGCCCTGCAGCAGCAGCCGCGGCCGCGCCTGCGCGCCCAGCATGCCGGCCTGCAGGTCGACCCGCAGGCCGTCCGGGTAGCGCAGCCGCGCATGGAAGCTGTCGTCGGCGCCGGCGCCCGGCCGCAGGCGGGCGATGTCGGCCTGGATCGCCAGCGGCTGGCCGAAGTAGCGCATGGCTTCGTCGAGCAGGTGCGGACCGAGGTCCATCCACAGCCCGCCGCCGGCCGCGGCATTTTCCTTCCAGCGGTCGACCGGCACGGGCCGGAAGCGGTCGTAATGCATGGCGGCATGGCGGATCGTCCCCAGCATGCCCGAGGCCAGCAGGCGCTGCGCGCTCAGGGTCGTGCTGTCCCAGCGGCGGTTGTGGAAGACGCTCAGCAGCAAGGCCTTGCCGGACGCCAGTTGCGCGAGCTGGACGGCTTCATCGGCGGTCGCCGTGAAGGGCTTGTCGACCACCACATGCCTGCCCCTATCCAGGGCCAGCGAGGCCAGCGGGAAATGGGTCGCGTTCGGGCTGGCGATCACGACCAGGTCGATTGCGGCTTCGGCGATCATGGCGCGCGCATCGGCGAACACGGCGGGTCCGGGCCCGAGCGCGGCGCGCACCTTGGCCGCGTCGCTGCTGGCCACGGCGGCCAGAGACAGCCCCGGCGTGGCGCCGATCAGGGGCGCGTGAAAGGTCTGGCCGGCATAGCCGAAGCCGACCAGCCCGACGCGCAGGGTTTTATCGGTCATGGCAAGAATTGTAGAGGAATATTTACAGCGTTCAAGGCGCTACTCTGGTATCGTCTCGCCCGTTGCACATAATTAATCTTTCCCCGCGAGACAATCCATGCGCCTTATTCTTGCCCTCGTTGCCGCCCTGGCGGCCGTTCCCGCCTCCGCGGAACGCCTGACCCTGGACCGCATCTACGCCGACCCGGCCTTGTCCGGCCCCGGCGTTCGTAACGTGCGCGTGTCGCCCGACGGCGAACGCGTCACCTTCCTGCGCGGCCGCGCGGACAACCAGTTCCAGCTGGACCTGTGGGAATACAACATGAAGGACAAGACCACGCACCGCCTGGTCGACTCCAAGAAGCTGGTTCCGACGGAAAACCTGTCGCTGGAAGAAAAGGCGCGCCGCGAACGCGCGCGTACCGCCAGCCTGTCGGGCATCATCAGCTACAGCTGGTCGCCGGACGGCAAGCAGATCCTGGTGCCGATCGCCGGCGACCTCTACCTGGTCGACGTCGCCAATCCGGACAATGCGCGCAAGGTCGCCTCGGGCAACGTCGGCGATCCGAAGATTTCGCCGAAGGGCCGCTACGTCTCCTTCGTGCGCGACCAGAACCTGGTCGTGATCGACCTGTCGACCGGCAAGGAGCGCCAGCTGACCACGGACGGCAAGGGCACCGTCCACAACGGCGAAGCCGAATTCGTCGCCCAGGAAGAAATGGGCCAGCGCACCGGTTATTACTGGGCGCCGGACGATTCCGCGATCGCCTACAAGCGCTACGACGAAGCCCCGGTGCCGGTCGCGCGCCGCTTCGAGATCTTTGCCGACCGCACCGAAGTCATCGACCAGCGCTACCCGGCCGCCGGCGATCCGAACGTGCTGGTCGACCTCCTGATCGTCGACCCGGCCACCGGCAACCAGAAGAAGATCGACCTCGGGCCCGAGAAGGACATCTACCTGGTGCGCGCCGACTGGGCCGCGGACGGCAAGACCCTGGTCTACCAGCGCCAGACCCGCGACCAGAAGCGCCTCGACCTGATCGCCGTCGACGCCGCCAGCCTGGCCCAGCGCACCCTGCTGAGCGAAACCGCGAAGACCTGGGTCAGCATCCATGACGACCTGAAATTCCTGAAGAACCAGCCGGCCTTCATCTGGGCTTCGGAGCGCACCGGCCGCAACCACCTGTATCTGTTCGACATGAAGGGTAAGGAAATCCGTCCGCTGACCAAGGGCGACTGGGGCGTGGACGAGATCCTGGCGGTCGACGAGGACGCCGGCAAGGTCTACATCGGTTCGAACAAGGATGCGGTGATCGACAAGCAGACCTATGCGCTGAACCTGGACGGCAGCAATGCCGACAAGCCGGTGCGCATCACCAAGACCGATGGCTGGCACAGCGACACCTTCTCGCGCAACGGCAAGATCTTCGTGGACACCTTCTCCGATCCGAAGACCCCGCCGCAAGTGTCGATCCGCAACGCCGACGGTTCCATGGTCGAGTGGCTCGAGCATAACGAGCTGAACAAGGATCACCCGTACGCCAAGTACATGGCCAACCACCTGCCGACCGAGTTCGGCAACATCAAGGCGCACGACGGCCAGACCCTGTACTACTCGATGATCAAGCCGGCCAATTTCAATCCGGCCAAGCGCTATCCGGTGTTCCTGTTCGTCTACGGCGGCCCGCACTCGCAGCAGGTCACCCGCGGCTGGGGCAACCTGTTCAAGCAGTACATGGCGCAGCAGGGCTTCGTCGTGTTCACCCTGGACAACCGCGGCTCCTCGCGCCGCGAGCGCGCCTTCACCGACGTCATCTACGGCGAACTGGGCAAGCATGAAGTCGAAGACCAATTGACCGGCGTCGACTGGCTGGCCAAGCAGAAATTCGTCGACGCCAAGCGCGTCGGCGTGTTCGGCTGGAGCTACGGCGGCTACATGACCCTGCGCCTGCTGGAAGCCGGCTCGGACAAGATCGCGATGGGCGTGTCGGTGGCCCCGGTGACCGACTGGTCGCTGTACGACACCCACTACACTGAGCAGTTCGTCGGTGCGACGCCGAAGTCGAATCCGAAGGCCTACGAGCAGAGCGGCGTGTTCGCCCACCTGGACGGCCTGAAGTCGCCGCTGCTGCTGGTGCACGGCATGGCCGACGACAACGTGCTGTTCACCAACTCGACCCGCCTGATCGACGCGCTGGTGAACCGCAACGTGCGCTTCGAGCTGATGACCTATCCTGGCGCCAAGCACGGCATCTCGTCGCGCGCCGGCCAGCGTCACGTGTACGGCATGATCGAGGCCTTCTTCAAGAAGAACCTGGGCGGCACCGCTGCAAGATGAGTCGGGTGGGCTCTCCGAGCCCACGGTTAACGCAAAAACAGCCGCTTCGCGCGGCTGTTTTTATTCGTGGGCTCGGCGAGCCCACGCAACGTCCAATTACTTGGTCGCGTCGTGAATGGTTTCCTGCGCATCGCCCAGGGTTTCCTGCGCCTTGCCTTCAGCCTGGTTCTTCAGGCCTTTGGCTTCCTGCTCCTTGCTGCCGACCAGCTTGCCAGCGCCTTCCTGGATCTTGCCACCGATGTCTTGCAGTTTGCCTTCGACTTGGTTCGAGTTCATGGTGCTCTCCTTTCGTTGATCAGTGAATCAATGATAAGAAAGCTCGACCGACGGCTCCGTTAGCGCACGCACATAGCTCAGCCACGCGACGGTCAATACCGCTCACTGATGGTTCCTCCCCCGCCAAACGCCGCCTGATGCGCCGGTTCGCCATCGTCGACGGCATCGCCGCCCTCTTCCTCGCCCTGCTGGCCGGCATGTATTTCGCCGCGGACGCCCTGCTGCTGGTGTTCGCCTGCGTGCTGTTCGCGATCCTGCTGTACGAACTGAGCGTGCTGCTGTGCCGTCACTTCCACCTGGGCCGCAAGCTCAGCCTGGGCCTGGTCGTCGTCGTGCTGCTGCTCGCGATCGGCCTGGGCGATGGCACCGCAAATATCGGAGCAGGCCAGCCAGCTCGCCAAGGACATTCCCACTTCGCTCCAGCATCTGCAGCAGATGGTCGAAAAGCATCCTCTGCTGAGGCGCCTCGTCCACGACTTGCCGCAGCCCAAGCAGCTCATGCAATATCTCGGCCAGATGGCGCCCAACGCCGGGCTGTTCTTTGGCGGCGCATTGGGCGCGGTCGCCAACGTCGCCATCATCCTGTTCGTTGGCATCTATTTCGCCGTCTCACCGCGCAGCTATGTCGGCGGTTTCCTCAAGTTGATTCCACCGTCCCGGCGAGCGCGCGCCCACGAAGTGCTGGACGAGATCGGCAGCACGCTCGGACGCTGGCTGCTCGGCACCTCCGTCTCGATGCTGATCGCCGGCGTCGCGACTTCCATCGGACTGAGCCTGCTCGGCGTGCCTCTGGCACTTATCCTCGGCATCATCGCCGGATTGCTCGACTTCATTCCCTACGTTGGACCGATCCTCGCCGGCGTACCGGCGATGCTGATCGCCCTGACAATCGATCCGCAACTGGCGCTGTACACGGTCTTGCTGTTCCTCGGCATCCAGATGGTTCACGGCTATGTGATCCAGCCGCTGATCGATTCGCACACGGTGCGCATCGCCCCGGCGCTGATCATCATGATGCAGCTGATCTTCGGCACCATCTTCGGCTTCGCGGCATCGCGCTGGCGACGCCGATGACGGCCACGCTGATGGTGCTGGTGAAGATGCTGTATGTGGAAGACATCCTCGGCGACCGGCCGGACGACGAGGATCATGAGGAAAAGAAGGCCGCTTAATCCAGCGCGCGGTGCGTCGACAGCGCCACCACCGCCGTCCCCGCGGCGACGATCAACGCATCTTCGATCAGACCGCTGCGGGTCTGGCCGATTTTTGCCATGGCCTGCTTGCGGCCGGCCAGCGTCAGGTAGGCCAGCGGCACGGCGGTGGCCACCGCGACCGCGGCGCCGGCCGATTCCCGCCCTTTCGGCGCCAGCGCCGCCCCCGCAATACCGGCGCTCATCACGCGCGCCAGCAGGCCGAGGAAGACGGTGCGGTCCGGCGCCGACTTCATCTTGTCGCCGAACAGTTCACCGACGCCCATCGCCATCGCGCCGTACTTGAACAGCGGACGGTCGAGGAGCATGAGTTCGCCCGGCGTATCGCGGCCGGCGGCGCGTGCCGTGGCCAGCGTGGCCATCGGCGTCATCGAGCGCGCGCTGGCGACGGCGCCGATCAATGCGGAAGGTAAGAGGCTGCGAAGATTCATGTTCTTTATTCACCTTTCTGTATAAGAAAACAGCCGCCCGGAGGCGGCTGTTTTGGAGGATAAAACGCCTAGGCAATGCAGATCAGCGGTTACCCTTGCCGACGATATCTTTCGCGTCGCCGACCTTTTCCTGCATCTTGCCTTCAACCTGTTTATTCAGGCCTTTGGCTTGTTGCTCGCTGCTGCCAACGGCTTTGCCGACACTTTCTTGAATCTTGCCGCCAATGTCCTTGGCCTTGCCTTTGATCTGGTCCTCGTTCATATGGACACCTCCTTTCGCTAGGTTAACGAACCCTCGACCCGCTGCGCATCCCATCCGGTGGACCGCCGAGACTGGTGGCGGTGTCGAGATCCCGTCGTACCGCTCGGCTGTCGAGCGCTACGGGTCCATCTTGGGCCGATTGCCGGCTGCACTCTGTTCGCCGGTTAACGTAGTGGAATCAATTTTGTTAGGCGAAACTTAAGAGCTCTACACCGATTTGCGCCACACGCTTGCCAGCCAAGGCTGCTGATCGCGCGGCAGGCCGGCTGGACGGTAGTAATGGTTGATCGGCATGAAGCCGGCCGCCGTCACGAAGGAAGCCCAGGCCGGATAGTCGTGGAAGCTGCCCCAGCGCGGACCGTTCCAGCCTTCCTCGTTGTTGCCGCGCGGATTCGAGCTGAACAGCACGCCGCCGGGTTTCAGGGCCGCGTACAGCTCGCCCAGCACCTTGGGCAGCAGGCTGCGCGGGACGTGGAACAAGGAGGCGTTGGCGTAGATGCCGTCGAAGAAGTCGTGCGGCAGGTCGAGGTCGATGAAGTTCTGCAGCCACACTTCGCAGCCGCTGTGGCTTTCGGCCATCTCGACGAATTTTTCGCTGCCGTCCAGGCCGATGGCGTGGTGGCCCATGCTGCTGAAGGTCTTCAGGTCGCGTCCCGGGCCGCAGCCGAGGTCGAGGATGGTGAACGGCGCTGCGCCTTCGATCGCGTCCAGCAGGGCTGCGATGTTCTGGCTGACGTCGTGGTCGACGGTGCCGGCGAAGAAGCGCGGCGCGTTGATGTCGTAGTGATGCAAGGTGCGTTCCGAGATGTCCCGGAAATCGTCGTCCTGTGCCATGGTGGGATGGGCACGCAATATGCGCCGCCTGATGTCGAGATATGCCTGCTTCATGGAGCACCTGCGGTAAGAATGCCAGGCAATTGATTCTAAGCCTGGCATTCCCGCCGCTGGTGTCCGTTACCTTCTAAAAACTATTTACCACACCCGTACGCGGTCTTCCGGCGCCAGGTACAGCTTCTGGCCCGGCTGCACATCGAAGGCCTTGTACCAGGCATCCAGGTTGCGCACGGTGGCGGTGCGGTACTGCGGCGGCGCGTGGCCGTCGGTCAGGATGCCGCGGCGCTCGGCCGCTTCGCGCGCCTTGTTGCGCCAGCTGTGCGCGTAGCCGATGAAGAACTGGCGGTCGCCCTCTTCGCCCGCCTTGGTACCGGCCGTGGCCTTGTAGGCATCGTAGGAGGCGGCCAGGCCGGCCAGGTCGGCCAGGTTTTCCGACAGCGTCAGCTGGCCGTTGACGGCCAGGTCGCTGAAGGGCTTGTAGCCGTTGTACTGCTCGACCAGCTTGCTCGACGCGGTCTTGAAATGCTCCGCGTCCTGCTTGGTCCACCAGTCGCGCAGGCGGCCCTGGGCGTCGAACTGGGCGCCCTGGTCGTCGAAGCTGTGGCTGATCTCGTGGCCGATGATGGCGCCGATGGCGCCGTAGTTGGTGGCGTCGGACGCCTTCGGATCGAAGAACGGCGGCTGCAGGATCGCGGCCGGGAAGTTCAGCGCGTTCTGCAGCGGCAGGTTGACGGCGTTGACCAGCTGCGGCGGCATCGACCATTCGGTGCGGTCCGGCTTGCGGTGCAGCTTGGCGATTTCCTGGGCGGTGTGGAATTCGTCGGCGCGCACGGCATTGCCGAACGCGTCATCAGGCACGACCTTCAGGCCCGCGTAGGATTTCCACTTGTCCGGATAGCCGACGCCAACGTACAGGGTCTTGAGCTTTTCCTTGGCCTGGGCGCGGGTGGCCGGGGCCATCCAGTCCAGCTTGTCGACGCGCTTGCCGAAAGCGTCGACGATGTTGGCGACCATCTGCTGCAGGCGCGCCTTGTTCTCGGCCGGGAAGTACTTGGCCACGTAGATCTTGCCGACCGCCTCGTCCATCGCCTCGTTGGTGGCGCCCAGCGCGCGCTTCCAGCGCACCGACTGCTGCGGGGTGCCGCTCAGCGACTTGCCGTAGAAGTCGAAGCGCTGGTCGGCGAAGGCCTTCGGCAGCACGTTGGCCATCTGGTTGATGCGGTGGAAGGCCAGGTAATCCTTCCAGGTGGCCAGGTCGACCTTGTTCACCAGCGCGGCCTCGCCGACCACCGCCGACGGATGCCAGACGATGAATTTCTGCTGGTCGCCGAGCTTCGCGGCCTTGAAGAAGGCGTTCCAGTCCATGCCCGGGGCCTTGGACGCGAAGTCCTTCACGGTCCAGGTGTTGTCGGCCTTCAGCACGTCGGCCGAATCGGCGCGGGTGGCGTGGGCGTTGGCGATGTCGACTTCCAGCGCGAATACCTTGGCGGCGCGCGCCTCGGCGTCGCTCGCGGTTTTACTGACGCCGGCCATCTTCAGCATGGTCGCGATGTGCTGCTGGTACTTGGCGCGCAGACCGGCCATGCGCTCGCTGCCGTCCAGGTAGTAGGCGCGGTCCGGCATGCCCAGGCCGCCCTGCAGCAGGTAGGGCATGTGGCGGCTGGTGTCGTGCAGGCCCTGCGCGACCCACAGGCCGAACAGGTTTTCGGTGAAGAAGTCGGTGTTGTTCAGCGGGTCGACGTCGGCGCGCACCGATTCGCCCAGCGCGCGCGTCAGGCCGGCCTTGTCCTTGATGGCGTCGATCCCGGCCAGCATCGGTTTCAGAGGGGCGACGCCCTTGCCTTCGATGGCGGCCTCGTTCATGTAGGCGCGGTAGTAGTCGGACACCTTGCGCGCCTCGCCGGACAGCTTCTTGTCGCCGGCCAGGTCTTCGATCATCTTGACGATGCGCTGGTTGGTCTCTTCGGCCAGCGCGCCCATCGCGCCCCAGGAACTGCGGTCGGCGGGGATCTCGGTCTTCGATACCCAGTCGCCGTTGGCGTAGGCGAAGAAATCGTCGCCCGGGCGCAGGGTGGCGCTGGCCGCGGTTTGATTTCCTTGCGCCTCCGCTTTCGGCGCATTCGCCTGCTGCGCCTGGCTCGGCATCGAGACGGCGGCGGCGCCGCACAGGGCGAGCACGAGCGCGGTTTTCATCGGGGTCCAGCTGGTCTTCATGTAGTTCCTCTCCTGGTGAGTGATCGTCTTATTGTAGTACCTGGCCTGCAAATTCATTTGAGCGCCTCGCGCAGCTGCGGCAGCAGGCGCGCCTTCTGGGCCGCGCGCACGCGGATGCCGCTCGCGACCCGCTGCGCTTCGACCTGCGCATCGGCCTCGAAGTTCTGGCGAACGAAGTCTTCCATGCGCTGGGCGTCCTGCGCGCTCGACGATGAGGCGACGATGCCGGGGAAGGCGCGGTTGCGGTTGAGCGCATCCTGGGTCTTCATCAGCGGCTCGCGGTTGGCGACGGCGAAGTTCCAGGCTTGTTCAAGGTGTTCGCGGCCGACGTTCTGCACGATGCGCGCGACCATGGTCGGCGGCGTCGACGGCGCCAGCGCCATCTGCAGCACCTTGTCCGCCAGCGCCGGATCCTGGACCTGGGTCAGGGCCGCGGTCAGGCGCGAGCGCTCTTCGGTGTTCTGCGACTCGGCCAGGCGTTCGGCCAGCGTGGCGAAGGTCTGGGCGTCGGCATAGCGGCCGGCGGTGGAAGTCACGAAACCGATCATCGCCGGGCTGCTTGACGCCGGGTCGGCCAGCCAGCGCTGGAAGCGGCTGCGCGCCTGGGCGATCGCCTCTTCGTCGCCGGCGCGGGCCAGGACGCCGGCCAGCAGTGCGCGCAGCTGCGCGTCCTCGGCGGTTTCGCCCTGCTTCTCGATCCAGCCGAGCTTGGCCATCTTCGGCCTGGCGAAGCCGGCGATGAAACGGCGGACCAGCGGGCGTTCCGGCTCGCCGCGCGTCAGGGAATCGAGCAGGTTCAGGTCCGACACCAGGGTTTCCCACACCGCCAGGCGCGGCTCGTCGCGCAGCTCGCCGGCCAGCTTCAGCCAGGCGTCGAGCGGCATGCCGCCGGCCGTGGCCTGGGTCCAGGTGTCGTTCAGCAGCTTCAGGCGGGTCGGGTCCGGCAGGCGCGCGGCCTGCCCGGCCAGCGCATCGAAGCTGGGGCGGTCGTAGCGGATGCGGAAGTAGCCGACGCTGTGCGGATCGACCACCAGCGTGCCTTCGCAGCCGGGCAGCATGACGCGGGTGCTGGCGCCGGACAGCAGCGTGGTGGTGGTCTTGCCGTTCACGGTGCCGACCTGCAGCGGCACGCTCCACAGGCGGTTCTCCATCGCCGGCTCGTCGAGGCGGAACTGCTGCTGGCTGAGCGTCACCTTGCGCTTGCCGTCCTCGCAGCGTTGCTCGACGCTGATCAGGGGCAAGCCAGGCTGGGTGGTCCAGTCCGAGGCCAGCTTGCCGACCGGCTTGCCGGACGCCTGCTCGAGCGCGGCCCACAGGTCGGCCGAGGTGGTGTTCGCATACTGATGCTTCGCCATGTAGGCGCGGATGCCCTTGCGGAAGGCGTCCTCGCCCAGGTAGGCCTCCAGCATGCGCAGGAAGGCCTGGCCTTTTTCGTAGGTGATGTCGTCGAAGGCGTCGGCGGCCTGGGCTTCGGTCTCGACCGGGGTCTGGATCGGGTGGGTGGTCTTGCGCGAATCGAGATGCATCACGCGCTCGCGGTCAGCCATGTTGGCCAGGTAGGGGCGCCACTCGGGGTGGAAGCGGTCGGTGGCCTTGGACGCCATCCAGGACGCGAAACCTTCGTTCAGCCACAGGTTGTCCCACCAGGCCATGGTGACGAGGTTGCCGAACCACTGGTGCGCGGTTTCGTGGGCGTTCACCGAAAAGGTCAGCTGGCGCACGTATTCCGGACTGGTCTTCGGGTCGTACAGCAGCGTGGTTTCGTTGTAGATGATGCCGCCCCAGTTCTCCATCGCGCCGTTCAGGCCGTTCGGGATGGCGATGTGGTCCAGCTTGGCCAGCGGGTAAGGCACGCCGAAGTAGCTGTTATAGAAGTGCAGCAGGTCGCGGCTGGCGGCCAGGGCGGCGGCGCCCTTCTCCTTCTTGCCTTCGGTGGTGACGACGCCGATCTCGACCCCGTCCTGCCTGGTGCTGATGCGCTCGAACTCGCCCGCCGCCAGCACCACCAGGTAGCTCGGCATCTTCGGGGTCTGCTTGAAGCTGATGCGCTGCTTGCCGCCGGCGATCCTGGCTTCCTTGTCGACCGGGGTGTTCGAATAGGCCTTCAGGCCGGCCGGCAGGTCCACCGACAGGCGGAACCTGGCGCGGAAGGACGGCTCGTCCCAGGTCGGCAGCATGCGCCGCGCATCGGTCGGCTCCATGGTGGTGGCCAGCAGCTTCTTGTCCAGCTTGCCGGCCTGGTAGTTCACGTAGAACAGGCCGCGTCCCTCGCGGTTGATGCGGCCGCGGAAGGCCAGCTCGAGGCGGTAGCGGCCCGGCGCCAGCGCGTTCGGCAGGGTGAAGCTGAGGGTCTCCTGCTTGTCGTCAAGGACCGGGGTCAGCTTGCGCTGCTTCATGCCCTTGCCCGACAGCGCGGCGCTGTCGATGTCGAGCGCGGCGGCGTTCAGCATGATCGTCGCGGTGGGCCTGAGCACCTCGATCTCGACCGTCTCGAGGCCGGTGAAGCTGTTGGCGTCGATGTCCGGCGCCAGGTGGGCGACGTACTCGAGCGGGATCACCTCCTTGGGCAGCTTGCCCGGGGTCTTGTCAAAAGCATATGGCGCCTCGGCATGGGCGCCGATCGCGGCAATGGCCAGCACGGTAGCGCCGACGGCCTGGAAACGTCTCATGGACTTTCTCCCTTTTCTCTCGCCTTGTTATCGCCGGCGCTGTGTCGCACCGATCCAGGCTGAAATATAAACAGCACGGTTGGCAAAGATGACAGGAATGCGACAGGCTGCACATGGCCGCGCTGGAATGCAGAATCCGCGGCATGGTGCGCGCGAAAAAAAATTCGAAAAAAACTTCAGAAAACCCTAAAGTTCCCAAAACCGGCGCCGATAACAACCCAGATACCCGGCAATCCGGCCGAAAAAACGCCTCTGGTGCACCATGACGTCCAACGAAGTCCTCGCCATGTACGAAAACATCGCCGCCCTCAGCGGCCGCATGGCGGTTGCCGCCCAGGATGGCGACTTCGACGGCCTCGCCCGCCTGGAAACCCAGGTGTCGCTGCAGGTCAGCGCAGCCAAATCGGGCGTGCCGGCCCTGGAAGGCGCCCAGCGCCTGCGCAAGATCGACCTGCTGAAGCAGATCATGGCCAACGACCGCGCCGTGCGCGACGTGACCGAACCCTGGCACGGCCAGATCGAAAGGGCGATGAGCGCGCACTGATCGCTCGCCTTCTCACGAAAAAACCCCTGCGACTCGCGTCCCAGGGGTTTTTTGTTGTCCGGACCGCCCTGCCGGAGCGGATGCCGGCGTCAGTCCTTACGGATCTTGCGGCAAGATGATCACTCATCAGCTGGGCCAAGCGATTTTGCTGCACAACAGCAAGCAAAACGTTTTCGCTCCACCCTCCTGATGTCCTTGCGCAGAGAAACAAAACTCGCCCCTTTGCCTTCAGAATCCGAGCGCTGTATTTGTAAAAATGTGTAGTTAAGCGTTTTCCTAAAGTTGTTGACATGGGTCCGCCTTGTGATTACGATTTCCACAATAATTAAAGGCACCAGGAGACACTCCCATGTTGGACCCCTGCCGCAAAATGCTATCCAGGGCGACGAAAACGTTTGCCTGCGGTCTCGTTTTCGCCGCCGCGCATGCCGGCCAGGCACAGGCCGCCGAGCCGATCGCCGCTGTCATTGCCAGGGATTTCCAGGCAGCGGCGGCCCAATACCGCACCCTCCTCGCCAAAGTGCAGGACAGGCCGGGCTTTCCACGCACCGTCGACGGCGGCGCACTGGTGACGGTGGGACCGAAGGACTGGACCGCCGGCTTCTTCCCGGGCTCGCTGTGGTACCTGTTCGAAGCCACCGGCGACCAACGCTGGAAGACCGCCGCAGTCCGCTATACGGCGCAGACCGCGCCGGCCAAATTCGACAAGTCCCAGCACGACCTCGGCTTCATGCTGGGCAGCGGATACGGCAACGGCTACCGCCTGACCAATGACCCTGCCTACCGCGACGCCCTGCTGGCCGGCGCCACCACCCTGATCACCCGCTTCAATCCGAAAGTCGGCGCGATCCAGTCCTGGGACCTGTGGCCGAACAGCACCTGGAAGTTCCCGGTCATCGTCGACAACATGATGAACCTGGAACTCCTGATGTGGGCGGCCAGGGCGGCCAATGAGCCGCGCTACCGCGAGATCGCCATCGCCCACGCCGACACCACCCTGCGCAACCACTTCCGCCCGGATGACTCCAGCTACCACCTGGTCGACTACGACCCGCAAACCGGCGCCGTGCGCGCCAGGGTCACGGTGCAGGGCTTCGCAGACGCTTCCTCGTGGGCGCGCGGCCAGGCCTGGGGCCTGTACGGCTACACCATGATGTACCGCGAGACCCGCAAGCCCGAATACCTGGCCCAGGCCCGGCGCATCGCCGCCTTCTTCATGGATCATCCGCGCCTGCCGCCCGACGCCATCCCCTACTGGGACTTCGACGACAGCGCCATCCCCAACGCCCCGCGCGACGCTTCCGCCGCCGCGATTACCAGTTCGGCCCTGCTGGAACTGGCCGGCTTCGTCGACGCCGCTTCCGCCGCCCGCTACCGCGCCTTTGCCGAGCGCCAGCTGCGCAGCCTGTCGTCCAGCGATTACCTGGCCGCGCCCGGAGATAACGGCGGCTTCCTGCTCAAGCACGCCACCGGCCACAAGCCGGCCGGCAAGGAGATCGACGTGCCGCTGAACTACGCCGACTACTACTTCCTTGAAGCCTTACTGCGCCTGCGGGCGACGCTGCCCGCGCGTTGACGGGTCCGGCCTCGCGGCCAGCTGCATTCCATAAAAAACAACAGGAGACAACATGCACCAGCATCCAGGCGGGCGCACGCCCATCGCGCTCAAACCTCTCACGGCCGTCGTCGCGCTGGCCATCGCCCAGTGGACCCTGCCGGCCTTCGCCCAGGAGGCGAACGAGGCCCAGCCCGACCCGAACAAGCTGCAGTCGGTGGTCGTCACCGCCAACAAGCGCGTCGAGCGCCTGGAAAACGTGCCGATGGCGATCTCCGTGATTTCCGAGCAGGAGATCCAGGCGAACAACATCCGCGAGATCGAGGACGTGATCGCCCTCACCCCCTCGCTGACCCAGGCGTCCGGCACCACGGCCGCCAACAACGCGCTGTTCATGCGCGGCATCGGCACCGTCTCGGTGGGCATCGGCGTCGAGTCCGACGTCGCCGTCATCATCGACGACATCCCCATCGCGGTGCAGTTCCAGGCCTTCCGCGATCTGGCCGACGTCTCGCGCATCGAAGTGCTGAAAGGACCGCAGAGCACCCTGTTCGGCAAATCGGCGGTGGCCGGCGCGATCAACATCGTGACCAAGCCAGTGAACGGCCCGATGACCTACCGCGGCAGCTACTACCGCACCGACGACGGCGAATGGCGCGTCGCCGCATCGGCCGGCGGCCGCCTGTCGGACACCTTCGCGATGCGCCTGGCCGCCAACAAGAACGAGATGCCGGGTAACTTCACGAACCTGACCACCGGCGAAAAGGTCAACGGCTCCTCGGGCAACACCTTCATGGGCAAGCTGACCTGGACCCCGATCCGCGACCTCGACATCGACTTCCTCCCGCACTACAACAAGCAGCAGAACAGCCGCGGCGTGACCGCCGTGAACGGCTTCTACCGCACCACCGGCTCGGCCGCCGCCGGCAACCTGGTGCGCACCGACGCCGACCTGGCGACCGCCTACATGAACGGCAACGTGCAACTGCCGGCATCGATCACGCTGGCCGGCATCAACCCCTACGACAAGAACAACCGCTACGTGCGCCGCGACTTCCCGACCGGGATCAACTCGAAGACCGCCGGCACCGGCCTGAAGTTCTCGTACCGCCTGCCGAACGATGCGACGCTGATGTCGATCTCCTCGTACGAGCACTACACGGCCAACGACTACCGCGACCAGGACTTCGTCGACGTGCCGACCATCGCGCGCCCCGGCGAGACCACCTTCAGCGTCGGCAACAACCAGTTCGGCACCTACGAGATCAATTCGAAGACCCAGGAACTGCGTCTGGTGTCGCCGGACGCCGGCAAGTTCCGCTACCTGGCCGGCCTGTGGTGGGCCAAGAACACGATCGACCGCCACTTCATCCGCGGCTTCTGCGTGGCGCCGTCCACCTGCACGGCCAATTCGCCGTCGAGCCCGACCAACTACTACACCGACATCTACAACATCAACAAGGCGGTATTCGGCCAGGTCACCTGGGACTTCCTGCCCACCTGGACCCTGGTCGCGGGCGCCCGCCACAACATCGAGGAATCGGGCTACAACTACATCCGCAACTTCTACACCGACCAGCTGGACCGCTCGACCTTCGTGCCGGGCCCGGTGGGCGTCGACCAGTTCTCCAGCAGCGGCAACATGGACGTGGCCAACACCGGCAAGCTGAGTATCCAGAAGCAGATCAATCCCGACCTGATGGTCTATGCGATGACCGCCACCGGCCACAAAGGCAAGGCCTACGACGTGACCAGCGGCCTGAAAGCCTCGGCGGCTTTCCCGGTCGATCCGGAGACCAGCCGCACCTACGAACTCGGCACCAAGGCCAACCTGTTCCACGGCCGCATGGCGATCGCCGCGGTGGCCTACAAGACCGACTTCAAGGGCTACCAGCAGAACACCTCCTTCGTGCTGCCGAACGACCCGACCATCTACACCCAGCTGAACTCGATCCCGAGGGTGCGCACCAAGGGCTTCGAGCTGGATACGAGCTTCATCGTCACCACCGGCCTGACGGTGAAGGCCTCGGTGGCCTACACCCGCCCGACCATCGTCGACTGGAAGAACGGCCCCTGCTACCAGGACAACACCAACCCGGCCATCGGCACCACCGGGCTGGGCGAAGGCGGTTCGCTGGGCGGCTGGAACCGTACCTGCTTCGCGATCGTCCCCGGCGCCAAGACCGGCGTGCAGGACCTCTCCGGCGGCATCTTCCCGGGCACCCCGAAGATCAAGGTCAACATCGGCAGCAACTACGACTGGAAGTTCGCGACCATGCCCTTCTCGGCCTTCGTCAACGGCAACGTGCGCTACCAGAGCGACTACCAGACCAACATCAACAACGATCCGCGCTCGGTCAACGACGCCTATACGATCGCGGACCTCGGCTTCGGCATCCGCGACAACCAGGACCGCTACCGCCTGAGCTTCCGCGTGAACAACCTGTTCGACCGCTTCTACATCGGCAATGCCAACGCCAGCGGCCCGTCCTACCGCGCCGGTCCGAGCGCGAGCGCGCCCGCCATCACGGTCAACAGCTGGGTGCCGCCGCGCGACGTATTCCGCTATTTCAGCGTGAAGCTCGACGTGAAGTTCTGACGCTGCAGTATCATCCTTGAGCCCCCGATGCCGTCCGGTCCTTGAACCGGACGGCATTTGTCATTGTCAGGAGACTGAATGAAGCACTTGATCGCATTGATGCTGGCTGCCTGCGCGATTTTAAGCCAGGCCGCGCTCGCCCGTTCGGCCGAGCCCGTCGACGTGCAACTGGCCGGCACCCCGGTCACGAAGCGCGCCGACAGCCTGGTGGCGCCGCTGCAGAACATCTACGGCCGCAGCCACCTGAGCCTGAACGGCCGCTGGAGCTACATCGTCGACCCCTACGAGACCGGCTACTACGACTACCGCCACGTGCCCTTCGACGCCTCCGCCAGCGGCAAGGGCGGCTTCTACGACGACCGCAAGCCGAAGGACAAGAGCGACTGGGTCGAATACGATTTCGACCGCGCGCCGACCATGAAGATCCCCGGCGACTGGAACTCGCAGGCCGAGAAGCTGCAGCTCTACGAAGGCACGCTGTGGCTGCGCCAGGTGTTCGAGGCCCAGCCCGTGCAGGGCAAGCGCTACATGCTCTACTTTGGCGCGGTCAACTACGAAGCCCACGTCTACCTGAACGGCAAGAAGCTGGGCATGCACCGCGGCGGCTTCACGCCCTTCCAGTTCGACGTCACCGATAAACTGGTCAAGGGCCGCAACGTCGTCGTGGTCAAGGCCGACAACATGCGCCACCAGGACGCCATCCCGACCCTCAACACGGACTGGTGGAACTACGGCGGCATCACCCGCGACGTGCTGCTGGCCGAGGTGCCCGCCATGCACATCGCCGACTACAAGCTGCAGCTCGCGAAAGGCGACGCCCACCGCATCGAGGGCTATGTGCAAATGGCCGGGACGTCGGGAGCGCAGACGGTGACGGTGTCGATTCCGGAAGCCGGCATCAACGCCTCCGTGCGAACGGATGCAAATGGCCGCGCTGCGCTCAGCATTCCGGCGTCAATCCTGGACTTATGGTCGCCCGAGCATCCCAGGCTGTATGCGGTGTCGCTCACCGGCGCCGGCGACAGGGTCGAGGACCGCATCGGCTTTCGCACCATCGAGACGCGCGGCGAGGACATCCTCCTGAACGGCAAATCCGTGTTCCTGCGCGGGATCTCGCTGCACGACGAAAACCCGCTGATCCCGGGTCGCCTGCGCGGCAGCGGCGACATGCGCATGCTGCTGCAGTGGGCCAAGGACATGCACTGCAACTACGTGCGCCTGGCCCACTACCCGCACAGCGAAGAGATGATCCGCCTGGCCGACGAGATGGGCCTGATGGTCTGGGCCGAAGTGCCGGTCTACTGGACCATCTCCTGGGACAAGCCGGAGACCTACGCCAACGCCAATGCCCAGCTCACGGACCTGATCGTGCGCGACAAGAACCGCGCCAGTGTGGTGGTCTGGTCGATCGGGAACGAGACGCCGATCTCGGCGCCGCGCAACGCTTTCATGGGCGGCCTGGCCAAGACCGCGCGTTCGCTCGACGACACGCGCCTGATCGCGGCGGCGCTGGAGATCCACCGCACCGGCAAGTCGATCACGATCGAGGATCCGCTGGCCGGCTTGCTCGACCTGGCCAGCTTCAACGAGTATGCGGGCTGGTACTGGGCCAGCAATGCCGAGATGCTGGACTTCCGCTTCGATATCCGGCTGAACAAGCCGGTGGTCATCACCGAGTTTGGCGCCGATGCGCTGGGCGGTTATCACGCGGATGCCGATACGCGCTGGAGCGAGGAGTATCAGGATACGTTGTATCGCAACCAGTTTCAGATGCTGGACAAGATTCCGGGGCTGCGCGGGATGACGCCCTGGGTGCTGGTGGATTTCCGCTCGCCCCGGCGGACGCATCCTTATTTCCAGGATTTCTGGAATCGGAAGGGCTTGATTTCGGATGATGGGAAGAAGAAGCGGGCTTTTTGGACGCTGAAGCGGTATTACGAGGGGAAGGAGCGGGATTTTCAATGAGGGCGCTTAGCGCCATTGTTCGCTGCTAGAAAGTGAGTATATTCCACAATTTTTCCTTTGTATTATTAGGCTTTCATACTCGCCTGCTTCACTCACGACTCAATGAGAAGCATCAGTTAATAGAAATTCGCTCGACCCGCGCGCACCTGAAGGATTCCAAATGAATGTCAAGGAGATGTTTCAACAGTTTGTCAATGATCGGCGCCTCGATGAAGTAATCGAGCCATTGAAGCGTTCGAGCGACATATTCGACATCATTCAGCCGACGGAAAATCAACATTCCAAGATTTTGGCTTGGTTGTTTAACCCGCGTGAGGGCCATGGCCAAGGCGACGCAATTCTAAAAGACTTCTTGTATGCGGCCTACGAAGCCTCTGATGAGCATGTACTGGCGAACAAATTATTTTTCGATACTTGGTCCCCTAGCCGGATAGCGCGTACTGGTTTCCACGGAATCTGTCTAATGCCGGAGTTCTGCCTCGATAGCGGTAAGCGGCTTGATCTTTTGATGGTCGATTTCGACAACGAAATTTTGATTATCGTCGAGAACAAGTACGGTGCACGTTATAGTACCGACCAGCTCGAAAACTATTATTCCGAGGTAGCGGCAATGTTGCGTCAGCGTCCGGCCTTCCAAGGCTTCCGCACAGCCCACATCGCATTGGACCGCAACTATCGCCGACGACAGGGAGAAGAAGGCCCCCCTTCACCACTGAACCGTTGGGCTTACGTTGACTACCGCTGGCTTGAACGGGGCGCACGCCGTGCCGAGTTGCAGCTAAAGCGTGGCAATGCGTCGGCCTCGCTTGTGATGGCTTACTGCCAAGCCCAAACCGATTATGAACCGCCGTCCCTCCGTAATGCCAGCGACGTCTTAGCGGAATTAGTGCGCGAGTACCAGCCCTTAGTTGACGCTTTTGCAAAAGCCCGTGAAATTACTGTAGGAAGTCTCACTCCAACTGACTTACGTGACGACATGTGGGTATATGTCAGGCATCACGCCGACATGGTGAGTCGCATGATTAACATGGAAGCATTGGCTTTCCTCGAACCAAGCCTTCGCCGTAGCATGCCGGAAGTGCCGCTGGACACCTATTACGGTAAGCAGTACGTCGATCTGCAGCCAGTGGCGTGGCGCGTATTGGGTGAAGAAGACGGCCTGTGGCCATTGGCGATTAAGGTATGGGCAGTCGACAACAGTGCTGACGGCGGCGCACAGTTTGGCTTTGCACTGTACTACAGTCCAGGTGAATGCAATGCCCAACACGCCAAAGCACTGCGCAGCGCTCTCGAAGATGCCTTCCCCGAACTACGTAAAGGACGCCAGACCGCGTCATACCGCACTCTTGGCCATGTCAAGGCGGTTGGAGAAGCTGCACTTCAGGGACGAGTGCGTCAGTTACTGGAAAGTGCCAATGCCGCAGTGCAAGGTGCGCTTAATTAACGCAAGTTGGCATACGTCCGGTGGGGGGCATCCAGGTAGCGGCTTAAACGATAACCGCCCCCGGTCGTCCTCAATCCTTATACATCGGCCCCGCCAGCAGGAAAGGCCCACCCTGATAAGTGGCCGCAATATCCTCCGCCGGCGGCCACACGCCCGTCTGCGGAAACCGCTCCGCAAATTCCCGCGAGCTCCTGCGCGGCACGAAACCCAGATAATCCGCCTCGCGGTTATCCCACCACTTCACCGGGTTGTCGGACACCCCGTAAGTAATCGTATGGCCGACGCGCGGCGTGAACAGCGCACAGCGCACCAGCTCCACCAGGTCATCGTAGGCAAGGAAAGTGGTCATCATGCGCGCATTCCGCGGCGCGTCGAAGGACGAGCCGATGCGCAGGCACACTGTCTCGATCCCGAACCGGTCGTAGTAATAGCGCGATAAAGCCTCGCCAAAGCACTTCGACACCCCGTAGATGCCGTCCGGCCGCAGCGGCACCGTGGCGTCGACCACCTGCGTGGTCGGGTAATAGCCGACCACGTGACTGGAGCTGGCGTAGATCACGCGCCGGATGCCGCGCTTGTGCACCGCTTCGTACAGGTGGTGCAGGCCGAGGATGTTGGCGTTCATGATGTTCTCGAAGCTGTCTTCCACCGAGACGCCGCCGAAATGCAGCACCGCATCCACGCCTTCCGTCAGCGCCATCACCGCTTCGCGGTCGGCCAGGTCGCACTGCACCACTTCCTCGCCGGGTCCGGCCGGCGCGATTTCCTTGAGGTCGGACACGCGGACGGTCTGCGCCCATGGCTTGATGCGCTCGCGCAGCATGACGCCGAGTCCGCCGCCGGCGCCGGTCAGCAAGAGACGCTGGAAAGGCTTGCTTGAAACCGCTTGATTCATGGACCAACTCCGATTCAGGTAAACGTTTAACTAGGTTATCTGCAAATTGTCCCAGCGTCAACTTGCGGAATTGGCCGGACCACATGCTAAGATGCTTTGTTAAGTAACAATATTCTCGTCATGAAAAAGACCGCCCCGACTTTGCGCGACGTCGCTGCCGCTTCCAATGTGTCCATCGCCACGGTGTCGAAGTACATCAATGGCACGCAGCGCTTTTCAAGCAAGGTCGAAGCGGCCATCGATGCCGCCATCGCCGGCCTGGGCTACAAGTCGAATCCGCTGGCCAAATCGATGATCACGGGGCGCACCGACACCATCGGGCTGTCCGTGCTGGACATCACCAACCCGCACTTCAGCAGCATCCTGAAAGGCGCGCAGCGGGTCGCCAACGACCATGGCCTGTCGGTGCTGGTGGTCGACACCGAGGAAAACCCGAACCGCGAACGGCGCGTGCTGGAAGACCTGAGCCGGCGCGTGGACGGCATGATCGTCGCCTCGCGCCTGCCCGAAAAGGACATGGGCTGGATGGCCGACATCGACAAGCCGCTGGTGTTCTTCGGCAGCCTGGCCGAACTCCCCTTGCCCACCGTGGCCAGCGACGACCATGGCGGCGCCTTCATGCTGACCCAGCACCTGCGCATGCTCGGCCACAAGCGCATCGCCTACCTGGGCTTCTCGAAGTCGCGCCGCGACGAGGAGCGCCTGGGCGGGATCCGCGAGTGTCTCGGTGCGGCGGGCCTGCCGCTGGTCGTGTTCAACGCCGACAGCCCCTCCATGCTGGAAGGCGAGCGCCTGTGCTCGAGCATCATCCTGGGCGCCAACCCGCCGGACGCCCTGATCTGCTACAACGACCTGATGGCGCTCGGCTTCATGAAGGAAGCGGCCAGCCTGGGCGTGTCGGTGCCGCGCGATATCTCCGTGGTCGGCTTCGACAATATTCCCTACGGCAAATACGTCACGCCGGCGCTGACCACGGTCGACCTGCAGAGCGAGCGCATGGGCGCCTCGGCGATGGAAAAGCTGCTGGCCGTGATCCGCGGCGAGGACGTCGACAAGCTCACCAAGATCGCGCCGCAGCTGGTCCTGCGCGCATCGACCCAGCCAAGGACCTGAGGCCGCTGCGGCGCCGATCGCGCCGCCATATTGACCGCGCATTCATTGTTTCGAAGCTTTACTTTCCCGGAGACTTGCCATATTCTTTGGAAAACGTTTAACAAAAAATTTGAGACACTTTATGCGCCATCTTCGCTTCGCCCTGCTTGGCCTGCCGGCCATCGTCGCGATCGCTCCCGCGACCGCCGCCGCCCCGACGCCCGCCCGGGTGCTCGCATCCATGGAGCGCGTCGCCGACTGGCAGCTCGCCAATCCCCCTTTCCATGAATCGACCCACTGGGCGCAGGCGGTCGGGGAAGCCGGCATGATGGCCCTGGCGAATCTGTCGCCGAACCGCCGCTACCGCGATGCGATGGTCGAGATGGGCGAGAAGAACGGCTGGAAGCTCGGCCCGCGCACCTACCACGCCGACGACCAGGCGGTCGGCCAGACCTATGCCGAGCTCTATTTGCAGCTGCGCCAGCCGGAGATGCTGGCGCCGATGCGCGCGCAGTTCGACGCCATCCTCGCGAATCCCCGCGAAGGCACGCTGCTGTTCACGGAACCGGGCAACCAGGACCGCTGGTCGTGGTGCGATGCCTTGTTCATGGGACCGCCGGCCTGGATGCGCCTGTACGCCGCCACCGGCGACGGCCGCTACCTCGAACACGCCGTCACGCAATGGTGGAAGACTTCGGACTACCTGTACGACAAGGCCGAACACCTCTACTACCGCGACAGCAATTACTTCGACCAGCGCGAAAAGAACGGCGCCAAGGTGTTCTGGGCGCGCGGCAACGGCTGGGTGATGGCCGGCCTGGCGCGCACCCTGCAATACCTGCCTTCGAACCACCCGTCGCGTGCGCGCTTCGAGCAGCAGTTCAGGGAGATGGCCGCGAAGGTCGTCAGCCTGCAGCAGCAGGACGGCCTGTGGCGCGCCAGCCTGCTCGACCCGGCCAGCTATCCGATGCAGGAAACCAGCGGCACCGGCCTGTTCGCGTATGCGCTGGCCTGGGGCATCAACCAGGGACTGCTGGCCCGCGCGGCCTATGAGCCGGCGGTGCGGCGCGCCTGGGATGCGCTGAACGCCAAGGTGCAAGCGGACGGCAAGCTGACCCACGTCCAGCCGATCGGCCGCGCCCCGGACGCCTTCCCGGCGGATGCCGGCGAAGCCTACGGCATCGGCGCCTTCCTGATGGCGGGCAGCGAGATCTACCGCATGGCGCTGCTGCAGCAGACGCCGGCGCAGACGGTCAATGCCGCCAACCCCGGCGACTTCTACCGCGCCGACGAGAGCATCGAGGTCAAGGCGCCGGCCAAGCCGGTGGCCGTGATCGACGCCGCCACCAGCCGCATCCTGCCGTCCCAGCGCATCGGCGACACCCTGCTGTTCCAGTCCAATTTCGCCCCTGGCGACAAGCGCCGGTTCCTGCTCGTGCCGGCTTCCGCGATGCCGCCGCTGCCGGCGCCCGACGTCAAGGCCCATGCGCGCTTCGTGCCGGAACGGCTCGACGATTTCGCCTGGGAGAGCGACCGCATCGCCCACCGCGCCTACGGCCCGGCAATCCTGAAGGAACCGAAGGAACACGTCAGCAGCGGCATCGACGTGTGGGTCAAGTCGGTGCGCAGGCCGGTGCAGGACAAGTGGTACAGACAGGGCGCCTACCACCTCGACCACGGCGAAGGCGTCGACAACTACCACGTCGGCACCGCGCGCGGCTGCGGCGGCCTGAGCGTCGTCGACGGCGGGCGCGCCTGGGATTCGAACGTCTACGCCAGCCACAAGGTGATCGCCGACGGCCCGCTGCGCGCCGTGTTCGAGCTGCGCTACGACGGCTGGAACGCCAACGGCCGACGCATCGGTGAGACCAAGCGCATTTCGATCGACGCCGGTTCCAACTTCAGTCGCGTCGAAAGCGTGTTCGACAGCGACCGTCCCGGTCCGATCGAGGCAGGGCCCGGCATCTCGCTGCGCAAGAACGGCGGCCACCTGCTGAAGGACGATGCGGCCGGCTGGATCAGCTACTGGGAACCGGAAGCGCCGCCGCACGGCCACACCGCCTGCGCGCTGATCGTGCCGGGCCAGCCGGTGCGCAGCCTCGAACTCGACGGCAATGCGCTGCTGCTGGGGCGCGCCCTGCCCGCCAAGCCTTTCGTCTATTACCTCGGCGCCGGCTGGGACAAGAGCGGCGACTTCCCGACCGAGCAGTCGTGGGAAGCGCTGGTCCGCAACGTGGCCGCGCGCCTGTCCAGACCTCTGGAGGTGAGCGGACCGCATTGAACGAGCAGGCCAAGCAGCAATTGGAAAGTCAGCCACACACCCATCAAGAGACCTGACCATGAGACACAATGCTACCGGCAGCAACATCGGCAATTACAGGTGGACCATCTGCAGTCTGCTGTTCTTCGCCACCACCATCAACTACCTCGACCGCCAGGTCCTGAGCCTGCTGGCGCCTTCGCTGTCGAAGAGCTTCGGCTGGTCGAATACCGATTACGCCAACATCGCCGCGGCCTTCCAGTTCGTCTACGCGGTGGCCCTGCTGTTCGCCGGCCGCGTGGTCGACCGCATCGGCACGCGGCGCGCCTATCACCTGGCGATCTTCATCTGGTCGCTCGGCGCGATCGCCCATGCCTATTCGCTCGCCATCGGCAATGCCGTCAACAGCCTGTTCGCGACCGTCGGCCTGGCCGCGGTGCCGGCCTCGGTGGCCGGCTTCATCGTCGCGCGCGCGATCCTCGCCATCGGCGAGGCCGGCAACTTCCCGGCCGCGATCAAGGCCACTGCCGAATACTTCCCGAAGACCGAGCGCTCCTTCGCCACCGGCATCTTCAATTCCGGCGCCAACATCGGCGCGGTGCTGGCGCCGCTGACGGTGCCCATCATCGCCAGCCTCTGGGGCTGGGAAGCCGCCTTCATGTGGATCGGCGCGATCGGCTTCCTGTGGATGGCCTTCTGGGGCGGCCTGTACGAAGAGCCGGGCAGCAACCGCCGCCTGGGCAAGGCAGAACTGGCCTACATCAACCACGACGCCGAGGCGCCGGCGGAAGCCTGCGTCGATGCGAATGTGCGCAAGGCCACCTGGGGCGAGCTGCTGCGCTGCCGCCAGACCTGGGCCTTCGCGGTCGGCAAATTCATGACCGACGGGATCTGGTGGTTCTTCCTGTTCTGGCTGCCCAAGTACCTGGCCTCGGCCTACAACATGTCCGGCACCGCGCTGTCGCTCCCGCTCACGGTCCTGTACAGCATGACCATGGTCGGCAGCATCGGCGGCGGCTGGCTGCCCAAATACTTCATCGCACGCGGCCGCAGCGTCTACGATGCGCGCATGAAGGCGATGCTGCTGATCGCCTTCTGCCCGCTGGTGGTCCTGCTGGCACAGCCGCTCGGCGGCATGGGCTACTGGATTCCCGTGATCCTGATCGGCGTCGGCGCTTCGGCCCACCAGGCCTGGTCGGCGAATCTGTTCACGACAGCGTCGGACTGGTTCCCGAAGAACGCGGTCGGCTCGGTGGTCGGCATCGGCGGCCTGGCCGGCGGCATCGGCGGCGTGCTGGTGACCAAGCTGGGCGGCGCCCTGTTCGACTACTACGGCGCGCTGGGCGAGATCCAGACCGGCTACCTGATCATGTTCGCGATCTGCGCCACCGCCTACCTGGCGGCCTGGGTCGTGATGAAGCTGCTGGTCCCGGTCAACAAGATGGTCGAGCTGCCGAAAGGATTGAAGCATGCCTGATACCCAAACGGTCGCCGTCGAACGCGTCGGCGGCGACCTGCGCTGCACGGTCGGCGAAAGCCCGGTCTGGAACGCGCTGGAAAGCGCGTGGTACTGGACCGATATCCCGGCCAGGACCATCTGGCGCCTGGACGCCTCCACGGGCGCGCTGCGCAGCTGGCGCACGCCGGAGATGACGGCCTGCCTCGCTGTCAGGCGCAGCGGCGGCCTGATCGCCGGCATGGAGACCGGCATCTTCAGCCTCTCCCTCGGCGACGGCGACGTGGCAGAGGCAAGCCTGCTGGCGGCGCCGGCGCCCGGCGAGCTGACCGCCGACATGCGCTTCAACGACGGCCGCTGCGACCGCCAGGGCCGCTTCTGGGCCGGCACCATGGTCCGCGACATGGCCGCCGCGCGCGCCGACGGCCGCCTGTACCGCTACGACGGCCGCGGCCTGTCCGGCGCGATGGTGTCGGCGCTGGTGACCCAGAACGGCGTCGCCTTCTCGCCCGACGGCCGTACCATGTACCTGTCGGATTCGCATCCGACGCGCCGCCGCGTCTGGGCCTTCGACTACGATACCGACGATGGCGTCCCAAGCAACCGCCGCCTGTTCGCAGACATGGCCGATTGCGCCGGCCGCCCGGATGGCGCCACCGTCGACAGCGACGGCTGCTACTGGGTCGCCGGCAACGATGGCGCCTGCCTGCTGCGCTATGCGCCGGATGGGCGCCTCGACCGCAGCCTCGCCCTGCCGATGGCCAAGCCGTCGATGTGCTGCTTCGGCGGCGCGGACCTGGACATGATGCTGGTCACTTCCATCGACCCGGGCCAGGGCGCCGGCGCGGGTGCGGCCGGTGAGCTGGCCGGCGCGGTGCTGCTGCTGCGCCCCGGCGTGCGCGGCGTACCGGAAGCAGCGTTCGCAGACTGAACCTTCCACTTTCAAGACAACCAGCAACGATCAACGAGCAAGCAATGAGCAAACCATTCAAACGCATTCTGTTCACCGGCGCCGCCGGTGGTCTCGGCCGCCGGCTGCGCGAGCACCTGCACGCCTTTGCCGACATCGTGCGGCTGTCGGACCTGAACGACTTCGGTCCCGCCGGCGAGGGCGAGGAAATCGTCCTCGGGGATCTCGGCAACCGTGACGACGTCTTCCGCATGTGCGAAGGCGTCGATGCGGTGATCCACTTCGGCGGCGTCTCGACCGAGGAAGAGTGGGCGCCCATCATGAACGCCAACATACACGGCCTGGTCAACCTCTACGAAGCCGTGCACACCCTGGGCATCAAGCGCGTGGTGTTCGCCAGCTCGAACCACACGGTGGGCATGTACAAGACCACCGACCTGGTCGACGCCACCATGCCGCCCCGGCCCGACGGCTACTACGGCGTGTCGAAGGTGTTCGGCGAAGCGCTGTCGCGCTATTACTGGGACCGTTTCGGCGTCGAGACGGTGTGCGTGCGCATCGGCTACTGCTTCCCCGAGCCGTCGAATCATCGCCAGGCCGTGCTGTGGCTGGATCTGCCGGACCTGGTCGAGATGCTGCGCCGCGCCTTGATCACGCCGGCCGTCGGCCACACCATCGCCTTCTGCACCTCGGACAATCCAGGCGCGTGGTGGGACAACCGCGAGGCGCGTCACCTGGCCTATGTACCGAAGGGCAGCTCGCGCGGATTCACTCACCTGGATGAGGGGCGGGTCGATCATTCGAACAATGACGACATCACGCTCAAGTTCCAGGGGGGTGGGTTCTTGAATAATGGGCCGAAGTATCCGAAGAATTGACGCGTCGTTCCCGCGCAGGCGGGAATCCAAGTTTTGCGATCTGCCAGCAACCTGGATTCCCGCCTTCGCGGGAATGACGTTTACGGGTTGAGGGTACTGTTCAGCGCTCCGTCAGCTCGATGGTCTGCTTCAACCGGATATCATCCGAAGCACTCCCCACCATCACCTCGAATGTCCCCGTCTCCGCGCCCCACTCCAGCTTGCGGTTATAGAACGCCAGCGTCTCCCGGTCGATCGTGAAGGCGATCGTCTGCGCCTGCCCCGGCTGCAGCGCCACGCGCTGGAAGCCCTTCAGTTCCTTCAAGGGCCGCACAACCGAGGCCACCGGATCGCGCAGATACAGCTGCACCACCTCGGCGCCGGCCACCGGCCCGCTGTTCGTCAGCGTGAACGACAGCAGGATCTTCCCGTCCGGGCGCATGGTCGTGGACGACGCGCGCAGGCCGCTGTAGGCGAAGCTGGTATAGCTCAGGCCATGACCGAAGGCATAGCGCGGCGTGTTCGGTGAGTCGATGTAAGCCGATTTGTAGACCACGTTCGACTCGGTCTGCACCGGGCGGCCGGTGTTGTATTGCTGGTAGCCGATCGGGATCTGCCCCATGTTGCGCGGGAAGGTCATCGGCAGCTTGCCGGACGGGTTGACGTCGCCGAACAGCACGTCCGCGATGGCGTTCCCGCCTTCGCTGCCCGGATGCCAGGCGTAGAGGATGGCCTTGGCCTGCTCGGCCACGTTCTCGAAGATCAGCGGCCGGCCCGCCATGATCACCACCACCGGCGTCTTGCCGATCGCGCGCAGGGCCTCGAACAGTTCGCCCTGGCGGCCCGGCAGGCCAAGGTGGGCACGCGACTTCGCCTCGCCCGACATGTCCCAGCTTTCGCCGACCGCCAGCACCACCGTGTCGGCGGTTGCCGCCAGCTTCAGCGCGGCGTCGAAGCCGTCAAGGCCGCGGCAGGCCACGTCGCAGCCGGCCGCGGTGTCGACGCGCACGCCCTGCCCCGCATGCGCGCGCACGGCGTCGACCAGGCTCGCCATCTTCGCGGCGTTCGACTGCACGATCCAGCCGCCTTCGAGGTCGCGCCGCGCATCGGCCAGCGGCCCGATCACCGCGATCGAACGCAGGCCGCGGCGCAGCGGCAGCGCATTCCCTTCGTTCTTCAGCAGCACCATCGATTCCGCGGCGATGCGGCGCGCAGCCTCGCGGTGGCGGGGATCGTTCAACGCCGCCTTTTCGCGCGCCTCGTCGGAAAAGCGGTAGGGATCGTCGAACAGGCCGAGCTCGAACTTTTTGGTCAGCACGCGCCGCACGGCATCGTCGACTGCCGCGATGTCGACCTTCCCAGCCTTCACCAGCGCGGGCAGCGAGGCGCCATAGGCGTTGCTCTCCATGTCCATGTCGCTGCCGGCCGCGATGGCCTTGGCCGCGGCGTCCGGCAGGTCCTGTGCATAGCCGTGCACCACCATCTCGCGTACCGAGCCCCAGTCGCTGACGACGAAGCCCTTGAAGCCCCATTGCCCTTTCAGGATCTCGCGCTGGAGCATGGCGTTGCCGGTGGCCGGCACGCCGTTCAGGGTATTGAAGGCGTTCATGAAGGTCGCGGCGCCCGCGTCCAGCGCGGCCTTGAACGGCGGCAGATAAGTCTCATGCAGTTGGTGCTCGCTCATGTCGGCCGCGTTGTAGTCGCGGCCGGCGATTGCCGCGCCATAGCCGGCGAAGTGCTTGGCGGTCGCCATCACCGATGCCGTGCCGCCCAGCTTCGCGCCCTGGAAGCCGCGCACGCGGGCGGCGGCGATGCGCGAGCCGAGATAGGTATCCTCGCCGGCGCCTTCCATTACCCGGCCCCAGCGCGGATCGCGGCCGACGTCGACCATCGGCGCGAAGGTCCAGTGGATGCCGGCGCTCGCGGCTTCGCGCGCGGCGATCCGCGCCGATTCCTCGATCGCTTCCAGATCCCAGGACGCGGCCTCGCCCAGCGGCACCGGGAACACGGTCTGGTAGCCGTGGATGACGTCGAGGCCGAACAGCAGCGGGATGTGCAAACGGGACTGCAGCGCCAGCGCCTGCACGCGGCGGGTGTCCCGGACCCCTTTGATGTTGAGCATGGAGCCGACCTTGCCGCTGCGGATGTCGCGCTCGATATTGCGCACGTTGTCGCTGTTCGGACCGGTGCTGAACTCCTTGCCCGACAACTGGTTCAACTGGCCGGCCTTTTCTTCCAGCGTCATCTGGCGCAGCAGGGTCTCCACCCGCTGCGCGATGTCGTCCGCCTGCGCCGCGCCGGCCGCCGCGGCCAGCACTGCCATCGCAATCATTTTTAGCTTCATTAGGATAACGTTTTCTTAGTTGACGATTGGAAGGATTAATATATACTTCGGTTAAACGTTTTACAAGGCAGGCGGAGACCTGCCCACCAGCCTAACACCCAGCAACAGGAGACACATGAACACCGCCAAGTCGACCCTGGCGGCGCTGCTCGCAAGCGCCGCATTCTTCCCCGGCGCGCTTCCGGCCGCCCTTGCCGCCGCGGATGCGCCGCGCCCGCCGTCCTCGCGCTATGTGCCGCCGCTGGCCGCCATGCCGATGAACCAGATCGTCCAGCGCCAGCTCTATCCGCAGCTCGAGTATTTGTTCGACAAGATGGTAGCCGAAAAGGAGCGCGTGACCATCGACGGCGTGGAGACGCTGAAGAGCAACGACAAGTTCTTGCAGGGGAAAATCGCCAGCGGCCTGGCCCACGTGGTACTGAACATGCGCAAGGACGATCCGCGCCTGCAGGAGCGCCTGCGCCAGTTCCGCGACATCGCCGACATGACGGCCACCATGGACAACCATACCTGGGGCATCTATTACTACTTGGAGGCGCTGTACCAGCTCAAGCAGGCCGGCCTGCTGGAGCAGGCGGTCAGCCCGGCCACGCTGGCGCGCCTGAAGACGACGCTCGACTGGCGCACCTTCGTCACGCCGCAATGGGAGCTGATCAAGCTGCCGACCAACTACTATGGCGTGGCCTTCAGCGTGGCGCGCCTGCGCATGCTGCTCGGCTGGGAAGACGACAGCGCCAGCAAGGTCCTGCTCGACAAGATGATGACGCACTACGCCACCTACTCCGGCAAGTACGGCTTCTCCGACGAGACCCCGGGCGAAGGCCGCTTCGACCGCTACAGCGTGCTGCTGGTGGCCGAGATCTGCGAACGCTTCATCGAGACCGGCATGGAGGTCACGCCCGAGCTGAAAGCCCTGCTGCGCAAGTCGGCCGACGTGGTGCTGAACTTCGCGAACACCGCCGGCGAAGGCTTCACCTGGGGCCGCAGCCTCGGTCCCTACGGCGAGACGGCGGCGCTGGAGATCCTGTCGGTGTCCGCCTATCTCGATGTGCTCACGCCCGAGGAAAAGCAGTACGCCTATGCCTACGCCAACCGCATCGTCGCCAAGTACATGGACTTCTGGACGGATCCGGCCATGCATTCGGTCGACATGTGGAACAAGGGCCGCCGCACCGACAGCTACCGCGCCAAGCACCGCATCCTCGGCGAGAACTTCTCGCTGTCGCACCAGCTGATCTTCACCAACGCCTTCTGGAACCACGCCGGCATGCGGGATGCAAAGCCGAAGGCGGACCTGCAGGCCTGGCTCGATCGCACGCATCCGCGCTTCAGCACCACCTGGTTCGCGCGCGGCGACTACGACCGTGCACTGGCCATCTACCGCGACAGGAAGCACGTGTTCAGCCTGGCGATGATCAACGGCGGCAGCAGCCAGTACGACAACAGCCCCTACTACCCCCTGCCCTTCGCATCCGGCATCGTCGCCGGCACGCCGGACAGCGGCGCGGAACACGCCCAGCTGCTGCCGAAATTCACCCTGCTCGATGGCACCCAGCTGCTGCCGGTTGCCTACATCAAGGACATCCGCACGGAAGCGAAAGGCAAAGGCGCGCGCGTCGGCTACCGCCAGGAGGCGCTGGCGAAACTGGGCCAGAAAGGTCCGACGCCGGACGCGCGCATCGGGCTCGAGACCACCTACAGCTTCGAACCCGGTATCATCGTCCGCACCGACGTCTATACGCCGAAGGCGCCGCTGCAGCTCAAGCGCGTCAGCCTGGAGTTCGCATCGTACTCGGCCGCGCCGAAGGTGGAAGGCACGACGGTGCGCTTCGGCAGCGGCGACGTCAGCGCCTTCGAGGTCAGCGGCCTGGCCGCCTGCACGGCCGACGCCACCAACGGCGCCGAGCCCTACCGCGCGCCGGAAGGGCCGATGGCCAGCCATGTCAGCTGCGCAACCGACAACTTCACCCTCGATCGTCCGCTGACGATCAGGTGGACCCTGCGTTATCGTTGAAGGAAGGATGGCCATGCCCAACACGCTCCGCACCACGCTGCTGGCGGCGCTCCTGCTGCATCTCGGCGCGGCCCGCGCCTGCGAGTCGCCGCCGCCGGCAGTCCACGACATCGACGCCAACAGCTACTACAGCGACAAGAACCACTCGGTCATCGACCCGGTGCGCAAGGCGCGCAACGTCGCCGCGACCAAGCCGGTGGACGAATTCCTGGAAGCGGTGGCGCGCCGCGCCAGCGCCTACCAGGCCACGCCCCACAAACGCGACGAAGCGCAATGCGGCCTGCAGTGGCTGTCCGCGTGGGCGCGCCAGAACGCGCTGATGGGCACGATGACGACCAGCCAGTCCTACTACACGCGCAAATGGGCGCTCGGCGGCCTGGCCCTCGGCTACGCCAGACTGCGCCCCGCCGCCGGCGAAGCGGACCGCCAGGCCATCGACGCCTGGCTGAAGACCGTCGCCGACGCGACCCTGGTCCACGCGGACGCCTACAAGGGCGTGCGCAACAACCATTATTACTGGGAAGGCCTGGCGGTGGCCGCGACCGGCGCCGTCACCGGCGACGCGCGCCTGCTGGCCTGGGGCCGCAAGGTGTTCGACCATGCGATGTCGCAGGTGGCGCCGGACGGCTCGCTGCCGCTGGAGATGGCGCGCGCCGCCAAGGCCCTGCATTACCATTCCTTCGCGGCCCAGCCGCTGGTGATGCTGGCCTCGATCCTCGATGTGCAGTCGGCGCAGCTCGACCGCCTGGTGCGCTTTACCCTGCAGGGCGTCGCCGACCCGGCGGCCATCGAAAAGGCCGCCGGCATCGCCCAGGAACGGATCGGACGCACGCCGGGCTGGAAGATCGTCTACGACCGCCATACAGGGGCACCAGCGTCGCCCATCGCGGCAGGCGCGCTGTGGGAGCCGCGGGTGGGCGGCGACATCGCCATCGCCAACCCGCTGGAGCACGTGGCGAAATGAGCGCGACATGAACAACGGCCGCCGCAGCCTGGCGCACGGCGTGGTCGAGGGCATCGAAGCGCGCATCCGCCGCGCCGAGCTGAAGCCCGGCGACCGCCTGCCGACCGAATCCGCGATCATGATCGAACATGGGGTCAGCCGCTCGGTGGTGCGCGAGGCGATCTCGCACCTGCAGGCGGCCGGGCTGGTCGAGACCCGTCATGGCATCGGCACCTTCGTCCTCGAAGCGCCGCCGCTGCCGGCATCGAGCATGGCGATCCTCGAACTGCGCATGGGCATGGAGACCGAAGCGGCGGGACTCGCAGCCGCACGCCGCAGCGAGACCCAGCTGGCGGCGCTGCGCGAAGCGCTGGACGACATGCTGCGCGCGCAGCAGGCCGGCGCATCGACGGTGGAGGCCGACGTGCGCTTCCACCGCATCCTCGCCGAATCCAGCGCGAACCGCTACTTCGTCGACCTGCAGGGCCAGCTCGGCAGGCTCCTGAGTGCGCGCGAACGCCCGCATGGCAGCTTCGAGCGCATGCACCGCGAGCACGAGGACATCGTCGACGCCATCGCGCGCCAGGACGCCGATGCGGCGCGCGCGGCGATGCGCACGCATTTATCCAACAGCGGCGAACGGATGCGCAAGCGGACGCTATGAGCCCTGCAGGGCGTGCGATGGCGGGCGGCGTGCGGCCAGCATCGCGCCCAGGTTCTCTTCGATCCAGAGGGCGAGGTCCTTCAGCCTGCGGCTGACCTCTTCCCCCAGCGGCGTCAACCGGTATTCGACCCGCGGCGGCGCCACCGGATGGGCGATCCGCAGTACGAAACCGTCCTGCTCGAGCCAGACCAGGGTCTGGGCCAGCATCTTCTCGCTGATGCCGCCGACCTTGCGTCGCAGCTCGCCGAAGCGCTGGGCGCCATCGCCGAGCGCCACCAGCAGCAGGACGCCCCAGCGGCTCGTCACGTGCTTGAGCACCTCGCGCGAAGGACAGCTTTCGGAAAACAGGTCGCCACGCAGCGCGTGGCCCGGGGGCGTGTCGTTCATGGTCCCTCCTTGCCAATGATGACATCGTAAGCCATCCCGGCGACCCCGGCCGTCGCGTTGCGCGCAGGCGTGCGCGGGCAAGAAAAAACCCGCGCCGGACATGCATCCGCGCGGGTTTCTGGAATAGGGGGAGTGCGAGCACCAGGTATCTCCTGGCGTCGCCTCTTGCCGGTTGCATCCGGCGTCCGCTGCCACTGTAGGCCGGCGGACCGCTTCCGGGATCAGGCGTTTCATCAACGTCCATCCGCTTTCCGCGCCACGCTATCGGTGGTGGCTGCGCCGGATCCTGAGCCGTTTTGTGAGCAAGAAGATCACATGCGAATGAGTATAACGCAAATTTTCGACTTGTGTAGACGAGTCGTGCGCGCCTAAGTAATTTAGTCGAAGCTGGGTTCCACCGCCTCCGCAGCGTGTTCCGGCGCAGCTGCCGGGGCCGGGGATCTGGTGCGCGCCGCGAAACGCCGGCGCAGGCGTTCGATCAGGTGCGGCGCGGCCGGGATGTCGACCTTGCGCACCGTGCGGGCGCGCCGGCGCAGCAGCAGCAAGGCGCCGCCCACGGCCAGCAGCAGCGCCGCGCCGCTGCCGATCCAGCCCCAGGGCAGCCCTGTGTCGGGTTCCGGCGCGGGCGCCCTGGGCTTGCGCGGCACCAGCGGCTTGATCGCGCTGATGGGCTTGGGGCCGGCCGGGACGCTGGCTTTCTCTTGCGTCGCTTCCGCCGCGGCCGGCGCGCCCAGCGTCTGCTGCAGGGCTTTCACCTTCCATTCCAGCTGGCCGATTTGCGCCTTGAGCGCGGCATTCTTGCCGTCCAGTGCGGCGCAGACGCTGGCCTGCTCGGCCTGCGGGGCGCAGGCGGCCGGGGCCGCGGCTTGCGGACGATGGACCGGCAACGGCCGGGGCAAAGGTGCAGCCGGCGCCGAGGCCGCGCGCACCGTGGCGGGCGCGGGCCTGGGCTGTGACCGTACCGGGACTGGTTCGGCGTGTGCCGGCGCGGCCGCCGCCTGCGCCATGGCGGCAGCAGGTACAGCGGCGCGCACGGGGACAGGCGGGGGCGCGCTCACCGGCGCCGGCACGGAAGCCGGCGCCGGATGCGGATCGGGCGTCAGCCACAGCGTGGCCAGGCGCACCGTCCGCTGGCCCTTGTCGACCAGCTCCAGGTACAGGTGCAGGTGCTCGCCCTCGACCGGGCGCAGCGAGGTCAGGTGCAGGAACTGGCGGCCATCCCGCTTCATCACCGACATGTTCAGGCTCGCCAGCACCGGTGGCATGGCGATGCCGGCGCCGTTGTAGACCTCGGGGCTGGCCAGGCGCACCGCCACCGGGGTGGCGGGATCGTCGATCAGGGCCAGTTCGATGTCGGCCACCAGCGGCTGCCCGATGTGGGACGAGACGCGCGCCTCGCCCAGTTCGGCGGCGTGGGCCGCACCGAATGCGGTGACGAGAGCAAGCGTGGACAGGAAACGGGGGGTGCAGCGGCGCATAGGGATGACAGATTCGTAGCCTCAGCGTCATTAACGGCCGTTGCGGTACACTCTTTAGAGCACTCTTCGTGAACCTTCCCTACCAACAAAAAGTCAGGACGCGTCTATGGAAAACAGGATCGAAAAGGACAGCTTCGGCCCGATCGAGGTGCCAAGTGGACAATTGTGGGGCGCACAGACCCAGCGCTCGCTGCACCATTTCCACATTTCGACCGAGAAGATGGCGCCGGAGCTGGTCGCCGCGCTGGCCCAGGTCAAGCGCGCCGCCGCCGCCGTCAACCGCTCGCTCGGCAAGCTTCCGGCGGACAAGGCCGATGCCATCATCAAGGCCGCCGAGGAAGTGCTGGAAGGCCGGCATCCGGACGAGTTCCCGCTGTCGGTCTGGCAGACCGGCTCGGGCACCCAGAGCAACATGAACATGAACGAGGTGCTGGCCAACCGCGGCTCGGAACTGATGGGTGGCGAGCGCGGCGAGGCCCGTCAGCTGCACCCGAACGACCACGTCAACATGGGGCAGTCCTCGAACGACATGTTCCCGACCGCGATGCACGTCGCCGCCGCCACCGCCGTCGCCAGGGACCTGCTGCCGGCGCTGGCCAGGCTGCGCGGCACGCTGGCAGTGAAGGCGCGCGACTTTGCCGGCATCGTCAAGATCGGCCGCACCCACCTGCAGGACGCGACTCCGCTCACGCTCGGCCAGGAATTTTCCGGCTACGTGGCCCAGCTCGAGTTTTCCGAGCAGGCGATCAAGGCCGCCCTGCCCGGCCTGCTGCTGCTGGCGGCCGGCGGCACCGCGGTCGGCACCGGCCTGAACGCGCATCCGGAATTCGCCAACCGCATCGCCGCCGAGATTTCCTCGCGCACCGGCCTGCAGTTCAAGACCGCGCCGAACAAGTTCATGGCGCTGGCCGGCCACGACGCCATGGTCGCCGCGCACGGCGCCTTCAAGACCCTGGCGACGGCCCTCATGAAGATCGCCAACGATGTACGCTGGATGGCGTCCGGCCCGCGCTCCGGCCTGGGCGAGATCACCATTCCGGAAAACGAACCGGGCAGCTCGATCATGCCGGGCAAGGTCAATCCGACCCAGTGCGAAGCGATGACGATGCTGTGCTGCCAGGTGTTCGGCAACGACGTCGCCATCACCATGGGCGGCGCCCAGGGCAACTTCGAGCTGAACGTGTTCAAGCCGATGATCGCCCATGACTTCCTGCAGAGCGCGCGCCTGCTGGCCGACGGCATGCGCTCCTTCGACGAGCATTGCGCCGCCGGCATCGAGCCGAACCGCAAGCGCATCGGCGAGCTGATGGAGCAGTCGCTGATGCTGGTGACCGCCCTGGCCCCGCATATCGGGTATGATCGCGCCGCGCAGATCGCCAAGACCGCCCAGCACGAAGGCCTGACCCTGCGCCAGGCCGCGCTGAACTCCGGCTTCGTCGACGAGCAGCAGTTCGACCAGTGGATCGTGCCGATCGAGATGACGCGGCCAGATCAGGGCTGAGGCGGCGTGATTACCGTCGTGTTCGGGGGAGCGAACTCAACGGTACGCCGCCGATTTTTAACCGAGGATAGAATGGAAACAACAACTTTTGAACTGACATCGGAGTTCATCGAACTCAACCAGCTGCTCAAGCTCGTCGGCTTCGTCGACAGCGGTGGCGCCGGCAAGAACATGGTGGCCAGCGGCGTGGTGTCGGTCGACGGCAAGAAGGAACTACGCAAGACAGCCAAGATCCGTGCCGGCCAGGTGGTGAAGGTGGGTGATGTGCGGATCACTGTCCGCTAAAAAAGTTCCCTGAACCTCACCATCGAACAGGTGCGTCCCGCCGGACGCGCCTGCTGGGTGCGCCGGATTAGCCGTCCCCGGCCGTAGGGGTGACGTTTGCGCGCTGACAAACTTGGGCAGTCCCCCTTCTCTATATTGAAGACGTATTTCGGCAAAAGGTGAGGAAAATGGATACCCCAGACCCAAGCTCCATGACGCAGCAGCGCCTGATAGGCGATTTGCGTCTCGTCATCGAAAACGCGGAAGAATTGCTCAAGAACACCGACCACTACACCGGTCTCGTGTATCAGAGTGCGCGCGCCAAGCTGGCCATGGCGTTGAATGCGGCCAACGACGAACTGGCTCGTTTCGAGGAGGAACAGCTGTCCCGAATGATCGAAGCCACCCGGGCCGCGAGCGAACTGCACCACGACAAGACCGGCGAAGAACGCATCCTGCGCGCTTTCCGCTATCACTGAGCACCACCTTCAGGGCGGCCGGTTCCCCACCCGGCCTGCCTTTCAAGCCGCCTTCCACGTTTCCCGCACGATCCCCGCCACGACCCCGTCCTTCAGCCAGCCGTCCAGCCAGGCCGCGATCGGCGCGTCCTCGTCGACGTCGAAGGCGGCATCGAAGGCCATCCCGAATGGCTCTCCCGCCGCCAGCCGCGCCAGCGCCGCGTGTTCGGCCGCGTCCAGCTCGCGCAGCGTCGCCCGCCATCGCGTGCGCAGGACCAGGGCGTAGCCCGGCCGCTCCATCGCGTCCGGCACGGCCGGGCCCTCCGCCTGCTGCGCCAGCCAGAACGGCGCCACCGCCCAGTTCGATGCGAACAGGCGCAGCGAAGGATGCAGGATGGCGCGGCTGGCCTCGAACTGCTGCGGATCCAGGCTCGCCAGCACCTCCAGCGGCTTGCCGTCGATGGCGTCCGGCGCGTACCAGGCTTCGTGCAGCAGCCACTCCAGGCGGGCGAGCTCGGGCAGCCAGGGCTGTCCATCCACTGCGCCGCCGAGAAAGGACGCCATCCCGGCGCCGAAGCGGTTCAGGTCCGGATCCCGGGCCGGATGGACGCGTCCGTAGGCGCGCGCCAGGGCGTCGAAATCCATGTCGCCCAGCACCTGGCGCAGCACCGGATAGCTCGACGCCAGCGCACGGCGCCAGGCGCTCGCCAGGTTGCCGCGGTAAATCCCGAGGCGCGCCGGATCGCCCTTGAGCTGCGCCGCCACGCCGGGCAGCAAGGCCGGGTCGGCCAGGGCCGCGCCGAAGGCCTGCTGACCATTGCCGAGCTCGATGTCGGCGCCGGCTTCGGCGTCGGCGAATGGCCGCACCGGCGCAGCGGACGCCGGGATCACAGCAGGAACTGCAACGCCGGCAGCCGCCTCCGCGGCGATGCGCCTGGCCTCGGCCGCCTCTTCGAGCAGCACGGCCAGCGGCGGCACGTCGGTGTCCCACTCCACCAGCGCCGGCACGCCGCCAAAGCGCTGCAGGGCCGCGCGGTACAGCGCCCAGACCGGCGGCGCGACACGGTCGCCGTGGTGGTCGATCACGGCCAGGTCGGTGACGAGGTGGCCGCCCAGGTGCAGTTCGCCGATCGTGCCCGGCGCCAGCCCGGCCAGCGCATCCAGCGCCGCGAGCGCATCCTCGCCGTGGTTGCACTGGTTGACGTACAGGTTATTCACGTCGAGCAGGATGCCGCAGCCGGTACGGCGCGCCAGTGCGGCCAGGAACTCGGCTTCGCTCATGGCGTCGCCGGCAAAGCGCAGGTAGGTGGAGACGTTTTCGACCAGGATGCGGCGCTTCAGCACCGCCTGCACGCGCTCGACCCGTTCGCTGACCAGGCCGAGCGCCGCCGCATCCAGGCGCAGCGGCAGCAGGTCGTTCAATTGGCGGTCGCGCAGCGCGCCCCAGCTCAGGTGTTCGGAGACGAGGGCCGGCTCGATCGCCTCGGCCAGCAGCCGCACGCGCTCGAGATGATCTTCGGAAAATCCGTGGACCGAGCCCAGCCCGAGGCCGACGCCGTGCAGGCTGAGCGGATAGTCGCGCCGCAGTGTTTGCAGCACGTGCCAGTCCCAGCCCGAGCGGGCCAGGTAGTTTTCGGTATGGACTTCGAGGAAATCCGCCTGCGCCCGGCCGGCCGGCGGACCGGCTTCCAGCAGCTGGCGGTAGTGCGGGACGCGCAGGCCGATGCCGACGCCTGCTACCTGCTGCGCGGTCACCGGCTTATTTTTTCTTCGGCTGCGGCGGATTCAGCTTGCCGCCGGACTTCTCGCAGCTGCCCTTCGGCACCGAGCGCCATTCGGCCGGATCGTTGTCGGCCGCCGCCTGGCCGGCGCAGCCGTGGGTGGCGGTACCGCAATCGTTCTGGCCGGCCTTGGCCACGCCATAGCATTTTTCCTGTTCGCCCTTGGCCTGCATGTCCATCTGGCCGGTGGCGGAAGCATTTGCTGCGCAGACGCTCGCGAGCGCGGCGGCAACCAGTGCTTGACGTTTATTCATGTGGGGAATCTCCTTCGGAATCCGTACGCCGGCGGGGACGGCCATTGTGGCTGCGCGAGGGCAGCAATGGTGGCGGCAAGAGCGGGTCTATTGTAGGCCTGTTCCCTGTGCGCCGGGTACGTGGCTGGAATAACGCACCGGGCAGCGAAGTTGTTGACGCGCCCGGTTGATTTTTTTTGGTCCTGCTTTCAAGCGGTTGTATTGACGTGCTTGCCCAGGTGCGCCGGCAGGTTTGGCGCCGGCGTTGCCTGCGGCACGGCGTCCAGCAGCTGGGTGGCGGTCGACGCCTGGAGGTCCTGCGCCTTCTTGAGCATGGCGATGCCCACGTCCTGACGGGTGCCGGTGTCGGCGATGCTGGTGGCGAGTTTGGCAATGCTCATGACGTCCATGACGGTCTCCTGTGAGGGGCGATGCAGGACCCAATGCGGGTCATCCTGTATTAACGGCAGCTTCCGCCAGAACTTTAGCTGTCCGCCAGGATCGCCAGCGACAGGCCGATCCCGAGCCTGCCCTTCGAGATCGCGATGCTCTGCGGCGCTTGCGCGAACATCTCGGACACCGATTCACTTTTGCACGATGCGCGCGCCGGCAGCGGTGTCCAGCCAGCGCCGCAGCCAGCGCAGGACCGTGTCCGGCCGGTCCAGGTCGAGCCAGGCGAGATCGCGCGCCAGGCCGTCGGGCGCCGCCACGTTGGCGGCCACCGCGGCGACGTGCGCATCGTCCGGATACATCGGTGTCCGCCCGAGGTCGGGGCGGAACACCTCGAGCTTGGGAATGGCCGCCCATTTATAGCCTTCGACCAGGGTCAGGTCGGCCGGCGCCAGGCGCGCCAGGTGCTCCTCGAGCGAAGGCTCGGGCGCGCCGCGCAGCTCGTGCTGGATGGCGAAACGGTAGGGCGATGCGATCATGACCTCGCCCGCGCCGGCCAGGCGCAGCCGCGCGCTGTCCTTGTGCGGCGGCTCCAGCACGATGTCGTGGTGGCTGTGCTTGATGACGTTGACGCGCCGGCCTTCGGCGGCAAGCCGGCCGACCATGTACTCCAGCAGCGTGGTCTTGCCGCTGCCGGACCAGCCGATCACGCCCAGCACCGGGCCGGCCGGCGCGCGGCCCGCGTCAGTAAGCGACACGGTAGCGCACGCCGCGGAAGTTCATCACGGCGGCTTTCGGCAGCAGCTTCTCCAGCACCAGTCCCGGCGCCACCTCCTCGCCTTCGTGGCGCAGCGCCTTGTCGACCAGCAGCAGGCGGTCGGCCGGATTCGCCGAATACATGTAGCCGCCAAAGCTGACGCGCGGCACATCGCGCTGGATCGTGTCGGGCAGCTGGTGCAAGTAAGGCAGGCTGTCTTCCGGCGATGGTGCCGGGGCCGGTGCCGCCGGACCCGCGGCCGGACGTGGCGCCGCGGCCGGGGCCACCGAAGCCACGGCGGCGGACGCCGGCGCTCCCTGTCCTGCCCTGCGTGCGGCGGACCCTGTGGACGGCGCGGGCTGGGCCGGCGCTTCCACGTGCGCCGGACGCGGTGGCGGCGCAGGCGGCGCGCTCACTTCCAGCGTGGCCGATGCGGGCGTGTTCGATGCGGAGCCCGGCGCCGGCGGCGGTGACGCAGGCGTCCGCGCGGCAGCCGGCGCCGCTGCCGATGCCGGCGCGGCAGGCGGTGCGGACACTGCCGCTGGCGCAGGCGCCGATGCGGGCCCCGGCGCGCGCTGCCACACCAGCAGCGCGCCCAGCGCCACCACCAGCGCGCCCGCCCCCAGGCCGATGAACAGCGGCTTGCGGCTGGCGCCCATGCCCGGCTGGGCGGCCTGGACCTGGGGCGCGTGGATCGTCGGCGCGTCGCCCAGCTGCCGTTCGGCCTGCGCCTTCTTCAGGGCTTCGAGGATATATGACATGTCATTTCCCTGTGCCGGCAGCCAGCAGGCGCGGTTCGTCGACCCCGCTCAGCTGGTTCAGACGCATGTAGGTTCGCGGGCCGGCCACGCCGTCCGCCTTCAGGTTCTGCTTCGCCTGGAAGCTGCGCAGCTGGCGGCGCGTGGCGTCGCCGAGCGGCAGATCGGTGCGCGGCGCGTCCACCTTGTTCAGCGCCGCCAGGCGGCCGGCGATCCAGTCCACGTCCGGGCCGCTGTCGCCGGGCCGGACCTCCTCGCGGAAGGCGCGCGGCACTTTCCACAGGGTCGTGAATTCGCCATCCAGGCGGGTGGCGAGCGCGCCCAGGCCGACCTTCTGGCGCTGTCCGTTCACGCTCAGGGTGGCGCTCCCCTCGTCCATGCCGGAAAGGACCGCATAGCCGAGCTTCTGGCCGTCGTGCAGGGCGACGATGGCCGGGCGGTCGAGCAGGCGCAGTTCGTACAGGCCGCCGCGTCCCTGGTAGCAGCGCAGGTTCAGCTTCGGCGCGCCCTGGCAGGGTTCCTCGGTGGGCAGCTGCTGGCCCCACAGCGCGCCCAGCTCGCGCAGGGCTTCGGCCTGGGTGGCCAGCAGCAGCGGTTTCGCGGGCGCCGCTGCATTGGCGGCGGCGGCGGATGCGGCCGGCTGCATGCGCGCGGCCGGCGCCTTCGCCACGACCGCAGCCGCGGGCGCCGGCGAACGCGGGACCGCCTGCCAGGCCGCGGCGCTGATTGCCGCCCCGGCCAGCACCCCGCCCGCCACCAGCGGCCAGCGCGGCGGCGTACGCTGCGCCGAAGGATCCGCGGCAAACACCTCCTGGGCGGCGCGGCGCAGAATCTTGGGCGTCACTTCGCGGCTGTTCTCGACGTAGGCGCCGAGCAGCGCCCGGTCGCACAGCAGGTTGATGCGGCGCGGCACACCCTGCGTCAGGCGGTGGATCAGCGGCGCCAGCGACGCCGGGATCGGATTGCCGGGATGGGCGCCCGCCACCGTCAGGCGGTGGGTCACGTAGGCGCCCGTCTCGGACACCGACAGCGGCCCGAGGTGGTAGCGCGCGATCACGCGCTGGGCCAGCTGTTCCAGTTCGGGCCGGGCCAGCATGGTGCGCAGTTCGGGCTGGCCGATCAGGATGATCTGCAGCAGCTTGCGCTCGCTGGTCTCCAGGTTGGTCAGCAGGCGCAGTTGCTCCAGCACCTGGGGCGACAGGTTCTGCGCCTCGTCGATCACCAGCACGTTGTTGTTGCCGCGGGCGTGGCTGTCCAGCAGGTAGCCGTTGATGGCGTCCACGTAGCCCTTCACACCCAGCGCGCCGCTCGACGCCGGCGGCAGCTCGATGCGGAACTCGTCGCAGATGGTCAGCAGCAGTTCCTCGACCGTCAGCTTGGGATTGAAGATGTAGGCCAGGCGGCAGTTGTCGGGGATCTGCTCGATGAAGCAGCGGCACACGGTGGTCTTGCCGGCGCCGATCTCGCCCGTCAACAGGACGAAGCCGCCGCCGCTGCCGATCCCGTACAGCAGGTGTGCCAGCGCCTCGCGATGGCGCTCGCTCATGAAGAGGTAGCGCGGATCGGGCGCGATCGAGAACGGCTGTTGCTTCAGATTGAAGTAATTCGTGTACATACCCAGGAGTGGCTAGCGCTGCGGCGACAAGGGCATCGGCAGCGGTTTGAACTTCGCGCAGTATATTTTGCTTTTGGCATTGTAGTAGGCGATCGTGCTGCCGGGGGCGGATATGCGCAAAGGATATGGGGAACCATCCGCCGCCGGATAGCGTACGCCGACTGCGCTGCGGATGGACTGTTCCAGCTGGTCCGGCGGCACTTCGGCCACCGCGGCCAGGAACACCAGTTCGCTGGTGTCGTCGCTGACCATCACCTCGCTGACGGGAGCGCCCCACAGCGTGGCCTCGCCGGTGCGGAACCAGAACGCCCCGCCCTCGTGCTTGTAGGGCGCGCCGAAATGGGTGCTGAGCCAGGAATAGAAATACTTGTTGTCGATCTGGTCCCGGCACAGCAGGGCGCTGCCGATCACGGGGCCGAAGGTGGAAGGCTGCTTGTCCTGGGTCTGGGCGGATGCCGCGCCGGCCAGCGCCGCCAGGACGAAGAGCAGCGCGCGCAGGCGCGGTGCGGCGCTCAGAGCTTGGACAGCCATGCGCGGTTGGCGGCGATCTTCGCCTTCACCGCCGCCGGCAGGGCGTCGTAGCAGCCGGGATGCTGCTTGAGGGCGTGCTCGCGCACTTCCTTTTCCATGCCATTGACGATGAATACATAGACGGCGGCACCTTCCGCATTCTTGCGTGTGCCCAGATAGCGAATCACAGATAGTCTCCTTTACGAGCCATCCATTATGACATTCGCCCCACGATCGGGCCACCGGCGGGGACTTCAAATGGACGTGCTGCCGATCGGCCGGTAGGCATCGTCGTTGTGCTCCAGCCACATCCGCAGCAGGGCGCGGTTGTCATGCTGCCAAGGGTGGAAGCGCGGCGACAGGTAGTCCAGTCCCGGCTTCAGGAGATGCCAGGCCAGGCCCTTGCGCCCGAACCAGGTGCGCGCCGCGCTGGCCCAGGTAGACCGGCGGCCGAGGGCGCGGTCGCGCCGCAGGTTGTGCGCGGTCTGCAGGCTGGTGTCCCACCAGAACACGAGGCTCACGTGCAGGTACCACAGCGCCCGCTTCCAGTAGCCGCCGCCGGCGGCGCGGTAGACGTCGAAGGCCACCGCCTTGTGTTCGGTTTCCTCGGCGGCGTGCCAGGTCCACAGGGTGCGCAGCCGCGGTTCGGCGCCGTCCAGGAAATCCGGGTTGCGCAACACGTAGTCGGCCAGCATCGCGGTGTAGTGTTCCAGCGCGCAGGTGATGGCCAGGCGGTCGCGCACCGGCAGCTTGCGGATGCGTTCCACGCGCACCCTGATGGCCGGCTCCATCGTGTAGTCGAAGCCCTGGCGCGCCAGTTCGGCGTTGTATTGCTGGTGCACGAAGCGGTGGCTGGCTTCCTGGCCGACGAAGTCCTTCACCTCGGCGCGCAGGCCGGGGTCGAGGATGGCCTCGGGCGGCGCCGCGCGCACGCTGTCGATGAACATCTGCTCGCCGAGCGGAAAACTCATCGACAGCGCATTCATGAAGGCGGTGCGATAGACGTCGCCGTCCAGCCAGTGGCGCGCGAAGCCCCGGGACAGATCGACGTTCAGCTTGCGGACGGTGAGTGAGGACATGACGACGAATATACACCGTTCAGCCCCCGACTTTTGCAGTTAATCCCGCGTTTTTGCACGTCTGTCGATTTCCGCATGCGGACACGCCAGCATTGCCCTATCGTTCAGGCTCCCGGCATCGCCGTCCATTCCACAAGAACGAGATCATGAAGACCGCCCTGAACCGCACCGCCATCGCTACCGCCATCGCCCTCGTCGCCACGGTCGGCGCCATCGCCAGCCAGGCCAGCTTCGCCCAGCCGCCGGCGCAGTCGGCGGGCGGCATCGTCACCGAACAGCGCCAGGTCGGCGCCTTCAGCGCGATCGAGCTGGGCGGCCCCTACCACGTCGTGATCGACGCCCAGGCGCGCCAGGCGGTCCAGGTCTCGGGCGAGCGCAGGCAGCTCGACGAGATGGACATCGCGGTGCGCGGCGACACCCTGGTGGTGCGTCCGGTCCAGCGCATGGGCTTTTCCTTCAGCTGGAACAAGCGGCGCGAACTGACGCCCACCGTCACCATCGGCGCCGCCGGCTTGAAAAGCCTGAAGATGAGCGGCAGCGGCGACGTCGAACTCGAACGCGCGGGCGGCGAGCGCTTGGTGCTGGTCAACAGCGGCCCCGGCGACCTGCGCGCGGGCGGCGCGGTGCGGCGGCTGGCGGTGGAAAGCAGCGGCAGCGGCGACCTCGATCTGCGCCGCATGAAGGCTGGCGACGCCGACATCGAGATGCACGGCCCCGGCGACGTGCGCCTGGCCGCCATCGGCAGCGACGCAAACTCCCGGTTGAATATCGAGTCGAGCGGCCCCGGCGACCTGAGCGCCGACGGCGTGCGCGTGGCCAAAGTGACGGCGCGCCTGCGCGGTCCCGGCAGCCTGAAACTGTCCGGCGCCAGCCGCGAACTGAACCTGGAGAGCAGCGGCTCGGGCGACTTCGAAGGCTGCGACCTGGCCGTCGAGGGCGTGCGCACCGTGCAGCGCGGACCAGGCAATGCCTGCATCGCCGGCAGCATCCGCAGCTTCGACGCCGAAGTCCATGGCTCGGGCGAGCTGAGCGCGCGCGGCCTGCAGGCGGCCAGCGGCCAGCTGCGCCTGGGCGGCCCGGGCAACGCCGAACTGGAAGGCAGCATCGGCGACCTGACCGCGGAAGTCAGCGGCTCGGGTGACCTGAACGGCGAGAACCTGAAGGTCCGCAAAGCGACCGTGCGCAGCCGCGGACCGGGCGGCGTGACGCTGCGGAACGTCTCCGACACCCTGGACGCCGAAATGCACGGCTCCGGCGAACTGAATGCGAACATCACCGGCCAGCGCCTGCTGCTGACGATGAACGGTCCGGGCGACGCCCACATCGAGGGCAGCGTGGCCCAGGTGAGCGCCCGGATCAACGGTTCCGGCAGCCTCGAAGGCCGGGGCCTGAACGTGGGCCAGACCGACATCGCGGTGCGCGGTCCGGGCAGCGCGGCCGTCAACGTGATCGGCAGCGACAAGGGCAAGGGCCGTGCCGTCAGCGAGCGTGGCCAGCTGCTGCTGGTCGACCGCAGCGGCACCCGTCACTCGGCGGACTGAATGCCATGAAAGGCCTGCTCACGGCTGATCCGGCGGCACATCCTTATGCTAATGTAACGGCGCCCATCCATGACAAGAACAAGGACGCCGCATGAAGCCACCAAGCCCCCTTCCCGCTCTGACCCGTGCGCTGGCCTGCGCGCTGGCCTGCGCAGGTCTCGCCCACGCACAAACCGCTCCGCAAACCTCGCAGTATCCCGCCCTGCCCTCGGAGACCCCGGCGGAGTTCTCGGCCCCCACCGCCGGCTTCAATTACACCAGGCGCAGCGTGATGATTCCGATGCGCGACGGCACCCGCCTGAACACCGTCATCATCGTGCCGAAGGGCGCGCAGAATGCGCCCATCCTGCTGACCCGCACGCCCTACGATGCGGCCAGCCTCACCAGCCACGCCGAGAGTTCGGACCTGGAATCGATCCTGAGCGGCTACGACAACGCCGCCGACGTGATCGTCCAGGGCGGCTACATCCGCGTGGTGCAGGACGTGCGCGGCAAGTACGGCTCGGAAGGCGACTACGTGATGAACCGGCCGCTGGCAGGCCCGCTGAACCCGACTCCGGTCGACCACGCCACCGACACCTGGGACACCATCGACTGGCTGGTCAAGAACATCCCCGAAACGAATGGCCGCGTCGGCATCATCGGCATTTCCTACGACGGCTTCCTGCCCCTGATGGCGCTGGTGAACCCGCATCCGGCGCTGAAGGCCGCGGTGCCGATGAACCCGATGGTCGACGGCTGGATGGGCGACGACTGGTTCCACCACGGCGCCTTCCGCCAGATTAATCTTTCCTACATCATGGAGCAGGTGGTCACGCGCGGGAATTCCGCCAAGTGGTACACCTCGAACTACGACGACTACGACATGTACATGCGCGCCGGTTCAAGCGGCGAGCTGGCGCGCCAGCGCGGCCTGGAACAGAGCGGCTTCTGGCGCAAGGTGGTGCAGCACCCGAGCTACGACAGCTTCTGGCAGCAGCAGGCGATGGACAAGATCCTGGCCCGGCAGCCGGTCACGGTGCCGACCCTGCTGGTGCACAGCCTGTGGGACGCCGAAGACATCTACGGCCCGGTCGCGGTCTACAAGGCGATCAAGCCGAAGGACACGAACAATCTGGTGCACCTGACGCTCGGCCCCTGGAACCACGGCGGCGCGATCGGCGACGGCAGCAGCCTGGGCGCGCTGAAGTTCGGCAGCGACACCGCGCTGTATTGGCGCCAGGCCGTGCTGCGGCCCTTCCTCGAGCGCCATTTGAAAGGCAACGCGTCGGCACCCGAGATCCCGGCCGTGACGGCCTTCGAGACCGGCACCAACCAGTGGCGCAGCCTGGCGTCCTGGCCGAGCGGCTGCGACAGCGGCTGCGCGACGAAGCCGGTGGCGCTGCGCCTGGCCGCGAACCAGAAGGCGGTGCTGGGGGCTGCCGCCGATGCCAAGGCCTACGACGAATACGTGTCCGACCCGGCCAAGCCGGTGCCCTTCCGCCAGCGCCCGATCCCGCCCTACGGCTACGACGAGGCCAAGGGGCAGTCGTGGCCGCGCTGGCTGGCCGACGACCAGCGCGAAGCCTCGGGCCGCACCGACGTCGCCACCTTCGTCTCCGATGTCCTCACCGCGCCGGTGAAGATCAGCGGCGAGCCGGTCGCCAACCTGGTCGCCTCGACCAGCGGCACGGATGCGGACTGGGTCGTCAAGCTGATCGACGTCTACCCGGACCAGGTGGGCAGCCAGCCGGCGATGGGCGGCTACCAGCTGATGGTCTCGGGCGACATCTTCCGCGGCCGCTACCGCGAAGGCTACGACAAGCCGAAGCCGCTGGCCGCCAACAAGCCGCTCAGCTACCGCTTCGGCCTGCCGACCGCGAACCACGTCTTCCTGCCGGGCCACCGCATCATGGTGCAGGTGCAGTCGAGCTGGTTCCCGCTGTACGACCGCAATCCGCAGACCTACGTCGAGAACATCTTCTTCGCCAAGCCGGAGGACTACAAGAAGGCGACCCAGCGCATCTATCACAGCAGCTATGTCGAGCTGCCGCTGGTGACGGCGGGCGCGAACTGAAGATGACCGGTCTCACTACCTGTCACGGCAGCTGCCATTGCGGCGCGGTGCGTTTCGAGGCCGACATCGATTTGTCGCAAGGGACGATCCGCTGTAACTGCACGCTCTGCACCAAGCAGCGCAACTGGGCGGCGATCGTTCCCGCGTCCTCGTTCCGCATGGTGCAGGGCATAGCGGCGCTGTGCGAATACCGCTGCAACACGCGCACCGAACAGCACTTCTTTTGCGCCACCTGCGGCGTTCGCACCTTCGGCAAAGGGACATCGCCGCGCTGGGGCGCCTACGTGGCGGTCGGCATCAACTGTCTCGACGACGTCAGCGACGAGGAACTCGCGGCCGCGCCGATCGCTTACCTCGACGGCCGCAACGACAACTGGACCCCGCTGCCGTTCAGCGGCGCGTCCAGGTAGCGGACCATGCTGCGCACATAGAAGGGCCGCATGTGGACCGGGTCGGTGTAGATCGGTTCGCCGGCCGCGTCGACGGTCGGGCAGATGCCGTTCCGGCAGATGCTGTCGACCGGGTCGATCGGCACCGCGCCGGTCGCCTGGGCGATCCGCAGCAGGCGCCGGCGCGGTTCCGCGTTGTCGCTGTAGAAGCGGTCGACGCGGTAGGGTTCCATATCGGTGCGGGGTTTCATCTCGCCGAAGCGCGAGCCGCTGATCATCGAGCGCGGGTCGAACAGGTTGCCGGACGGCGGCTGCAGGATCAGGTAGACGCGCTTGCCGGCATTGCGCAGCCGCGCGATCGAATCCTGCAGCGCCACGTAGGCCGCTTCGTGCGCCGGTTTCGCAGGGAAGGTCTGCAGCCGGCCATCCACCGGCATCTGCACGTCCACCTGCCAGTCGGCGAAGTAGCCGTACCAGATGGCCCCGATCACGACCGTATCGACGTCCTTCGATGCCGCCAGCCGGTAGGCGTCCGCCACGGAGGCCGCGCAGGTCGGGTAGCGCAGGCGCGGCAGCCGCACCGCGCCCTCGACCGGCATGCAGCCGCCCTGGGTGGCGAAGATCACCTTGCCGCGGTCGAAGCGGCCGTCGCGCAAGCCTTGCGACACCAGCGGCGCATACTGCTCGACGACGGAGTCGCCAATCAGCACCGTGGTCCCCTGCCCCTTCCCCGCCAGTTGCTGGAACAGCGAGCCGTGGTAGCGCAGCGGCTTCATCGCCGGGTCCGGGAAACCGAGGTCGTTCAGCGCGCCCATGTAGCGCGCCACCGCATTCGAGGGCATGCGCTCCTGCAGCAGGCCGGCCTTGACCATCAAGCCGAGCACACCGAAGCAGGCCATCGCCGTCACCAGGTACTGGATCGCGCGGCGCCGCTTCGGCGACTTCTGCACCGGCCGCTCGACCAGGTGGTAAGTGAGGAAGGCCAGCGCCAGCGCCGCCAGCACCAGCACCGCTTTCATCGTCGGCGGCGGCTTCTCGCCCTCGACGATGTAGCCGAACGAGAGCAGCGGCCAGTGCCACAAGTAGAAGGGATAGCTGACCAGGCCGATCTTCACCATCAGCCTGTTGCCCAGCAGGCGGTGGTTGATCCACGACGTGTTCCCCGCGGCGATCAGCGCGCAGGCGCCGAGCACCGGCAGCAGCGCCCAGGCGCCCGGAAAATCGCTCTGCCCCTTGATCAGCACCGCGCCCAGCGCCAGCAGCGCCAGGCCGATGCTGGAAACCAGCCAGGGCAGCGGCAGCAGCGGATGCCGCTTGGTCATCGCGTAGGCCACCAGGCCGCCGGAGGCCAGTTCCCAGAACCGCGTGACGGGCGAAAAATAGGCTTCGGCGGGATGGTTGAAGGTGGCGTACAGGCCGTACAGGAAGGAGCTGGCCAGGGTCAGCGCCAGGAAGGCGAGGATGCCGAAGCGGACCTTGAAGCACAGGGCCATGGCGATCGGCCACACCAGGTAGAACTGTTCTTCCACGCCCAGGGACCACAGGTGCAGCAGCGGCTTGGTGACGGATTCGTTGTCCCAGTAGCCGGCCTCGCTCCACAGCACCAGGTTCGACACGAAGGCCGCGGCCGCGGCCACGTGCTTGCCGAGCTGGGCGAACTCCTGCCGCAGCAGCACGTACCAGCCGAAGGCCAGCACCGCCAGCACCACGACGATCAGGGCCGGGAAGATGCGCCGGATGCGGCGCACGTAAAAGCCGCGCACGGTGAAGGCGCGCGCCTTCAGGTCCTTCAGGATGATCGAGGTGATCAGGAAGCCGGAGATGACGAAGAAGACGTCGACCCCGATGAAGCCGGAGCGCAGCCACTTGGGCCAGGCATGGAACAGGACGACCAGGCCGACGGCGACGGCGCGCAGGCCGTCGATGTCGGGGCGGTAGGCGATCGGGTGAGCAGCGTTGCGGACATCCATGTAGTCACCTCCACATGATGCATCGCCGCAGTCTTCCTCAACGATTACTTGTTGTCAACCGGGGTGTCTTTCGTGCGCATCGTCACGGCGCGCAACCCGCGCATCGACGCCGCCACCGCCTCCAGCGGCGTCATCCCATCCGGATATTCTTCCTGCTCGAGCACGATCCACTCGGCCCCGCCCGCCGCGCGCGCCGCCGCGTAGACGGCAGGCCAGTCGGTGCGGTCCTGGCCGATGATCGGCTTGCCCGGCACGCCTTCGGGCAGCTTGGCCTTGAAGTGGGAGGTGAGCGTGCGGCCGGGATAGCGATCGACGAGCACCACCGGATCCTTGCCGGCAAAGACGGTCCAGCCGATATCCTGCTGCAGGACGGCTTCCCGCGGCGTGCCGCCGGCGATCGTGTCCCAGGGCGTGCGGCCCTCGGGCCCCGTCATTTCCTGCGCGTGGTTGTGGTAGCCGATACGCATGCCGAGCGGCTTCAGCTTCGGCGCCAGCACGGCCATGTCGTGCGCGATGGCGGCCGCGCCGTCAAGCGAGGCGCCGCGCTTGTCCCAGGCGACGACCAGGTTACGGCAGCCGAGCGTCCGGTAGAACGACGTCGTCTGTTCGAAGCGCTCGTTCGAAAGCGCGGCGAAGTCGAGGTGGGCGCCGGCGCATTGCAGGCCAAGCTTGTCGAGCAAGGTGCGCAGGCCGGCGGGATCCTTCGCGAAGCGGCCGAATTCGCCGGCGAATTCCACGCCCTGGAAGCCCATCGCCGCCAGCCTGGCGAGGGTGCCGTCGAAGTCCTGTTCGAGGTCGTCCTTGACGGACCAGAGCTGCACGCCGATGCGCGGCGGCGTCGATGCCGCCTGGGCCAGCGGCGCGGACAGGATCAGGGCAAGCAAAACGGGCTGGATGCGGGGGAAGGCCATGCGTGTCTCCGGTTTTTATTGGCGCGTGCAAGATGAATGCGCGACGCCTACCTGCTGCATGCGGCGCACCAGGCTTTCGTCGATACGCTGGTTGGCTGCCTGGAGCGCTCGCTGGTGGTCGATTACTGGGCGCAGTGAGATCGCGCTTGTGAAATCGACATGCATAATTTCCATGCGGAAATGTTAAAATAAATCCATACGGATGACACTGCCGTACGATTTACCTGGAACCCAGCATGCCGGTCACTGAAGTCGCTTCGAACATCACATCGCGTTTTAACTATCTCTACTGCCTCGACCTCATCGTCTTCGTCTGCGTGTTCGTCGTCGCAGGCCGTCCCGACGGATTGGCGATCACCGCCAGCGCGCTGATCGTCGGCGTCGGCGCCCTGCTCTACCGCTGCACGGTGAGCGTCAAAGCCCGCCTGGCCAAAAGGAAGGCGCCGCGGCGCAGCGCCGACCACCGGTTCGGCCAGCGCGTCCGGCGCGCGGCAACCGTCGCCGCGCCCGTCCCCGCCGAGTCGAAAAGCCGGTCCTGGCTGCGCGATTCCGAATAAGAATCAGGCCGGCGCCTTCGCCGACAAGCGCTTCAAGCGCTCGAGCGCCGTTTCCCCGGCCGTCTCCGGCTGGCTCACCGACTTGCGGATCGCATCGAGTTCGGCCTGCTGGTCGAGCGGCTTCTGGCCGATGTCGGCGACGATGCGCAGGCCGGCCGCTTCGTTGGTGACGGCTTGCGCGCGCCTGGTCAGCGCGTTCAGCGCGCTCGAGTTGCCCTTCATGGTGGTCAGGCCGGCCAGCTGCGACTGGCGCTCCATGCGCAGTTCCTGCAGTTCCTTCTGTGCCTTGGCGGCGGCCAGGGCCTGGATCGCTTTCCTGGCCTGGGCGTCGAACTCGGCCAGCTGCTTCGACAGCGCGTCGACGATCTTCTGCAGCTCGTCCATGTAGGCCCTGGCGTCCGCCTCTTCCTGGATTTCCTGCGGCAGGCGCGCCTTGTTGGCTTCGAGCTCATCGCAGAACAGGGTCACCGTGGCTTCGGAGATGGTGCCGGCGGCCAGGCGCTCGGCCAGCTTCTCGGCGGCGCGCTCGTCGCTGGCGATCAGGGTCTGCAGGTTGACGACGTCCTTGTGTTCCTTGTCGAAGGACGCGCGGGCCGTGGCCAGCAGCTGCGCGGTGTCGCGCAGGGTGTCGACCAGGCGGTCGCGGTCGGCCTCGGTCGCGGTCTCCGGATCGAAGTTGGCGATGGCCTCGGAGATCCGGTCGCCCAGGGCGCCGAAGTGTTTCGACACCAGTCGTGCAGTCAGGCCCCATCCGCTTGCGTTGCTCATGGTCTTTCCTTTCGTTGAAAAATTATTGAATGACGATGCGTTCCTGTTCCACCGGGATGCCGATCACGAAGTCGACGTGGATGCCGCGCTTCGACGCATCGCCATCGACGCTTTCGATGATCTCTGTCGTGATCAGTAAATATTCGCGCCCGCCGCCCGCCAGCTCGCGCACATAGGGCATGAAGTACATTTCCTGGCGCAGGCCGTGCACACCCTGGGCATCGTCGATGCGGATTTCGCGCCCGGCGAAGGGCTTGACGAAGTCCGCCGATCCGCCGGCGTCGCGGTCGTAGTCGAGGCGCTCGGCGTCGCCGAAGGCGGTGGCCAGCGTCGCTTCGTCGAGCATGTCGGCCAGCTGCTCGCGCCAAAGCGTGTAGCTCGGGTCGCCCAGGCCATGGCCGGCCTGGCCGGTGTAGGCATCCTGGTCGTCCGCGGTTTCCGGGATCACGCGCGCCAGCTGGGTGCAGTACAGGATGTCGGCGACCTTGCCGTCGTCGCCGCAGAACACCTGCAGGAATTTTTCGTCCGCGTCGTCGTCGCCCTTGTCGAGGTAGAGGCGATACAGCTCGGTGTCGGGATGCAGGCGCAGCTGCGAGACGGCCAGGATGCGCGTGTCGGCGGCCTCCGGCATCTTGACCAGCGAGCCGTTCGCCTGCGCGCGGATGATGGGCGAGGCTTGCATCTGCACCACGCTGCCGATGCGGGCGTCGAGCGGCACGCCGTCGTCCATCCGCTTGTCGTCGTCGAGCACGCCCTTCTTCTCGGCGATGCCGCGCACATAGCTGACTACATCCTTCCAGGCCATCTGCTCAATTCCTTTCGAACGAATAATTCGGTTTGCCGGCTTCGCGGCGGGCGCGCCTGCGCTTCACGATGCGCAGGACCGCCCACACGACCAGCGCCAGCACGGCCAGCCAGACGAAGGCGCCGAGCACGGAGCCGCCACCCGACCTTGCCGGTGCGGCCGGCGCTGCCGATCCCGCCGGCGCCGCCGCGCCTGTGCCCACGCTGCCGGCGCCGGCCTGGTTGGCCAGGTCGCCGCCGCCGCCGCTGGGCGCCGGGTAGTAGCCGCCGCCGTTATTGTTGCCGCCGTTGCCGCCGTTGGCATGCGCATTCGCCGCCGACCGCGCCAGGATCGCACCGGCCACGATGTGTCCGAGCCCGCTGCCGCCGTTGTTGTTGATGATGACCGGCGGCTGCGCGGGCGCCGGCGCGGGACCGTAGCCATAACCCTGCGACGGCGGCGCGCGGCGCTCGTCCGCATCACCGCCGGCCGGCTGGTTGTAGCCAGGCGCCGAACGCGCCGCATCGTTCCTGTCCTTCGCCGCCTGCGCCGCGCGGCGCTCGTCCAGCGTGCGGATCGCATTCGCTTCCGAGCGCTCGCGGTCCAGCTTGCGCGACAGCGCGGAGTCGGACCGGTTGGTGTCCGCGTTGCGCGACGCGCCGAAGGACCCGAAACCGCCGCCCGATTTCTTCGACGCGCCGCTGCCCGGCGCGCTGTCCGCCGAACGCCGGCCGAAGGATCCGAAGCCGCCCGATTTCGACGGCGACGACGACGAACGCTGCGACGAGAACCCGCTCTTGAAAGACGAAGAGCTGGTCGGCCTGGCGTCGGCCGGCACGGAAGCCAGCGGCAGCATCAGCGACAGCGCGAATAACAAATGCGCCACATGTGCATACTTCGAAAAGGTCTTCAGCATGGTCAGGAGTGCCGTCGAAAGTTAGAATTAGGATAACGGTGGGCATGTTGACATGCACCGGTAAAAATATCAAAGGATTACCATGACCCGACGCTATCTCGACATGAACCAGCACGACGCCCTGTACACCGTGGCACGCAAGTACCCGGGTGGACTGGAAGCGCTGGCGCGCGAGCTGGACATCTCGGTCAACGTCCTGCGCAACAAGCTGGCGCCGACGATCGCCTCGCACTATCCCTCGTTCGAGGAAGTGTCACTGATCGTCGAACGCTGCCACGCGGCCGGCGTGCCCGACGCCCACCTGCCGCTGCACGCCCTGCTGGTACGCCACGGCATGGCGGCCTTCGTGGTGCCGCAGCCGGAAGCGGCGCGCCAGGACGACCTGTCGCAGACCGTGTGCCGGGTGATGAGCGAAGTGGGCGCGGTGGCCGAAGCGGTGTCGAGCGCATTGATCGATGGTAAGGTCACCGAGGCCGAGGCCGACCTGATCGAACGCAAATTCCACTCGGCCCTGTCGGCGCTGGGCGCCTGGCGTGCGCGTCTTCGCAACGAAGCCGACGCCGGCTTACACTGAGCGGGCCGCTTCCGCGGCCTCTTCCCGCGCATGGCTGCGCAGCGACCGCAGGAACAGCCCGAGCCCGCCGAAGGCCAGCACCAGGATGCAGATCAGTTCGAAGGCCGACATGGTGCGCAGGCTCATGCTGAGCGAGGCGATCACGCCGAACACGAGGCCGGCCAGCGCGCCGACCGCCAGCAGCCAGCCGAGCGCGCTGCGGGCGTTGTAGAAGATCATGGCCACGCCGATGATCAGGGGGATCAGGACGATGCCGCCGGTAATACCGACACCGCCGAAGCCGAACAGGCGCGTGCCCCAGCCGAAGGCCGAGCTCACCACCACGCTGTTGAGCAGCAGATAAAAGCCGCCGCACATCATGACCAGGCCGAGGAAAAACCGGCCCGTACCGCCGCTGGTTCCACCTGCTCCGCGCATTGCCGCCTCCATGGGTTGGAAAGACCGCTGCAACTATAGCAAAACGATATCGCACGTGGCTTCGATTTTTCCGAAGTCGACCTTCCAAAAACTTCGCTTTTTCCGATCCGCGCACTGTCGTATGCTTCCACCTTGGAAATATAACCTCCAGGGGTAAGCAATCATGAAACGCATCTTTCTTTTTCTCGCGACCAACCTCGCCATCATGCTGGTGCTGGGCATCTCGGCCAGCCTGCTCGGCGTCAACCGCTACCTGACCGCCAACGGCCTGAACCTCGGCCTGCTGCTCGGCTTCGCGGCCCTGATGGGCTTCGGCGGCGCCTTCATCTCGCTGTGGCTGTCCAAGCCGATCGCCAAGTGGTCGACCGGCGCCCGCGTGATCGAACAGCCGATGAACGGCACCGAATCCTGGCTGCTGAGCACGGTCGCGGCCCAGGCCCAGCGCGCCGGCATCGCGATGCCGGAAGTGGCCGTCTACGAAGGCGCGCCGAACGCCTTCGCCACCGGCGCCACCAAGAACGCCTCGCTGGTGGCGGTGTCGACCGGCCTGCTGCAATCGATGACGCATGAGGAGATCGAAGGCGTGCTGGCCCACGAGGTCGCGCACATCGCCAACGGCGACATGGTCACCCTGACCCTGATCCAGGGCGTGGTGAATACCTTCGTGGTATTCCTGGCGCGTGTGGTCGCCTACGCGGTCGACAGCTTCATCCGCAAGGACGAGGAATCCAGCGGCCCGGGCATCGCTTTCTACGTCACCTCGATCGTCTGCGACCTGCTGTTCGGCCTGCTGGCCAGCATCATCGTGGCCTGGTTCTCACGCCAGCGCGAATTCCGCGCCGACCGCGGCTCGGCCCAGATCATGGGCAGCCCGCGCCCGATGATCGCGGCGCTGCGCCGCCTGGGCGGCATCGAGCATGCCGACCTGCCGAAGAACATGGCGGCCTCCGGCATCGCCGGCGGTGGTATGCTGTCCCTGTTCAGCACCCACCCGTCCTGCGAAGAGCGCATCGCCGCCCTGCAGCGCGCGTAAGACGGGCCCAGCCAGGAGACCAGGAGCACATGCGGTATTCGCCATTCGCGCAGTCGGCGCTACCACTGCTGTTCGCCGCCGGACTGGCGTTCGTGCTCCAGCACTTCCTGGGTTCGCTCGCCTGGGCGGGCCTGCTGGCGGTGATCACCTGGCCGCTGCACGAGCGGCTGGTGCGGCGCGGCTGGCCGCGGCCGCTCAGCGCGGTGTTCCTGGTGCTGCTGCTGGTGGCGGCCTTTGCCGGCCCCGGCTTCCTGCTGCTGAATGCCCTCAGCACCGAGCTGGCCGGCGTGCGCAGCCTGCTGGCCCACCTCAACGAAACTGGCGTGCCGGTGCCGGCCTGGCTGGCGGACCTGCCGATGGTGGCCGAACCGGCCCTCAAATGGTGGAACGAGCACCTGGCCCAGCCCGGCGGTATCGGCCTGCTGATGCGCAGCATCGTCGGCGACATGATGCCGCACCTGACCGGCGCCGCCCGCACCTGGGGCTCGATCATTCTTGCCAATGCCCTGTACCTGTTCCTGGCCCTGCTCACCCTGTTCATGCTGTACGTGCACGGCCCCGCCGCCGTGCGCCTGGTCGACCGCGCCGGCGAGCGCCTGTTGCCGGCCCACTATCCCATGCTGCGGCGGGTGTTCCCGCTGTCGGTGCGCGGCACGGCCCTCGGCCTGTGCTCGGTTGCGATTCTGGAAGGCGTGGTGCTCGGCATCGCCTACGGCATCGCCGGGGCGCCGGCGCCGGCCCTGCTGGGCACCATCACCGGCTACCTGGCGCTGGTGCCGGGCGGCGCGCCGCTGTCGTTCACGGTGGTGTCCCTGCTGCTCCTGGGCCAGGGCCATTCGGGCGCGGCGCTCGGCCTGTTCAGCTGGGGCGCCATCGAGCTGTTCATGGTCGACAAGTTCATCCGTCCCAAGCTGATCGGCCAGCGCGTCAACCTGCCCTTCCTGGCTGTCCTGTTCGGCCTGCTTGGCGGGGTGTCGACCCTGGGCGTGATCGGCCTGTTCGTCGGCCCCTTCATGATGGCGATCCTGTTCGGCTGGCTGCGCGCCGCGCGCCAGGACAATACCACTGACCATACCAGTCACCTCCTTACGGATCAGCAACTTAGCTGAAAAACATCAGACCGGATTGCATACCACTTAAATACCTGTTGACAGGCTTATCAGCTGCTCCTATAGTGCCCAGACCTTCCCGGCACGAATTCACCATGATCGATTTTTACCTCGGCGTCGACGGCGGCGGCACCGGCACGCGCGTCCGCCTGGCACAGGCGGACGGCGCGGAACTCGCCCAGGCCGCCAGTGGCCCCTCCGGCCTGGGCCTGGGCATCGCCCGCGCCTGGGCTTCCGTGCAGGAAGCCGCCGCGGCAGCCTTCGCCAAGGCCGGCGTCGAACAGCCTTCCCTCGACCGGATTGCGATCGGCCTCGGCCTGGCCGGGGTCCACAACAAGCAGTGGGCCGCCGAATTCGTCGCCGCCAATCCCGGCTACGCGGCCATCCGCCTCGAAACCGACGGCTTCACGACCCTGATGGGCGCCCATGGCGGCGCGCCCGGCGCCATCGTCGCGATCGGCACCGGCAGCGTCGGCGAAGTGCTGCGCGAAGACGGCAGCCGGAACGAAGTCGGCGGCTGGGGCTTCCCGGCCGGCGACGAAGCCAGCGGCGGCTGGATCGGGCTACGCGCCATCGGCCACGTCGAGCAGGTGCTGGACGGCCGGCAGGAGCGCAGCGCCTTCGCCGACAGCATCGTCGCAGCTTGCGGCGCTGTCGGCGACAATCAGCGAAACGCGATCCAGGTCTGGCTCGGCCAGGCCACCCAGACCGCCTACGCCAGCCTGGCGCCGCTGGTATTGCGCCATGCGGACCACCCCGTGGCGCGCGCCATCCTGCTCGACGCCGGCCGCGAAGTCGCGAGCATCGCCCACGCCCTCGATCCGCAGGCGCGCCTGCCGCTGGCCCTGTGCGGCGGCCTGGGCGCCGCCCTGCGCGACTTCCTGCCGCCCGAACTGCTGGCCCGCGCCGGCAAACCCCAGGGCGATTCGGCGGCCGGCGCACTGCGCATGATCCAGCTTCATCTCAAGGAAAACCAATGAAAGGCAATATCCTCACCCCCGGCGGCTGGATCCGCGGCGAAGTCCGCATCGCCCCCGGCGAGCCGAACACCATCGCCGCCATCGACGGCCAGGCCTGCGACCCGGACGACAACGGCGACGACTACATCCTGCCCGGCTTCATCGATCTGCACGTGCACGGCGGCGCCGGGCGCGACATGATGGAAGGCGGCGACGCCCCGCACGTGATCGCACGCCTGCACGCGAAACACGGCACCACCAGCCTGCTGGCCACCACCATGACCGCGCCCGTCGAGGACATCGAGCGCGCGCTCGACGCCATCGGCGGCGCCTGCCAGGAACGCGGCAAGGACGAGGCCCGCATCCTCGGCGTGCACCTGGAAGGCCCCTACATCAACGCGGGCAAGCTGGGCGCCCAGCCGCCGTTCGCGCGCGAAGCCTCGATGGATGAGGTGAAACGCTTCGACGCCCAGGCGCCGATGCGCCTGATCACGGTGGCGCCGGAGATCGACGGCCACCTGGCCCTCGTCAAGCAGATGGCCGACGCCGGCATCCGCGTGCAGATCGGCCACACCAACGGTTCCTACGAGGACGGCGTCAAGGCGCTCGACAACGGCGCGGCCGGCTTCACCCATTTGTTCAACGCGATGCCCGGGCTGCACCACCGCGAGCCCGGCATGGCCGGCGCCGCGCTGGCGCATGCGCAGTACGCCGAGATCATCCCCGACCTGCTGCACGTGCACCCGGGCGCGATCAAGGTCGCGCTGCGTGCGATCCCGAAGCTGTTCTGCGTGACCGATTCGACCGCCGCCGCCGGCATGCCGGACGGCGAGTACATGCTGGGCCGCCAGACCGTCCACAAATGCATGGGCGGCGTGCGCCTGGCCGATGGCACCCTGGCCGGCAGCACGCTGACCATGGACCAGGCGCTGCGCAACCTGGTGGCGATCGGTCTCACCATCGAAGACGCCTCGCGCCGCGTCTCCACCAATGCCGCAGACTATCTGGGCGAAACCCGCCGCGGACGCCTGGCGCCCGGCTGCTTTGCCGACCTGGTCGTCCTCGACCGCAACCTGAACCTCAAAGCCGTGTATATAGAAGGAGAAGCGTGTGAGCTCTGAACCCACCTCGCTGATGCTGGAAGAAGCCAAGTCCGCCGCCCATTGCGTCGCCCTGCAACTGTCGAACGACGTCGAGCGCTATGCGGACCTGGGCCGCCGGTTGCGCGCGGCCAGCTTCAATAACGTCGTGACGGTGGCGCGCGGCAGCTCGGACCACGCTTCCAGCTACTTCGCCTACCTGACCATGGCGCGCCTGGGCCGCCTCGTGACTTCGCTGCCGATGTCGCTGGTGACCCTGTACAAGTCGCCGCTGCAGACCCAGGGCACGCTGGCGGTGTCGATCTCGCAGTCGGGCCAGAGCCCGGACGTGGTCGAGCCGATCCGCTACTTCCGCGACGGCGGCGCCACCACGGTCGCGCTGGTCAACGACATCGACTCCCCGCTGGCCCAGGCGGCCGAGTGGGCGATGCCGCTGCACGCCGGTAAAGAGAAGAGCGTGGCCGCAACGAAAAGCTTCATCACCAGCCTGACCGCCGGCGCACGCCTGGTCGCGGAATGGCAGGACGACGCCGAGCTGAAGGACGGCCTGCGCGCCTTGCCCGACGCCCTGCAGCGCGCCACCGGGACGGATTGGTCGAAGGCGATCGATGTGCTGGCCCCGGCCCGCAACATCATGGTGGTCGGACGCGGCATCAGCTTCCCGGTGGCGCTGGAGGCAAGCCTGAAGTTCAAGGAGACCTCGGCACTGCAGGCGGAAGCCTTCTCCGGCGCCGAAATCAAGCACGGCCCGATGGCGCTGATCGAGGAAGGCTATCCGCTGCTGATCTTCGCGACCCGCGGCCCGGCCCAGGCCGGCCTGGTGACGCTGGCCGAAGAGATGCGCGGCCGCGGTGCGCGCGTGCTGCTGGCGGCGCCGCAGGACGTATCCGGCCGCGACCTCGACCTGCCGGTGGCCGCGACGCCGGATCTCGATCCGATTGTCGCGATCCAGGCCTTCTACATGATGGCGGCCAAGCTGTCGAAGGCGCGCGGCCTGAACCCGGACCAGCCGCGCCACCTCAGCAAAGTCACGAAGACAAACTAAACGACATAAATCGTATGGATAAATCCAGGACACTCGCCGGCCGGCTGATCATGATCCGGCTGTTCGGCACGGCGCTCGACGATGGCACCGCGGCCTTCATCCGCGCCAACGGCATCCGCGGCGCCTGCCTGTTCCGCCAGAACATGACGGACGCGGCCCAGCTCACCCGCTTCAACGCCGGTCTGCGCGAGGCGATGGGGGCGAACGCCCTGGTCGCGCTCGACCAGGAAGGCGGCGCCGTGGTGCGCTCGCTGTGGGTGCCGCCGCCGCCGTCGGCGATGGCGCTGGGCGCGGCCGACGACACCGCATTGGCGAAGCAAGTCGGCGCCGCGGTCGCCCGCGCGGTCAAGGCCATGGGCTTCAACTGGAACTTCGCGCCGGTGCTGGACCTGAACAACAACCCGCGCAATCCGGTCATCGCCGAACGCTCCTTCGGCGCCGACCCCGAGCGCGCCGCCGAACTGGCGATGGCATGGATGGACGGCAGCGACTCGGAAGGCGTGGCCTGCTGCGTCAAGCACTTCCCCGGCCACGGCGACACCCACGTCGACTCGCACCGCGATTTGCCGACGGTCGACAAGGAACTCGCCGAGCTGGAACGCTTCGAGTTCGCGCCCTTCCGCCGCGCGGCGCCGCATGCGCCGGCCGTGATGACCGCCCACATCGTCTACCCGGCGCTGGACCCGCACAACCCGGCCACGATGTCGCGCGCGATCCTGACCGACCTGCTGCGCGTGAAGATGGGCTACGAAGGCGTGATCATCACCGACGGCATGGACATGCACGCGATCGCGCACCGCTACAGCGCCGGCCAGGCGGCCGTCAACGCGCTGGTGGCGGGCGCCGACATGGTGATGGCGATCGGCAGCCGCGAGACCCAGGAAGCGACGCTGGACGCGATTGCCGCCGCCATCGACGACGGCACCCTGCCGATCGCCCAGGTCGAGCAAAGCCTCGCGCGGCTGGACAAGCTGGCGCAGGCGCATCCGGCCGCCGGCGCGCCCTACGCCACCGAAGAACAGGACCGCGCCCTGATGGCGCATGCCTGGCGCCGCGCCCTCACCGCGCGCGGCAAGCCGCGGCGTCCCGCGCCGGGCAGCAGGATCCGGCTGGTGGCGCGCCAGGACGTGGTCAGCGACGGCGTCTCGGAAGCCGGGGTGCCGGCCGCGAACATCGCCGCCTCGCTCGGCAAGCTGTACGAAGTCGAACTGGTGACCTTCGCCGATCCGGAAACCTTCGACTGGGACGCGATGCCGCAGGACGGCCGCTTCACGATGCTGGCCTCGACGTCGCGCCGCCGCTACGGGCCGCAGGCGCGCGCCGGCTGGCGCCCCGACCTCCACATCGCCCTGTGGAACCCGTACCAGGCGCTCGACTTCGCGGCGCCGGCCCTGCTGACCTACGGCTTCGCGCCGCCGGCACTGGAAGCGGTGAATGCCTGGCTGGCGGGCGAGATCGAAGCGGAAGGCGTCTGCCCCGTCCCCGGCTTCGAATAGTTCCTTTATGCATCTGCGGTAACGCATTGTAACGACGCGTTTGCCGCAGCCCGGCCTGCGGCACAATTGTCCGGCCCCCTCCCAGGGATTGTGGGACAATGCACGTTTTGTCCGTTTAGCCATTAAAGAGAAGGATTATTCATGTCCCAATTCCGTTTTGCCCGCCTTGCCCTGATGCTGGCCGCCATCGGCCTGAACGCCGCGCCAGCCCTCATGCACAGCGCCACCGCGCAAGACAAGAATGCCCAGGCCGCCGCCGCCCAGCCGAAGCCGGATACGGTGCGCCCGGAACTGTTCAAGCTGCTCGACCCGGCCCAGGTCAAGCCGCTGATGGATGCGAAGAACTACACGGAGATGCAGAACCGCATCACCCAGGCTGAAGCCTTCCCGGACAAGACCCCGTACGAAACCTATGTGCTGAACCGCATGAAGCTGTCGCTGGCCACCGCGACCAACAACGAGCAGGCACAGATCGCGGCGCTGGAAGCGATCATCAGCTCGGGCAAGCTGCCGGATGCCGACAAGCCGCAGTTCACCCAGGCCCTGGCCGGCATGTACTACAACGCCAAGAACTACCCGAAAGCGATCGAGTGGTTCAAGCGCTTCCAGGCCGAGAACCCGGCTTCGGCCGACACCGCCACCTCGCCGCTGGTCCGCTCCTACTACCTGAGCAACGACTTCGCGAACGCGACCAAACTGCTGCGTCCGCAACTGGAAGCCGCGGAAAAAGCCGGCAAGGCGCCGTCGAACGAAGACCTGCGCCTGTACGCCTCGGCCGCCAACCGCCTGAAGGACGATAACGCCTACCTGTACGGCCTCGAGCAGCTGATCACCTACTATCCGAACGACGACTACTGGATGGACACCATCCACCGCGGCGTCGTGCGCAAGCCGGGCTTCCAGGAAGCCAACATCACCGACGTGCTGCGCCTCGAATTCGCGGCCGTCAAAGTGCTGACCCCGGAAATGTACGTCGAGCTGGCCGAGACCGCCCTGAAGGACGGCTTCCCGACCGAAGCCAAGAAGGTCGTGGACGCCGGCTTCGCGGCCGGCGTACTGGGCACCGGCGGCTCGGCCGCCCAGCACCGCCAGCTGCGCGACCGCGCCACCAAGGAAGCCGCCAACGATGCCAAGAACATTGCGTCGGGCGAAGCCTCGGCCGCCAAGTCGAAGACCGGCGCCGGCCTGGTCAACCTGGGCTGGGCTTACGTCACGATGGACCAGTTCGACAAGGGCATCGGCTTCATCGAGCAGGGTATCGCCAAGGGCGGCCTGAAGTCGCCTGACGAAGCCAAGGTCCGCCTCGGCCTGGCCTACCTGCGCGCCGGCCAGAAGGACAAGGCGATCGCCACCTTCCAGTCCGTGAAAGCGGGCGGCGGCCTGTCGGACATCGCCAAGTACGGCATCGTCCTGGCCAACCACCCGAACCCGGGCGGCAACAACAAGTAAGCGGCCGTCATCCTCGCCGCCACACGCTGGAAAGCGGTTCGGTCCCGGGACTGAACCGCTTTTTTTCATCGCTCCGTTCGCTGGCGTACCAGCCCGGCAAGCGTCCAGGCAGATAATCGTTTCACATCGATACCTGGAGGACGGCAATGACCGACGTACGCAAGGGCCAGGCGCCCGCCAAGCTCGACCGCAACGAATTCCGCCTGCGGTTCTCGCGCAATTTCTTCGATCCGCTCTACGAGAACGTCGGCCACGAACTGGCCGCCGTCGAGGAAATGGCCTGGCAAGCCTACATCGGTTCGCACAAGGCGCCGGTGACGGTCAAGGCCGGTCCGGGCTTCGCCGATCCGGACTACGATCTGTCGGTCGAGTGGAAGGAAGCCCACGACCGCCTGCTGGCCGCCGAGGCGAAGCAGAAGGACCCGTCCACGCTCAGCCGCATACTCCTGATCAATGGCGCCGCGCGTAACGACGGCAGCTGTCCGGGCGAAATCTCGAAGACCTGGCGCATGACGAAGATGTGCGAAGAGCTGCTGCTGGCCGAGGGCTTCGACACCGACGTGCTCGACCTGTCGCGCATCATTTCCGATTTCGACCGCCACATCCACCCTTGCAAGGCCTGCGTGTCGACCGCGATGCCGCTGTGCCACTGGCCGTGCAGCTGCTACCCGAACCACTCGCTGCACCAGAACAACGACTGGATGAACGAGATCTACGAGAAATGGGTGGCGGCCCACGGCGTCATCATCCTGACCCCGGTCTACTGGTACCAGTCGCCGTCCGTGCTGAAGCTGATGATCGACCGCCTGGTCTGCGCCGACGGCGGCAACCCGGACCCCAGCTCGACCCACGGCAAGGAGGCGGAGGAAGCCAAGGCGCTCGAGAAGGACTGGCGCTATCCGAAGCACCTGGCCGGCCGCGCCTACGGCCTGGTGGTGCACGGCGACGTCGCCGGCATCGAGGGCCACCGGCGTTCGCTGTCGGACTGGCTGGACTGGATGGGACTCATCTCCGCCAGCCCGACCGCCCTGCTCGACCGCTTTATCGGCTATTACGAATCCTATGCCGACAGCCACGCGACCCTGGACCGCGACACCGCCTTCCAGGAAGAAGTACGCAACGTGGCGCGCTCGGTGGGCGCGGCGGTGCGCGACATCCGTTCCGGCAAGCTGATCCAGTCGGACCGCGGGCTTTCGAACCCGCGGCCCAAATAAGGCGGTCTTTATTTGGTATGATCGGCGGATTCATTCATCCTTATCCGCCGCATGTCCTCTCTCGCGCAGTTGATGCAGCACCTGTCCGCCACCAGCAACCTGCCGCTCTACCAGCAGTTGCAGCGCGCCCTGCGCGACGCCATCGAACGCGGCATCTACGGCCCCGCCGAAGCCCTGCCGGCCGAGCGCCAGCTGGCCTCCGAGCTGGACATCTCGCGCATCACGGTGCGCAAGGCCATCGACGGCTTGGTCGAGGAAGGGCTGCTGGTACGCCGTCCCGGCTCCGGCAATTTCATCAACACCCGCATCGAAAAGAATTTCGCCAAGCTGACGTCGTTCTCGGAAGACATGCGCTCGCGCGGCCGCACGCCGCGCAGCGTCTGGCTCAAGCGTTCGGAAGGCCTGGTGACGCCGGACGAGGCGCTGCGCCTGGGCCTGTCGCCGGGCGCCGCGGTGTACCGCTTCAACCGCATCCGCTACGCCGACGACATGCCGATGTGCCTGGAATATGCGACCATCGCCGCCTCCGCCCTGCCCTCGCTGGAGGCGGTCGACACCTCGATGTACGAGGCGCTGGAAGCGGCCGGCAAGCGGCCCGTGCGGGCGCTGCAGCGGCTGTCGGCGCTGCTGCTGAACGCGGAGCAGGCCAGGCTGCTGCAGTCGAAGGAAGGCGATGCCGGGCTCTGCGTGGAGCGGCTGGGCTTCCTGCCGGATGGGCAGGCGGTGGAGTTCTGCCGGTCTTACTTCCGCGGCGACATGTACGATTTCGTCGCGGAGTTGAGCGCGGCGTAATTACATCGCGGTCAGGCCGCCATCGATCGCCAGCTGGTGACCGGTCACGAACGACGCCTGCTCAGAGCACAGCCACAGCGCCGCGCTGGCGACTTCCGCCGGTTCGGCGATGCGTCCCATCGGGTGCGCCGCCTTGAGTTTCTTTTCGCGGCCCGGCTCGCGCTCGAGCATGCGCGCCAGCATCGGGGTCTTCACGGCGCCCGGGCACAGGCTGTTCACGCGCACGCCCGACTTGGCGTATTCCACCGCCGCGGTCTTGGTCAGGCCGACCACGGCATGCTTCGAGGCCGCGTAGATGGCGCGGTTGGGCGCCGCCACCAGGCCGCCGGCGTCGGCCACGTTGACGATCACGCCGCCGCCTTCCTGCTCCACCATGCGGCGCAGCTGGCTCTTCATGCACAGCCAGACGCCCTTCACGTTGACGTTCATGATGCGGTCGAACTGCTCGTCCTCGCCTTCGGCCAGCGGCAGCGATTCTTCCTCGATCCCGGCGCCGTTGACGGCGACGTCAATGCGGCCGTAGTGCGAGACGGCCTTGTCGACCAGCGCGTCGACTTCCACGGCCGACGTTACATTTGTTTTAACGAACAGCGCCTTGCCGCCGGCTTCGACGATCAGCGCGGCGGTCATGTGGCCGCCGTCGACCGAATTGTCGGCCACGACGACGCAGGCGCCCGCGCGCCCGAATGCGAGCGCCATCGCGCGCCCCAGGCCGCTGGCCGCGCCGGTTACCAGCACAACCTTGCCGGCATACGAGATGCCGCTTGGCGCTTGTTTGGTCATGCCCTTCATGTTGCTTCCTTTACAATATCCTGACGCAATGTTTGCTGCCTACCAGCAATACTTCCGATAGGCAACATCATAGCGCCACTACGGACATTGACCAAGCGTCTCAGCCGTTTCGTGAATTATTGAACGGCTGAGTGTTGCATTCGTGCGCCGCTTACTTCCTTGGCTTCGCCTTGGTCTGGTCGCCGGCCATCACCACCGACAGCTTTGCCGGGTCGATGGCCTTGCGGAAGGCGGCGTTCAGCTGCGGCAGCGTGACCGCCATCAGGCGTTTCTCGAAATCGGCCGACCATTCGTAGGTCTTGTCGCGGTACATGTACGAAGTCCAGCCGGCCGCCAGGGTGCCGTCGTCGGCGCGATTCTGCACCCTCTGCTGCATGAGACCGGATTTGGCGCCGGCGAGTTCCGTCGCCGTGAAGCCATCCTTGAGCGCGCGCGCCAGTTCCTCGCGCACGGCGACGTCGACCTTGGCCAGGTTCTGCGGCGCGGCGATGGCGCTGATCCCGAACATGCCGGCGCGGTCCCACTCGCCCGCCGACAATTGCGTGCTGCCGCCGTAGGACAGGCCCTCCTTCTGCCGGATCCGGTCCATCAGGCGCGATTTCAGCCCGCCGCCGCCACCGAAGATGTAATCCGCCAGCATCAGCGCCGGATAGTCGGGGTCGTCGACGTTCAGGTCGAGATTCATGCGCGCCGCGTAGAAACCGTTCTCCTTGTCGGGCGTGTTCAAGGTTTGATGCATGGGCGCGATGTCGGCGTTCTTGCGCAGCACCGGCGCGACGTGCATCGGCGCCTTCCACTGGCCGAACAACTGGTCGACCAGTGGCACGATCGCCTTGGCGTCGAAATCGCCGACGATGGCCATCTCGGCCGGATTGGCGCCGTAGAAGTCGTGGTGGAAGGTCTTCACCTGGTCGAGCGTGGCGGATTTCAGATCGGCGATGTCTTCGTCGAGCGTGGTTTCGTGGCGGATATCGCCCTTCGGATAGATGTCGAAGTGCTCGTTCAGGGCGCGCGAGGCCAGGTTCGGCGGTTCGCCGCGGCTGGCCTCCAGCGCCACCAGCGACTGCTGGCGCAGCTGTTCGAATTCGGCGGCCGGGAAGCTGGGTTCCTTCAGCACGTGGGCGACGAGCTGGAGCGCCGCCGCCAGGTTGTCGCGGGTGGTCTGGAAGTGGGTCAGGCTGCCCGCCACTTTCAGCTTCTCGAAGGCGTCGGCCAGCTGCACGCGGTCATACTTCGTGGTGCCGCGCATCAGCATCGCGCCGGTCAGGCCGGGCACGGCGCCCTTGCCGAACAGGTTCTGCTCGTCGCCGTAGTGCTGGCGCAGATCGACGGTGACGGTCTGGCCGCGGTTCTTCTTCGGCAGCAGGGCCAGCTTGACGCCGCCTGCCGTGGTCAGCGTGGTGCGCTTCATGATGTTGGCCTGGCTCGGCTCGAAGTCCTCGGCGCTGAGGTTCGAGGCCTGCGGCTTGAAGTCCTTCAGCAGGCTCTCCACGCTGGGCGCCGGCGGCACCACGGCGCGCTGCGGGGCATCGTCCGGCAGGAAGGTGCCGGTGATGCGGTTGTCGCGCTTGAAGTACCGGCCCGAGGCCTCCGCCACCTGGGCCGCCGTCACCTTCGCGATCTTGTCGCGGCCGACGAAGAACAGGCGCCAGTCGCCCAGCGCGATCGTCTCGGACAGCGCCACGCCCACCTGCTGCGGATCGTTCAGGCTGCGTTCGATGCTGTTCAGGTAGGACAGCCTGGTGCGCTGCATTTCCTCGTCCGTCGGCGGATGCTGGGCGAAGCTTTCGACCGCCTCGGTGAGCGCGGCGCGCACGGGCTCGATCGGCTCGCCTTTCTTGACGACGGCGCCGAAGATCTGCAGACCGGGCGCATAGCCGGTCTGGCCGAAGGAAAAGACTTGGCTCGCCTTGCCGGTCTCGACCAGCAGCTTATGCAGGCGGCCGGTCGGCACGTCGCCCAGGATGGTCGACGAGAAGCTCAGCACGTCGCTGTCGTCGTGCAGGCTGGACGGCACGTGGTAGGCCACCGCCACGATCTGCACGTCGCCCTGGCGCCGCACCGTGAAGCTGCGGTCGCCGTCCTGGGTCGGTTCGACGGTCCAGAATTCGGGCAGCGTGCGCTTCGGCTTCGGGATCGCGCCGAACAGCTTGCTGATGGTGCGCAGGGTCTGGTTCGGGTCGAACTTGCCGGCCACCAGCAGCACGGCGTTATCCGGCTGGTAATAGGTGTGGTAGAAGTCCTGCAAATTCTCGATGCGGACGTTTTCGATGTCGCTCTTGTTGCCGATCGTCGAACGGCCGTAGGCGTGCCAGTCGTAGGCGACGCTCTGCATGCGCTTCATCAGCACGGCGCCGGGCGAATTCTCGCCGTTCTCGTACTCGTTGCGCACCACCGTCATCTCGGAATCGAGGTCCTTCCGGGCGATGAAGGAATGGGTCATGCGGTCGGCTTCCATCTCCAGCGCCCATTGCAGGTTTTCCGGCGAGGCCTGGAACACCTCGTAGTAATTGGTGCGGTCGAGCGAAGTGGTGCCGTTGAACTGCATGCCGCGATCCGAGAACTGGGCGGTAATGTCGCGGTGCTTCGGGCTGCCCTTGAACATCAGGTGTTCGAGCAGGTGGGCCATGCCGGTCTCGCCGTAGTTCTCGTGGCGCGAACCGACCAGGTAAGTGACGTTGACGGTAACGGTCGGGCGCGAGGAATCCGGGAACAGCAGCACCTTCAGGCCGTTGGCCAGGCGGTATTCGGTGATGCCTTCGGCCGCGGGGCCCTGTACTACCCCTTTCGGCAAGGCCAGGTTCGGCGATGCCGGCCGGGCGGCGGGCGCTTCGGACCAGGCCGGGCCGCTCGCCACGAATCCCAGGCCGGCGACGATGACGTAGGCGGCGGCGCCGCGTTGCAGGAAGCTCGAGCTCATAGTACCCCGTGTGTCAGAGAGACCACGCAAACATTGCGCGGAAGCACAGCATGGTAACAGAGGCAAGCTTAGGGCTGGCTTACCCCTGCTCAACGGGGTTGCTCTCTTGTATTTCCATGTCGGTTAGTTGCAGATTTTTGAGCGGTTGCGCGGCCGCGCACTTGCTTTACTGCCGGGCCCGCCTTTCGTGCTGCTGCTGGTAGGGACTGATGCGCGACAGCTCTTCCATCTCTTCGGCCAGGAAAATCAGGAGGTCGTCGGCGCTGACGATGCCGCACAGCGCCCCGCTGTCGGTCACGACGGGCACCCGGCGGATGCCGCGCAGGCGCATGCGCTCGATGGTGGCGTAGACGTCGTCGTTTTCGCCGGCCGTGAGCAGGTCGTCGGTCATGATGTCGCCCACCTGCAGGCCGATCGGATCGAGGCCGAGGGCGATCACGGACACGACGATGTCGCGGTCGGTGACGATGCCGATGGGGATGCGCTCGCCGTCCGGCTCGTCGACCACGACGAGGTCGCCGACATGGTGCTTACGCATGAGAAAAGCCGCGCCCTGCACGCTTTCGTCGCGCGAGCAGCAGACGGTGTCCGATGTGCTGAGCTTGCCGACTTCCATGGCCGCCTCCGTGATGAAGGAGTCAAAGCTAACCCTGGATGGCAAAGCAGCTTTGAGATAGCTCAAAGCTGCGGACGGAGAATCAGGCGCTGGGCTTTTTCTCGCCCGGAGGGGGGACATAACAGGCGTCGACCACCTGCAAGTCGTTGTCCTTGGCAAAGTTCACCACGAAGTGGTAGGCCAGGGGCTCGACGCTTTTGAGCGCATTGTTCACCACCACGGACTTGACACCGTTGACGACGGTCGGGTGCACGTAGGGCGAGAACTGGAGGTGGGCATTGCGGCCGCCGCTGCCTTCTGGACGGAAGCACGACATGACACCGCACAAGCGCTCGGCCCAGTCACTCGGACGGAACTGCCGGCCCTTGCTCGTAACGCCGAGAATGAAGAATTCGTCGGCGTGTTCTTTCCCGGTTTGCGGTAAATCGGCCATAGTGCTGCTTACTGAAACATGAGGCGTGGATGAGAACAACCCCGGTATTATATCTTATAGAAGACCTGCGACGAAGCTTTACAGCCTCGTCCGACTCCGGAGACGTTCAGCCAAGCAATACAGCACCGGAAAGCAGGAGCAGGAGCAGCATCCATAATAACAGCGCGCGCCAGACCAGGCCGACCGTGCTTTGCAGTGCGCGCACGTTCGGCTCCTCGCCCGGCAGGATGTCCGCCTCGCTGTCGGACAGGTCGACGGCGGCGGCGTCCGCCGGCAGCACCTGCGGCGCCGTTTCCAGCGGCGAGCCCAGACGCACGCCCATCGCGCCGCCGCCGGCCGCCAGGATGATGCCCTTCGACTCGTCGGCCCAGCGGTTGGCGAAATTACGCCAGGCGTAGATCGCGTCCTCGAAGTTGCCGACCACGGCAAAGGCGATCGCCGTCAGGCGCACCGGCATCCAGTCGATCCAGTAGAAGGCGCGCGCCGCGAACTGGCCGAAGGCTTCGTTGCGCATGTGGTCCGGCTCGTTCCAGGCGCGCGCCAGGTATTCGGCCACGCGGTACATCACGGCGCCGGCCGGACCCAGCGGCATCAGGAACCAGAAGAACACGCCAAACACGTTGCGGTGCGTCGTGATCAGCGACTTCTCGACGGCCAGGCGCGCGATCTCGGTGGCGTCCATGCCGATGGTGTCGATCTTCGTCCACTCGGCCAGCAGGGTGCGCGCGGTGGCTTCGTCGCCGGCGTTCAAGGCGAACTGGATCGAGGTGAAGTAATGGCTGTAGTGGCGGAAACCCAGGGTCAGGTAGACGATCAGGATGTTCCAGGCGAAGGCCGCGAACACCCAGCCGTAATACATCAGCACCCAGTAGATGACGGCGGTCGGCGCCATCAGGCTGCCGATCATCAGGAACCAGCCCAGCCGGCCATGGCTCACCTGCCCGGCGTTGAACCAGGCCTCGATGCGCATCGCGAAGCGCTTGATCTCGGCGTAGATCTGGTTATCCGCGCGCAGCGGCTTGAGCTGTTCGATCAGCAGTGCGCACAGGATGGAAAAGAAGGTCATGCAGCGTCCTTTGTTGTTGCTTTACTTCATCTGCCCGCTACGATAGCGCAGCGGGCCGTTTCAGGCAACGTCAGGCTCTCAGCAGGTGGAACAGATTGCGCAGCATGCCCGCCGTCGCGCCCCAGATGAAGAAGCGCTCGTAGGGCATGGCGTAGAAGCTGCGCCGCCCCGCCCCTTCCGGCAGCTCGAAGGACATGCGCTGGTGGTTCGTCCCGTTCATCAGGAAGGCCAGCGGCACTTCGAAGATCTCGGCGACTTCGTTCGACTCGGCGATGAGCTCGAACGGCGGCGTGACCAGGCCGATCACCGGCGTCACCAGGTAGCTTGATGCGGTGACGTGGTCGGGCAGCACGCCGACGATCTCGACGTGGCGGCGCGCAAGGCCGATTTCTTCTTCGGTTTCGCGCAGGGCGGTTTCGATGGCCGAGGAATCCAGCTCTTCGGCGCGGCCGCCCGGAAAGCTGATCTGGCCCGCGTGGCTGTTCAGGTGGGCGGTGCGCTGGGTCAGCAGCACCGTCAGGCCCTCGGGGCGCTCGACGATGGGCACCAGCACGGCGGCGCGGCGCAGCTTGGGGAAGCGCTCGCGCAGGTCTTCCGGCAGCTCGGGCACCCAGGGGCTCGGGCGCGCGAGGCGCCGGCGCAGCCAGGCGGCCTGCAGGCGCTCGGGCGGCAGCGCGGCTTCGCCGGCGATCGCGTCGACGGGCAGGCGCTGGGGATCGAGATGCAGTTTTGCCAAAGACCTTCTCCGGAAAAGAAAAAGGCATCCGTCCGGATGCCTTTTTCAAGCTACTTACGCTATTACTGAGCGGCAGCGGCGGTCTTGCGGGTCGGCAGCTTTTCTTTGATACGTGCCGATTTGCCCGAACGCTCACGCAGGTAGTACAGCTTCGCACGGCGCACGTCACCACGACGCTTCACTTCGATCGAAGCGATCAGCGGCGAGTACAGCTGGAAGGTACGCTCGACGCCTTCGCCCGACGAGATCTTGCGAACGATGAAGTTCGAGTTCAGGCCGCGGTTACGACGCGAGATGACCACGCCTTCGTATGCCTGGGCGCGCTTGCGGTTGCCTTCGACGACGTTGACGCTGACGACAACGGTGTCGCCCGGTGCGAAATCAGGGATATTGCGGCCGAGGCGCGCAATCTCTTCTTGCTCGAGTTGCTGGATCAGATCCATTTTTATCACTCCAATGACCATCTTGCCGGCGCTGTACTAGGTTGCCCGGTAGAGGATGGGATTAAAACATCCGGGGTGTTACGCCCGGCTTTTGCACCAACACGGTGCAAATTCTGTCATTCAGGTTGTTCTAAACCTGCGAGAAACTTTTCATCGGCCTTGCTCAGCTGACCGGCGCTGCGCGCCTTGTCCAGCAAGTCAGGCCGTTTCTTCGCGGTCGCTTCCAGCATACGCTGGCGGCGCCACTTCATGATCTCCGCGTGGTTGCCGCCCATCAGCACGGGCGGCACTGCCTCGCCTTCATACACTTCCGGCCGCGTGTAGTGCGGCGAGTCCAGCAGGCCGTTGACGAAGCTGTCTTCGACCGCCGAGGCATCGTCGCCCAGCGCACCGGGCAGATTGCGCACCACGGCATCCATCAGCGCCATCGCCGGCAATTCGCCGCCGGACAGCACGAAATCGCCGAGCGAGATTTCCTCGTCGACGCAGCGGTCCAGCAGGCGCTGATCGACCGCTTCATAGCGGCCGCACAGCAGGACCAGGCCGGGCTCGTCCTTCAACGCCATCACCCGCTCGTGCGTCAGCGGCTTGCCTTGCGGCGACATGAACACGACCCGCGGTGCGGGCAGCCCCAGGTCGACCTGGCGCTGCTTGGCCGCGGCGATCGTCGCTTCGAGCGGCTTCGCCAGCATCACCATGCCGGGACCGCCGCCATACGGGCGATCGTCCACGGTGCGGTGGCGGTCCTGCGTGAAATCGCGTGGATTCCAGATCGACAGCTTCCACAGACCCTGCTCGTGCGCGCGGCGGGTCACGCCCGACTGCGTCAGCGCGGCAAACATCTCGGGGAACAAGCTCACGACGTCAAACTGCATCGCGTCAATAATCCAGACCCCAGTCCAGGGTAATCAGTCTTGCTTTCAGGTCGACGGTCTTGACGTACTGGTCGACGAAAGGCACCAGGCGCTCTTCCACTTTCGCGTCGGGCGTGCCGGCGTCGACGTTCGGAACGATGCGCAGGATCGATTGCGGACCGTTGCTCATCATGTCGGCGACCTTGCCGAGGGCTTCGCCCTGCAGGTTCACGGTATCAAGGCCGATCAGGTCCGACCAGTAGTATTCGTCTTCCGGCAGTGCCGGAAAATCCGCCCGCGACACCTGCACCGTGGCGCCCTTGAGCGCTTCGGCGACGCTGCGGTCGGCGACATCGACCAGGGTGGCGGTAACATCGCCACTGTGGTACTTCGCGCTGCGCACCTGGACGGGACGCAGCGCCGGCTTGTCGAGCCACCAGGTTTTCACGTTCAGCAGCGCATCGGCGTCCGTCGAATACGGCGTGACGCGGATACCACCCCGGATCCCGTAGGCGCCGGTGATATGTCCGACCTGGACCAGGTCGTCAGGAATTGCTGAATCGGTCAAACCCGTAAAACTTTCGCAGGCTAAATTAAGCAGCGACTTTCTGACCAGCGACCAGGCGAGCGACGGTCGGCGACAGTTGTGCGCCAACGCCTTGCCAGTAAGCCAGACGGTCAGCGGTGATGTTCAGGCCAACTTCCTTGCCCGAAGCCATCGGGTTGTAGAAGCCGATGCGCTCGATGAAACGGCCATCGCGACGGTTGCGCGAGTCGGTTGCAACGATGTTGTAGAACGGGCGCTTCTTGGCACCACCACGAGCTAAACGAATAACGACCATAATATTTCCAAAAAATTGTGCTGGACGGAGAAAGCCGACGATTATAGCGCGCCGCGCCGTGCCTCAGCAAGCATTTGTCAAAAAACCAAAAACCCGGCGCGCAGACCGGCCGAATCCAGCATTATCGCTCATTTTTCCCGACAACGCCACAGCGGGGGGAGTGACTAACGTTAGTAAGAGCGCGGAAAGCCACGAAAAATGCTGCCCCCGCGACACTTTTGGACGATACTTCAACCTTTCCTATTCACAATGCCGAGCCGGGCCTCGCTGCCGATGTCGAACCACAAGAACAAAACCCTCGCCACCGCCCTCGCCTTCCTGCTTGGCGGCCTGGGCGTCCACCGTTTCTACCTGCGCGGCAGCGTCGACCGGCTCGGCCTGCTGCACGTGTGCAGCCTGCCGGCAGCCGGCCTGGTCTACGGCCTGGGCCATGCGCCGAATCCCTTCTGGACCCTGCTGCCGATCTTCATCTCCTGCATCGTTGGCTGCATCGAAGCGCTGGCGATCGGCGTGACGCCGGACGAGAAATGGGACGCGAAGTTCAACCCCGCGTCCGGCCGCCGGTCGCACAGCAACTGGGTGCTGGCCGTGCTGCTGGTGCTGACCATGCTGGTTGGCGCGACCGGCGTGATCGCCATGCTGTCGCGCCTGTTCGATCTCCTGTATACCGGCGGCGCCTACGGCTGATCAGAGTCTCACCGGAACTTACAGTCCCGGTGTCCATATGTACTTCGGCAGCACCGGCGGTGGATTCGCGCCGGCCAGGATCACGATCTCGCGATAGGCAGTGAGTTCCAGCGCCATCGGGTCGCCGGTGTAGCGCGTCAGCTTGCCATTCTCGATCAGGTAGTAGCGGAACGGCCCCGCCAGCCCGGCAACGTTGGTGCTGGTGAAGGGCTGGCCCCATAGCGAAAAGAACTGGCTCAGCATGAATTTCTTCGGCGCGCTGGTTTCGTTGTGGATCACGCCCGAGCCGTCGTGGGTATGCAACTCATGGGTGCAGCCGCCGCGGCCGATGCTGTCCGGCAGCGCCAGGCGGGCGCGGTCGCGGTAGATCGTGAGCAGTGTATGGATGTGGTAGCTCACTGTCGTCGCGCAATTGACGTTGTCGACCGGCTGGCTGGTCGCGGTCCAGGCAGGCCAGTTCTGCACGCTGGTGCTGGTCGTCGCGGACAGCGGCGTGGTCGTGTCCTCCAGGGTGACGGTGATGTCGCCCGGGGTCGGCGTGGTCGGCGGGGTGGTCGGCGGCGCCGCCGGGGCGGTGACCGGCGGCGGCGTGATGGGGCCGGTCG
>CAJYXO010000082.1 GCA_913778765.1 uncultured Massilia sp. | reverse complement strand
CTGGCCGGCGGCGACCCGCGCGAGACCTACGACGGCGGCTTCGAGATCAACGGCGAAGTCGACGATCCCGTTCTTTCTCGCCTATGGCCGGAATTCGCGGCGCTGCGCGCGGCCGGCGACTGGCCGCGCACCGCCGAGGCCCTGTACGGACCGCTGGTCGCCTGGCTGGGCGACAGCGTCACCGTGACCCCGTTCGGCGCGGACGGGGAGAAGGCCGCATGAGCCAGCTGCTCGACGCCCTCAGCTTCCCGCTGCACGGCTCGCGCCTGATCGAGGCCAGCGCCGGCACCGGCAAGACCTGGACCATCGCCGCGCTCTACCTGCGCCTGGTGCTGGGCCATGGCGCCGAAGCGGGCTTCGCCCGGCCGCTGCTGCCGCCCGAGATCCTGGTGATGACCTTCACCCGCGCCGCCACCCGCGAGCTGTCGAACCGCGTGCGCGAGCGCCTGGTGCAGGCGGCCGGCTACTTCCGCGGCGAGACCCATGCGGACGATCCCTACCTGGAAGCGCTGGCCGGCAGTTACGAAGACGAGGCCGCGCGCCTGGTCGCCGCCCACAAGCTGGTGCTGGCGGCGGAGACCATGGACGAAGCGGCGATCTTCACCATCGATGCCTGGTGCCAGCGCATGCTGCGCGAGCACGCCTTCGACAGCGGCAGCCTGTTCGACGAAGAGCTGGTCAGCGACGAGCGCGCCCTGTTCGAGGACGCGGCCCACGATTACTGGCGCCAGCATGTGTACCCGCTCGACGATCGTGCGCTGAAGTCCTTGCGCGATGTGTGGGCCGACGTCGAGGCGCTGAAGGGCGCCACCCGCGAACTGGTGCGGCGCGCCGAGCTGCTCGGCCCCGACTGCGTCGACGAGGACGGCAAGCCGAACGCGATGGCGCCGCTGGCAAGCGTGATCGCCGGCGTCGAACGCGCCCAGCAGGCCAGGCTGGCGCGCCTGAAGGAGGGATGGGCCGAACGCGCGGACGCGATGGAAAGCTGGATCGCGGCGCAGCGCGAAGCGAAGCCGAAGTGCTTCAACGGCAACAAGATGCGCCCGGATTCGCTGGTCAAATGGTTCGAGGCCCTGCGCGCCTGGGCCCGCGACCCGATGATGTTGATGCCGGACCTCGGCGACACGGGTTGGCGCCGCCTGACCCCGGACGGCATCGTCGACGCCTTCGCCAAGGACTTCGATACCGCGGTGCCGGACTGCTTCGAACACACCGCGGCGCTGAAGGACGCCCTCGACGAGATCGAGCCGATGGCGCACGCGCTGCTGCGCCACGCCGCCTGCAATATCGCGCGCCGCATGATCGACCTGAAGCGGCGCAACCGCCAGTTCGGCTTCGCCGACATGCTGGCCCGGCTGAAGAACGCGCTCGAAGGCGCGAACGGTGAGGCGCTGCGCCGCCGCATCCTCGACCAGTTCCCGGTGGCGATGGTCGACGAATTCCAGGACACCTCGCCCGACCAGTACCGCATCTTCGACCTGCTGTACCGGGTGGCCGACAACGACCCGGGCCACGGCCTGTTCCTGATCGGCGACCCGAAGCAGTCGATCTACGGCTTCCGCGGCGCCGACATCCACAGCTACCTGTCGGCGCGGCGCGCCACCGCCGGCCGCCACTACCAGCTCGGCACCAACTACCGCTCGACGAAGGCGCTGGTGGCCGCGGTCAACCGCCTGTTCGAATACGCCGAGGGCGGTTACGCGGCGGGCGCCTTCCGCTTCAGGAAGGACGACGAGAATCCGCTGCCCTTCGACGCGGTCGATGCGGCGGGACGCAGCCAGCAACTGGTCGGCGTCGACGGGCCGTTCCAGGCGCTGGCGGTGGCCAGTACCTCCCGCGACGATTTGCGCGCCGACGACTACCGCGACTTCTTCGCGCATCACTGCGCCGAACACATCGTTGGTTTGCTCAACGACGCGCACGCGGGCTTCCGCGATGGCGACGGCAGCTTCCGGCGCCTGATGCCGGCCGATATCGCGGTGCTGGTGCGCGACCGCCGCGAAGCCTCGGCGATCCGCCGCGCGCTGGCGCAGCGCCGCGTCGCCAGCGTCTACCTGTCCGACCAGGATTCGGTGGTCGAGAGCCAGGAAGCGCTCGACGTGCTGCGCTGGCTGCAGGCGGTCGCGAGTCCGCTGGACGGGGTGCTGGCGCGCACCGCCTTCGCCACCGCCACCTGCGCGCTGCCGCTGCCCGAGCTGGCCAGGTTGTCGAGCGACGAACTGGCCTGGGAAGAACGCGTCGAACAATTGAAGGGCCTGCACCAGACCTGGCAGCGCCAGGGCGTGCTGGCGATGCTGCGCCGCTTCATCCACGAACTGGGGTTGCCGGCCAAGCTGCTGGCCGCGAGCGGCGGCGAGCGCCGGCTCACGAATCTGCTGCACCTGGCCGAGCTGCTGCAGGAAGCCAGCCGCGAGCTGGATGGCGAGCAGGCCCTGATCCGCTGGTTCGCCGAGCAGATCGAAGGCCTGGGAGAGGGCCGGGGCGACAACAACAGCGAACGGGTGCTGCGCCTGGAAAGCGATGCCGAGCTGGTCAAGGTCGTCACCGTGCACAAGTCGAAGGGCCTGGAATACCCGCTGGTGTACCTGCCCTTTGCCGTCACGGCGCGCAAGACCGACCGCCGCAACCGCGCCTTCTTCGAGTACGTGATCGAAGGCGGCGCGCGCCGCATCGACCTCGGCCTGAGCGAGGATGCGCTGCAGGCCGTCGACCGCGCCCGCATCGAAGAAGACCTGCGCCTGCTGTACGTGGCGCTGACCCGCGCGCGCCACTTCCTGTGGCTGGGCGTGGCGGCGGTGGCGGCCGGCCGCAAGGGCGAGAACCGCCTGCACGAATCGGCGCTCGGCTACCGGCTGACCGGCGGCGAGAAGGTCGAAGCGGGCGCCATGCGCGAACGCTGGGAGCGCCTGCGCGGCAGCCTCGATACGATCGAGCTGCACACGCTGGATGCGCCGGAAGGCTGCACCCG
>CAJYXO010000081.1 GCA_913778765.1 uncultured Massilia sp. | reverse complement strand
GGACCACCGACACGGTGATCAGATGCGCCTGCTGCTTGGCGATGTCGCCGGACGGGTTCATCACCACCGTGTTGCAGCCGGCCAGGGCCGCCAACAGGGGGGTGAGGAGCATTCCGCGACTGACGGTCTTGGGAATCATGCTTGTGTTTTACGTTACATGGGAAAGATAACATGCTAATGTAACGCCAACGGTGCACGTTTGGCGATTGGACGTTTTGTCCCACCCTTCCCGCGCTTTTGTTGTCGACGTTTCATCCCGAAGGGTTTTTGCCCAGTTGTCAAGAGACTATAGGAGGAGAAATATGCAGCAGAACACCACAACCTACGGCGATGCAGCCGCTGCCCCCATCACCGCCCCGCACAGCGGCGCCCGCAACATCAACTCCCGCGATACCGCCATCGCGCCCGGCGACATCGCCGTCGGCGTGGTCATCGGCCGCGCCTCGGAGTATTTCGACTTCTTCGTTTACGCGATCGCCTCGGTGCTGGTGTTCCCGGCGGTGTTCTTCCCGTTCGCCGACCGCCTCGAAGGCACCCTGTATTCCTTCGCCATCTTCGCCCTCGCCTACATCGCGCGGCCGGTCGGGACCCTGATCTTCATGGCGATCCAGCGCCACTTCTCGCGCGAGATCAAGCTGACCATCGCGCTGTTCCTGCTGGGGACGGCAACCGTCGCCGTCTCCGCCCTGCCGACCTACTCGCGCTGGGGCGAATGGGCCATCATCTCGCTCGCCGTGCTGCGCCTCGGCCAGGGCTTCGCGCTGGGCGGGACCTGGGACGGCCTCCCCTCCCTGCTGGCGCTGAACGCCCCTGAACACAAGCGCGGATGGTACGCGATGTTGGGACAATTGGGCGCACCGGTAGGCTTCATCATCGCCGCCGGCGTATTTTCCTACCTGATGGCCGAGCTGTCGCAGGACGATTTCCTGGTCTGGGGCTGGCGCTATCCCTTCTACGTGGCCTTCGCCATCAACGTGGTGGCGCTGTTCGCCCGCCTGCGCCTGATCTCGACCCCGGACTACACCCACCTGCTGGACGAGCACCAGCTCGACGCCGTGCCGGTGCGCGAAGTGGTCGGCAAGCAGGGCAGCACCATCGCGCTCGGCGCCCTCGCCGCCCTGGCCAGCTACGCGCTGTTCCACCTGGTGACGGTGTTCCCGCTGTCCTGGCTCCAGCTCTACGACACCCGCTCGATGGCCGACTTCCTGGTGGTCCAGATGTGGGGCGGCGGCCTGGCCATCCTCGGCGTGCTGGCTTCCGGCCTGATCGCCGACAAGTTCGGTCGCCGCAACACCCTCGGCACCCTGGCCCTCCTGATCGCGCTGTTCGCGGGCTTCGTGCCGCCGCTGATGGATGGCGGCGCCGCCGGCCAGAACACCTTCATCCTGGTCGGCTTCCTGCTGCTCGGCATGTCCTACGGCCAGGCCGCCGGCGCCGTCACGTCGAACTTCCTGCCCGAGTACCGCTACACCGGCGCGGCCCTGACCTCGGACCTGGCCTGGCTGGTCGGCGCCGCCTTCGCGCCGCTGGTGGCGCTGGGCCTGGCAGCGAATTACGGCCTCGGCTACGTCAGCCTGTATCTGCTGTCGGGCGCGCTCGGATCGCTGGCCGCGCTGAGCCTGAACCGCGCGCTGGAGATCCGGAACTGAGCGTAAGCTAGGAGCAGCAGAGCTTGGGCCCCGGTTGCGACCGGGGCTTTTTTTGCAGGGCGGCCACGCTTTTCGGCCCGCCATGCCTGCCGTAGCCGAACGGATCATCAACCGAGCGCCGTATCCAGCACCGTCATGATGATGAAGCCGAAGATCAGCGCCACGCTGGCCCAGGTGCCGTGGCCGTTCTGGTGGGCTTCCGGCACCACGTCGTTGGCGATCACGAACAGCATCGCGCCCGCCGCCGCCGCCAGGGCGAAGGGCAGCAGCCCGGCGGAGATGCCGATCAGGGCCACGCCCAGCACTGCCGCCACCGGTTCGATCAGGCCGGAGGCCACGCCCAGCAGCGTCGAGACGCCGCGGCTGTAGCCGACGGTGCGCAGGGCCAGCGCCACCACCAGCCCTTCCGGCACGTCCTGGATCGAGATCCCGGTGGCCAGCGAATTGGCCTTGCCGAGGTCGACGCCGGCATAGGCGACGCCGATCGCCAGGCCTTCCGGCAGGTTGTGCAGGGCCACGGCCCAGACGAACAGCCAGGCGCGCTTCAGCGAATGGGCATTGGCGCCTTCGGACGGCGCGAGGATGCCCTCGGTGCTGATCACGCGGTCCAGCGCCAGCAGCAGGCCGGCGCCGATCAGCATGCCCGCGCCGACGCTCAGGCTGGCGCCCCAGCTGCCGGCGCCGCCGGCCCTGGCGGCGGCGAGCGCCGGGATGATGAGGGAGAATGCGGTGGCGCCCAGCATCACGCCGGCGCCGAAGCCGAGGAAGCAGTCGTAGGTGCGCTTCGAAAAATTCTGCGACAGCAGCACGGGAGGGTGCCGAGCGCCGTGGCCGCGGCCGCCGTCCCGCCGCCGATCAGGGCCGCGCGCAGATTCGGCGTGGAATCCATCCACTGGAGGAACAGGTTCGACAACAGCAGGCCGCAGCCGAAGGCGCAGATCAGGAAGCCGACGGTCTTGCGCCACGTAATACGCGGGGGGCGTTGCGATAACCCGCCCGCCGGGCGGGTCTTGTGCACACGTGTGTCCATGCAAATCCTAATTGGCCAGGGCCGGGTTCGGCTCGGTGACGCGGACCGTGTACTGCAGACGTTTGTTGTGAGCAAACACTCTCTTCCTCCGATCATGTGCCAATGCGCGCCGGAGAGCGTCAGGCATCGCCGGCGCCGGCGAATGGCGGCGCTGTGGTGCAAGCGCTTTGACGCATGATCGCAGGCTTGCGGTGACCGGACATCAGAGTGTCCGCCGTGTCTGTGTAGGACTCGGAGCGACAGCCGCTTGAACGAAGCCGATAGCAATGTAATAATGCAATAAAGCCTGGTTATAGCGAGTTTCTATCGGGGTGATAGCCTCTCCCTTATGCGCTTCACGGGGTTGAATCGGTTTCGCCAATCACCTTCATAAAAGACAGCTATCTTCATGAGTCCGATCGCCACCCTGCGCGACGCCACCTCCGCCGATGCCGCCGCCATCGCCGCCATCTACAACCACTACGTCGCGGCCACGACCATCTCGATGGAAACCGATCCGGTCGGCGAGGCCGAGATGGCGGGCAGGATCGCCGAGGTGCAAAAGGCCGGCCTGCCCTGGCTGGTGATGTCCGAAGGGGCGCGCGTGGTCGGCTATGCCTACGCCAGCAAGTGGCGGGCACGCCCCGGCTACCGGCATGCGGTGGAATCCAGCCTGTACGTCGACCCCGGCCTGCGCGGCCGCGGCCACGGCCTGGCGCTGTACCGGGCCCTGCTGGCGCGCCTGGAGGGACGCTTCCACGTCGTCATCGGCGGCATCGCCCTGCCGAACGCCGCCAGCATCGCCCTCCACGAACGCCTGGGCTTCCGCCAGGTGGCCTGCTTCCATGAAGTCGGCCACAAGTTCGGCGACTGGGTCGACGTCGGTTACTGGCAGCTGAACCTGGCCTGACAGCGTCGCACAGGCTGCCATCCATGACGGGCCGGACCGTGGGAGCTGCGCTGACACGCACTTGCGCCGCGCTCCTACGCGGCCGCCGTGGCGCGCGCACTAACATTCGTCTCTCCGACTACACGACAGGAGAAGATGATGTTTTCTCTGAAAACGCTCAGCCCGTCCATTACCGACATGATCCGTTTCGATCACTCACACGTGATGGTGACCTTCCACCAGTACACCAGGGACAAGCGTCCCAGCGTGAAGAAGGCGCTGGCCGAGACCATCTGCGACGCCCTCGAGATCCACGCCACGCTGGAAGAGGAGATCTTCTACCCGGTGATGCGCCCGCGCGCCGCCGACCAGAAGGTGATGGAAAAGAGCGAGCCGGAGCACGTGGAAATGCGCCGCATCATCCATGAACTGCGCAATACCGATCCGGGCGACAGCCGCCACGACGAGCTGCTGTTCGAGCTGATGCGCGACGTCGTGCACCACGTGGCCGACGAGGAAACCGTGCTGCTGCCGGAAGCCGAACAGACCCTCAGCAAGGACCGCCTGTCCGAACTGGGCACCCAGATGACCAAGCGCCGCCTCGAGCTGGTGACGCCGAAGGCCGGCAAGATCGCGAAAAACACCGCGGTCGGCTTCTCGGGCAGCACCGCGGCCGTGGTGATGGGCGTGGCCGGCGCCCTGTTCGCCGCGCGCGCCTTCACCCGCAAGTCAGCCTGAGCGGAACGCCGCCTCCGCTCACCTTCGCAGCGGCGCCGCCGTCTGCGCTCCCCCGGCGGGCGCCGCCTCGTGCGCGCGCCCGCCACCTCTTCCGTCACGCGTCCAGGCGCACGCCTTTGCGCAACATCTCCTGCAAGCCCTGCTGCGACAGCGCCGGGCTGAAATAATAGCCCTGCATCTGGTCGCAATCGTGGTCGCGCAGGAAGGCGATCTGCTCGCGCGTCTCGACGCCCTCCGCGATTACCTTCAGCTCCAGGCTGTGTCCGAGTGCGATGATGGCGCGCGTGATCACGCCGTGGCCGTCGTCGAAGCCCTCGCCCAGGAAGGAACGGTCGATCTTGATGTGGTCGACCGGGAAGGCCTGCAGCTGGCTCAGGCTCGAGTAGCCGGTGCCGAAATCGTCGATCGACAGGCGCACGCCGAGCGCCTTGAGGTCGGCCAGCACCGCCTTCGCTTCTTCCGGCCGGTCCATCAGCAGGCTTTCCGTCACCTCCAGCTCCAGGCAGCCGGGCGCGACGCCGTGGCGCCGCAGGCTGGCGCCGAGGCGCTCGACGAACTGGCGGTCGCGCAGCTGGCGCAGCGAGAGGTTGACCGAGATGACGAAGTCGTCGAAGCCCAGCGCCAGCAGCGACTGCAGCATGCCGCAGGCCTGGTCGATCACCCACTCGCCCAGCGGCACGATCAGGCCGGTCTGTTCGGCCACCGGGATGAAGCTGTCCGGCCCCAGCAGCCCACGCTCGGGATGGTTCCAGCGCACCAGCGCTTCGGCGCCGACCATGTGGCCGCTGCGCAGGTCGACCTTGGGCTGGTAGCCTAGCACCAGCTCGCCCTCGCCGATCGCCCGGCCCAGGCTGGCTTCGAGCAGCAGGTGCTGGTGCACCATCCGGTTCAGGTCGTTCGAAAAGAACTGGCAGTTGTTCTTGCCCAGGCTCTTGGCGTGGTACATCGCGGCATCGGCGGCGCGCATCACCTTGTCGACCGTGTTGCCGTCGCGCGGGAACAGGGCCACGCCGATGCTGGCGCCGGGCACCACCTCGGCGCCGCCGGCCACCACCGAACACGAGACACTGCGGCGGATGCGCTCCACCAGGTCGGCCACCTGCGCCGGCGTGGCCTGGTCGTTGATGACGAGGACGAACTCGTCGCCGCCGACCCGCGCCACCGTGTCTTCCTCGCGCATGTTGGCGCGCAGGCGCGCGGCGGTCTCGCACAGCACGATGTCGCCGACGTCGTGGCCGAAGCGGTCGTTGATCGTCTTGAAATTGTCGAGATCGAGAAAGACCAGCGCCCCGATCGTGCGCTGGCGGTCAGCGGCTTCGATCGCCTGCTGCAGGCGTTCCTGCAGCAGCGTGCGGTTGGCGAGGCCGGTGAGCGGGTCGTGGTGGGCCAGGTGGTGCAGGCGGCGCTCGTAGTGGTGGGCATCGGTCACGTCGTTGATCACACCCACGAAGTGCGTGACGTCGCCGTCGCCGCTGACGACCGGGTCGATGCGCAGCTCGTTCCAGAAGATCTCGCCGTTCTTGCGCGCATTGCGCAGCACCGAACGCACGCTGCCGCGTTGACCCACGGCATCGTGAATACGGCGGTGCTCCTCGGTGTCGCAGCCTTCGACGCGCATGAAGCGCGGATCGCGGCCCTTGATTTCGGCGAGCGTCCACCCGGTGATGCGTTCGAAGGCCGGGTTCACGTATTCGATGTGGTTCTCGACGCCGTCGAAGCAGGTGATGACGATCGCGTTGACGCTGGCAAAGATGGCGCGCTCGCGCACCCGCAGCGCGTGCTCGGACTGCTTGCGGGAGGTGATGTCGAGTCCGGTGCCGAAGACGACGGGCAGGCTGCCGAGGCTGGTGCGCGCGCACTGGAACAGGCAGGACGTGCGCCGGCCGTGCCGACCGCACAGGTCGGCCTCGTGGGAAGACGCGCCCTGCTCGAAGGCTTCGAGGATCTTCTGCACGACGTAACCACGCTGGGCTTCGTCGAAGAAATACTTCACCTCGACGGTCGGCAGGTCTTCGCTGTCCATCTCCAGCGCCTGCTCGAGCTGGCGGTTCCACAGCAGCAGGCGGCCGCTCTGGTCGATCACGTAGAACACGCCGGGCAGGCCGTCAATGAGGTCGTTGACCGGCAGGTCCTGGATCAGCGAGTAGCGCGACAGGGCCGCCGCGCTGCGCGGGACGACGATCACGCTGAAGCTGCCGGTGTTGCCGGGATCCAGCGACTGCGGCGCCACCGTCACCCGCACCGGCAGGCGCCGGCCGTCGGCGCAGATCAGGCTGCCGACGCTGTCGAGGTCGACCCGTGTCCCGACCGGCGCATCCTGGCCGGCGGCATCCTCGAAGGCGACCAGGTCGCCGAGGGTGCGGCCATGCATCTCGGCGGCCGAATAGCCGGCGAGCTTTTCGCAGGCGCGGTTCCAGCTGATGATCGCGCCGCTGGCATCGGCGACGAAGACCGCGAGCGGCAGTGGCGACAGGTTCAAGGCGTTTCCCCTTTTCGTCCGCCCCATGATACGCGGTGGCGACGGCGAAGGCGCGCGATACGAACCGTTCCGTTACTTCGCCATCCAGTCAAGCAGCAAAGGCACCAGCCACGGCGCCAGCAGCGCCGTCAGCACGCCATTCAGTCCCATGCCGAGGCCGGCGTAGGCGCCCATCTCCGGGCTGACCTGGAAGG
>CAJYXO010000080.1 GCA_913778765.1 uncultured Massilia sp. | reverse complement strand
CATGTCTGGATCGTCGAGTGGGACTTGGAAGGGCAGCCGCCTTTCGTGCAGCGCACCCTCCCGTATCCCTGCGTGCACCTGGTGTTCCACAGCCGCGTGCGCAGCGGCGTCTGGGGCGTGCCGGGCGGCGCCTTCGACTATGCGCTGAAGGGCGCCGGCATGATGGCGGCAGCTGCGGCGCTGCTGGCGCCGCAGCTGCCGGCGCCGGATCCGCAGGCCGGGCGCGTCGGCGCCATCCTCCGCACGATCGAGAGCACGCCCGGGCTGACCCGGGTCGAGCAGCTGGCCGAAAGTTGCGGCATGGGCGTGCGCAGCCTGCAGCAGCTGTTCAGCGACTACGTCGGCGTCAGTCCCAAGTGGGCGATCCGGCGCTTCCGCCTGCACGAAGCCGCCGACCGCCTGGCCAACGGCGCCGACGAGGACCTGGCCGCGCTGGCGCAAAGCCTCGGCTACTTCGACCAGGCCCATTTCACGTCCGACTTCCGCAAGCTGGTCGGCCAGACGCCAGCCCATTACCGCAAGTCTCAACGCCCGAACTAATCCCCCATGATCCCCATGCTCTCCGCCATCGACAGCTTCCTGATGGACGACCGCCCGCAGCGCCTGGCCGGCCTGCGGCGCGGGCTGGTGGAATTCCTCTGGTTCGGCATCAAGGAGGCGCGCGCCTGCCTGTTCGTCGGCCTGTTCTTCGCCGCCATTTTCCTGATGCCGCGCGCCGGGCTGTTCGGCATCCCGCGCTACGACGTATTGTTCATCGTGGCGGTGGCGATCCAGCTGTGGATGGTGCGCGTGAAGCTCGAGACCTGGGACGAGCTGAAGGCGGTCTGCCTGTTCCACGCGGTCGGCTTCGCGCTGGAAGCCTTCAAGGTGTCGGGCGGCATCCAGTCCTGGAGCTATCCGGACTTCGGCTACACCAAGATCTTCGGCGTGCCGCTGTTCTCGGGCTTCATGTACGCGGCGATCGGCAGCTACATCGTGCAGGCCTGGCGCCTGCTCGACCTGCGCGTGCGCCACCATCCGCCGTACTGGATGGCGACCACCATCGCGATCCTGATCTACGTGAACTTCTTCACCCACCATTACATCGGCGACTACCGCTGGTACCTGGCGGCCTGCGCGCTCGGCCTGTACTCGCGCACCACGGTCATCTTCCGTCCGCTCGACCGCGACCGCCGCATGCCGCTGATGCTGGGCTTCGTGCTGACCGGCTTCTTCATCTGGATGGCCGAGAACATCGGCACCTTCTGGGGCGTGTGGCGCTACCCGAACCAGCTCGGCGCGTGGTCGGCGGTCCACATCAGCAAGTGGAGTTCGTGGTCGCTGCTGGTGATCATGACCTTCACCATCGTGGCCAGCCTGAAGCATGTGAAGGCCAAGATCCATATCGCCGAGGATTAAAACCTGTGCTTGAAACCGAACGCCTGATCCTGCGCCCCTTCACCCTCGACGACGCCGAAGCCTGGCTACATTTGATTTCGGATCCGGACGTGATCCGCTATACCGGTGACACCCCAGCCGGCTCCATCGACGAGGCGCGCGAACTGCTGCGCACGCGGCCGCTGCGCGACTATGCGATGCACGGCTACGGCCGCCTGGCCGTCATCGAGAAGGCCAGCGCCCGGCTGGTCGGCTTCAGCGGCCTGAAATACGTCCCGAACCTGCAGGACGTCGACATCGGCTACCGCTTCCTGCCCGACTGCTGGGGCAAGGGCTATGCCACCGAGAGTGCACGGCCCTTGATGGAGCATGGCTGGCGCGAGCTCGGCCTGAAGCGCATCGTCGCCACGATCCATCCCGACAATCCGGCCTCCGGCAGGGTGCTCGAAAAACTCGGACTGCGCCATGAGAGGACATTGGAAGACGGTTTCCTGCTGTACGCGACCCCCGGGCCGAAATAACACGACCGTACTTTTAATCGGTTATAGTGGGCGCTGCCGTTTCAACATACAAATATCAAGGGAGACCCATGAGCGCCGATTACCAGGTCCAGGACCATGTCGCCGTCATCACGCTGAACAACCCGCCGGTCAACGGCCTCGGGCTGGCGACGCGCACCGCCGCCGTCGAAGCGCTGCAGCGCGCCGAGCTTGACCCCGACGTCAAAGCCGTCGTCATCACCGGCGCCGGCAAGGCCTTCTCGGGCGGCGCCGACATCCGCGAATTCAATTCGCCGAAGGCCCTCACCGAACCGACCCTGCACACCCTGATCCGCACCGCCGAAGGCTTGTCGAAGCCGGTGGTCGCCGCGATCCACAGCGTCTGCATGGGCGGCGGCCTGGAACTGGCGCTGGGCTGCGCCTACCGCGTCGCCGTGCCGGGCGCCCAGATCGCGCTGCCGGAAGTGAAGCTCGGCCTGCTGCCGGGCGCCGGCGGCACCCAGCGCCTGCCGCGCGTGATCGGCCTGGAAGCCGCGCTGGACATGATCGTGTCCGGTAAGCCGGTGCCGTCCGAGAAGTTGGCCGGCACCTTGTTCGACGAGGTGTTCCCGGCCGGGACCGACCTGGTGCGCGCCGCCGTCGATTTCGCCAACGGGGTGGCCAATGTCCGTCCGCTGCCGAAAGTGCGCGACAGGAGCGTGCAGCACGCCGATGCCGCCGGCTTCCTGAACGCGGCGCGCGCGAAAGTGAAGGCTGCCGCCGGCGCCTTCCCGGCGCCGCTGGAATGCGTCGAGACCATCGCCGCCGCCGTCGAGATGCCGTTCGAGGAAGGCTGCAAGTTCGAGCGCTCGCGCTTCATCCACCTGACCCAGACCGTCGAATCGAAGGCCCTGCGCCACGCTTTCTTTGCCGAGCGCGCCGCCGGCAAGATCCCCGACGTCCCGGCCGACACGCCGGTGCGCGCGATCAAATCGGCCGCGGTGGTCGGCGCCGGCACCATGGGCGGCGGGATCGCCATGAATTTCGCCAACGCCGGCATTCCGGTCACCCTCCTCGAGACCGGACAGGAAGCGCTGGACAAGGGCATGGCGACGATCCGCAAGAACTACGAGAACACGGTCAGGAAGGGCAAGCTGACGGCGGACCAATGCGAGCAGCGCCTGGCGCTCGTGAAAGGCACGCTGGACTACGCCGATATCGCGCAGGCCGACATCGTCATCGAAGCCGTGTTCGAGGACCTGAACGTGAAGGAAAACGTGTTCCGCCAACTGGACGCCGTCATGAAGCCGGGCGCGATCCTGGCCTCGAACACGTCGACGCTGAATCTGGACACGATCGCCGGCTTCACCGCGCGTCCGCAGGACGTGATCGGCCTGCATTTCTTCAGCCCGGCCAATGTGATGAAGCTGCTGGAGATCGTGCGCGGCGCCCGGACCGGCAAGGACGTGCTGGCCACCGCGCTGGCGCTGTCGAAAAAACTGAAGAAGACCGGGGTCGTCTCCGGCGTGTGCGACGGCTTCATCGGCAACCGCATGGTCGAACAGTACATCCGCCAGGCCGGCTTCCTGCTCGACGAAGGCGCGCTGCCGCAGCAGGTCGACCGCGCCATCGAAGACTTCGGCTTTGCCATGGGGCCGTTCCGGATGGGCGACCTGGCCGGCAACGACATCGGCTGGTACATCCGCAAGCGCCGCGCCGTCGAGATGCCGGACGTCGCCTACTCGAAGACCGCCGACCTGCTGTGCGAGGCAGGCCGCTTCGGCCAGAAGACCGGGGCCGGCTGGTACGACTACCAGGCCGGCGAGCGCACGCCGCAGCCTTCGCAGTGGGTGAACGACATGATCGTCCGGCATTCGCAGGACGCGGGTGTGCAGCGCCGCGCGATTTCCGACGAGGAGATCGTCGAGCGCCTGGTGTTTGCGCTGGTGAACGAAGGCGCGAAGATCCTCGAGGAGGGCATCGCCCTGCGCGCCTCGGACATCGACATGGTCTACCTGAGCGGCTATGGCTTCCCGCTGTACCGCGGCGGACCGATGTTCCATGCCGATACGGTGGGGCTGCCGCGGGTGCTGGCGGCGATCGAGAAGTACGCGGCCGGCTCCCCCGGCGAGGCCTGGCAGCCGGCCGCGCTGCTGCAGCGGCTGGCGGCGGAGGGACGCGGCTTCAACGGCTGAGCCCCGTTCCCGCGCCGCGGGACGCTACTCGACCGTGATCGGCAGGTCGCGTCCCTCCAGCGCCACCTGGCCAGCGTAGTCCGCGGCGTAGATGCGCAGCAGGTAGTCGCCGGACGCCAGGCTGCCCACGGCCCATGCGCCGGGCAGGGCCTGGCCGCCGTGCAGCGTATTGCTGACCGCATAGACGAAGCGCGTCGCCTTGCTGCCGTACACCGTGATGCCGCTGCTGTCCGCGTACACCAGCTTCACCGCGTCGCGCTCGCGCGGCAGGCGGTCGTAGACCTGGGTGATGCGCGGCGACGCGAAGCCGGCGACCGGGCTGCCGTCCGCATGCAGGACCTGGTAGCCCAGCTTGTACAGGCCAAGGCGGCGCCGCGCCAGGTTGCCGTCCATCTGGTCGTAGACGTCGGCGGCGATCGCTACTTCACCGAGCGCGCGCGCCAGGTGCAGGCGGCGGCCCTTTTTCGCGGTCAGGCGGCGGCCGCCGCCGTCGTACAGGGCGATGCCGCGGATCCGTGGCGGCACGGTGTCGAGCAGGCCGGGAAAGGGCAGCGTCAGCGGATTGACCATCGCCCCGGCCGGATGGTATTCCAGGTGCACGTGGGCCATCGGATTGATGGTGCCGAGCGCGTCGCCGACGGCAAAGCGGGCGCCGCGCCGCACCCGCACGCGCCCGGGCTTGCCGCTCGCGTCCGGCAGCAGCTGGAAGCGCGGATCGAGGGCCTTGCCCTTGCTGTCGCGGCCGACGCGCATGTGGATGTAGGACAGCGGTCCCAGGCGCAAGCCTTCGCCCAGTTGGCCGAACGCCCAGTTCGGGTAGGGGTCGGCGACCGTCGCCGGCAGGATGGCCAGCACTTGCGCGCCGATGTCGGCGCGGATGTCCAGGCCCGCGTGGAAATGGTCGCGGCTGTCGCCATCGTAGCTGCCGCGCACCTCGCCCATCACGCCGACGACTTCGTGGGGCGCCAGTTGCGGCGCCACCGGCCAGGGCATGACGGCGGGGCGTGCGAGCGGCGGCTTTTCGGCTTCGTGCGCAGCCTGCCGCGCGGCCAGGCCTTGTGCTTTTGCGCCCGCCGCCGGCGGCGCAAGGGAAACCACCTGCAGCGCTTCGCCGTCGGCCACCACCAGCGAACCGTCGCGCCGCACCGCGATCCCGCGTGGCGCATACAGGCGCAGGCTGCGGTCGGCTTCCTGGCGGCGGCCGGCGTCCTCCAGCGCCAGATAATGTCCGTCCGGCCCGATCTGGACGATGCGCCCGCCGGCCCCGCTCGCATACAGGAAGCCGTCATGGGTCAGCGCCAGCGCCACCGGGCGCCGCAGCAGGGGACGGCGCTCGTCCGCGTCAGGGGCGGCGAAGGTCGTCACCGCGCCGTCCTTGCCGATGCGCCGGATGCTGTCGTTGCCGGTGTCGGCGACGAACAGCACGCCGTCCTTGTCGACCGCGATGCCGCTCGGGGTGTCGAAGGCCGCGGCCGTGCCGATGCCGTCCAGGTTCCCCGGCGCGCCGCTGCCGGCCACCGTCCTCACCGTACCGTCGCGGGCGATGCGGCGGATGCGGTCGTTGTAGGTATCGGCCACGTAGACGATGCCTTCGCGGTCCACGGCCACGCCAACCGGTCCGTCGAAGCGCGCGCCGCGGCCGGCGCCGTCGAGGCAGCCCGGCTCGCCGCCGCCCGCCAGCGTGCCGACGCTGCCGTCCGGCGCCACCTTGCGGATCGCGTTGTTGCCGGTATCGGCGACATACAGGTTGCCGAGGCGGTCGATCGCCAGCGCCGACGGCGTATCGAACATGGCGCCGGCCGCACCGTCCGCCAGGCCCGCGCGGCCGCCGGCGAAGGTGCTGACCACGCCGTCCGGCGCGATGCGGCGAATCCGGTTGCCGGCGCCGCCCTCGGCGACATACACATTGCCGCGGGCGTCGACGGCGGCGCCGAAGGGATCGCTGAAGCGGCTGGCGGGCGCGGGGCCGTCGAGCATGCCGTCGTGGCCGTCCCCGGCCAGCGGCGTCACGCCGGCGGCCCACGCCGGCCGGGTCGGCGCCTCGGCCGGCAGCCACAGCGGGCGCCCCGGCGTGGCCGGCAGCCGTGCGCCGAGCGTGAAGTACAGGGCCGCGCCGGCGCCAAGGAGGACGGCGCCCGCGAGCGCCGCGTTGATGGTTTTTCGGTTCACGCTGCAAGTTTAACCGATGGGACCGCCGGAATTCCCCTGATGCGGACATGGTCCGCCGCGTGGTAGGCTCGGTTTCCTTTTCGATGCCGAGCCCATGAAGAATGCCCTCCTGATCGCGACCGCCTGCCTGCTCGGCCTGCTGTCGACGACCGGCGCCTCGCTGCCTTATCCGATCCTGCCGCCCTTGTTTGCGGGTGTAGACACCGCGGGCGCGGCCGACGGCCTCACCAACTTCCTCGGCCTGCCGCCCAAGCTGCTGTTCGCGATCGCCCTGATGGTGAACCCGGTAGGGCTGCTGCTCGGCACCGCGGTACTGGGTTCGCTGTCCGACCGTTTCGGCCGGCGCCCGCTGCTGCTGTGGACCGCGGCCGGCGCCGCCCTCGGCCACATCCTCACGGCCTGGGCGCTGGCGGCGCGTTCCTATCCGCTGTTCCTTGCGGCGCGCTTCGCCACCGGCCTGCTCGAGGGCCACGGCGCCATCGTGCGCGCCATGCTGGCCGACCGGCTGGAAGCGCCGCTGCGCAACCATGCGTTGTCCTGGCTGAACGGCTCCTTTACCCTGGGCTGGCTGGTGGGGCCGCTGCTGGCGGGGCTGACCATCGGCTTCGGCGTCACCGTGCCGTTCTACATCGCCGCCGGCGCCCTGCTGCTGGGGACGGTGCTGGTGGCGATCACGCTGCGCCGCGAGCCGGCCGTGCACGGTCCGGGCTGGTGGGCCGTGGCGCGCGACAAGCACGCCTTCAACCTGCTGCGCCATGACGGCCTGCGCACCCTGTTCGTGGTGCAGCTGGCCTACACCTGCGGCGTGACCGCCTTCTACGAGTTCTATCCGCTGTGGCTGGTCGAGGTCGGCCGCTACGATACCCGCGCGATTTCGATGGTCAACGTCGGCATGTGCGCGCTGATGAGTTTCACGGCTGTTTTTGCCGGTCGGCAAAATCGTGACGATCCGCTGCGGCGGGCGGCCTTCCTGGCGGCGGCGGTGGCGCTGGCGATCGCTTCGCTGGGCGCCGGCCGGCTGTGGATCGGCCTGGCCGGCATCATGCTGTTCGGCCTGCCGCACGCCTGCTACAACGCGGTGATCCAGGTATGGGCGGCGGACCGCTTCGGCGGCCACGGCCAGGGGGCGGTGATGGGCCTGCTGTCGACCACCTTCTGCCTGGCGAATATCCTGATGGCGGCGGCCGGCGCGGTGCTGACCCTGGTCGATACGCGGCTGGTGCTGGTGGCGGGGGCTTTGCTGACGGCGTGGGCGGCGACGCGGATGCGGGCCTGGAGCCGGGCGCCGGAGCTGGCGCAATAAAAAAGGTGGGCACGCCGTGCCCACCCTGGGTTCGGCTGCGCGACGGTCAATCGGCGGCGTAGATGTTGTTGTCCTTGGTCTCACGCAGGAACAACAGGCCGATGACCACGGTAATGGCGGCGATCACGATCGGATACCACAGGCCGTAATAGATGTCGCCCTTGGCCGCCACCAGCGCGAACGAGATGGTCGGCAGCAGGCCGCCGAACCAGCCGTTGCCGATGTGGTAGGGCAGGGACATCGAGGTATAGCGGATGCGGGTCGGGAACATTTCGACCAGCATGGCCGCGATCGGGCCGTAGACCATGGTCACGTACAGCACCAGCACGAACAGCAGCGCCACCACCATCGGTTTGTTGATGGCGGCCGGGTCGGCCTTGGCCGGGTAGCCGGCGGCCTTCACGCCGGCGCCCAGGTCTTTCTTGAGCGCGGCTTCGCGGGCTTTGCTGTCCTTGTCGAATTCGCGGCCGTCGGGCGTCAGGGTGGCGTTGAAGGACGGATAGACCTTGTCCCCGATGTGCACGCTCGCGACGGTGCCGGCAGGGGCCGACTGGATCGTGTAGTTCACCGAGGCGGCCGTCAGCTGGCCGGTGGCGATGTCGCAGGAGGACGGGAAGACTTCCTTGCCGACCAGCTTGAACTGGAAGTTGCAGGATGCCGGATCGGCCACCACCACCACCGGCGAGCTCGCCAGCGCATTGGCCAGGGCCGGGTTGCCGTAGGTGGTCAGGCCCTTGAACAGCGGGAAGTAGGTCAGGGCCGCGAGCAGGCAGCCGGCCAGGATGATCGGCTTGCGGCCGATGCGGTCGGACAGCGAGCCGAAGAAGATGAAGAAGGGCGTGGCCAGGGCCAGCGCGATCGCCAGCATGATGTTGGCGGCGGCGGCGTCGATCTTCAGGGTCTGGGTCAGGTAGAACAGGGCGTAGAACTGGCCGGTGTACCAGACCACGGCCTGGCCCATCACGATGCCGAGCGCCAGCACGGCGTACTTGGCGTTCCCCCAGTGCAGGAAGGCTTCCGACAGCGGCGCCTTCGAGGTCTTGCCCTCGGACTTCATCTTGGCGAAGGCCGGCGATTCGTTCATCGACAGGCGGATCCACACCGAGATGCCGAGCAGGATCACGGAGACCAGGAAGGGAATGCGCCAGCCCCAGGCGTCGAAGGCGGCGGTGTCCATCGCGGTGCGCACGCCCAGGATCACCAGCAGCGACAGGAACAGTCCCAGCGTGGCGGTGGTCTGGATCCAGGCCGTGAAGTAGCCGCGGCGGCCTTCCGGCGCGTGCTCGGCCACGTAGGGGGCGGCGCCGCCGTATTCGCCGCCCAGGGCCAGGCCCTGCAGGATGCGCAGCGAGACCAGGATGATCGGCGCGGCGATGCCGATCGAGGCATAGCCCGGCAGCAGGCCGACGATGAAGGTCGAACCGCCCATGATCAGGATGGTGACGAGGAAGGTGTACTTGCGGCCGATCATGTCGCCGAGTCGGCCGAACACGAGGGCCCCGAAAGGACGCACGATGAAGCCGGCGGCGAAGGCCAGCAGGGCGAAGATGAAGCCGGTGGTGGGGTCGCCGACGCCGGTGAAGAACTGCTTGGCGATGACGGCGGCGAGCGAGCCGTACAGGTAGAAGTCGTACCATTCGAACACGGTGCCGAGGGAAGACGCGAAGATGACCTTGCGTTCTTCCCTGGTCAGTCCGCCCGCGGAAGGCGCTGCCTTGCCGCCGGCCGTCATGCCGGGAGTGATTGCCATTGTAGTCTCCGTAATGAGTTGTAATGTCAATGGATAGCCGATATTTACGCCAGCTACGGCTGCGACTCTGCGCCGTGAAACTTACGCGATACTTGCTCCAAACTTACACGAAACTTACAGAAGAGCTTATCGATGCCGTCCCCATGCATGGGGAATGAAATCAGGCGTCCTTGGCTGTTGGACCGGCGTCAGGCTCGGAGGTTTCCTCATTTACCTTGGCGTATTTATAGGCTTCGGCGGAACGTTCCAGCGCCAGCCCCAGCGCCGTGGTCAGCTCGCTTTGCGGCGTGCCCTGGCGCAGTTGCTGTGAGGCGAAGGTATTTCGCAGGGTGCGGCCGCCGGCGCGCGGTACCGCCAGCCCGGCGCGCTCGAAGCTCGCCTTGACCTGCCGATACACGGTGGCCTTGTGCAGCGGCTCGCCTTCGAGGTTGGCGGGGAAGGCCAGGTCGCCCGGGATGCCGAGTTCGTCGCGCTCCTTCAGCCAGGACAGCAGCTCGGCCACGCCTTCCCGCGGCAGCCGGGTCGTGTGCTCGTAGCTGGTGCGGTGCTTGTGCTCGGGCGTGATGTTCAGCGCGAGCGCGCCGTCGACGTCGGCCTGGCGCCCGATTTCGTCGACCAGCAGGCCGATCGCCTCGGCCACGCGCAGCCCGGCCAGCGCCATCGTGAGCTGCATGGCGCGGTCGCGGCGGCGCTTCCAGCCGGCGTGTTTGCCGTCGTCATCCGGGCGCTGGCCGGGCAGGGCGTCCAGGAAGCGCTGCAGTTCCTCGGCGTTCAGCGCGCTCATCGGCTGGTCGCGGGCGATCTGGGCGCGGTCGATGCCGACGATGGCGTCGCGGGCCGGGTTCGGCGAGCGCTCCAGGTGGTCGTAGCAGCGTTCCAGCAGGCGCAGGTAGCGGTAGGCGATCTTGCTGTTCAGGTCGCGGTGGCCGTCGTGGGCCAGTTGCACGAAGCGGTGCAGGTCGCGCGCGCCGACGGTGGACATCTTCAGCTTTTCCTCCAGCATCCAGGCGGCGAACTTCCCGAACATGAAGGTGTAGATGGCGGCCGACTCCGGCGACAGCGGCTTGGGCGCGAGGTCCTGCTTCCGGCTGGAGGTGAGCACGAAGTCCGGGCCGGCGACGAATCTGGCGAACGAGGTGATGGGATTGGCATCCCAGGCGGCGAGCTGGCGCATGACGATCAAGGTGGCGGCAATGCCGTATTTTGCAACTAACCGAAGATACGTGCAAATGGCAGCGGTGCGCGGGCAGATATGCGTAGCCCGCAAATAATATGCAACTAACCAACTAGCGAAGAAGAAACGTCACAAACCCGGCCACCAGCCCAAGCGGGACGGCCTTGCCACGCTCGCCATCCAGCGCCCGACACGGTATGCTCCCTGTATTCCGCAAACACGTCATCGAAGAAAGGACACCATGCTCAAGCACATCGTCATGTGGAAACTGAAGGAACAAGCCGAGGGCGCCGACCGCGCCGCCAATGCCGCCGAGATGAAACGCCGCCTCGACGAATGCGCATCCATCGTGCCCGGCATCCTGAAATTCGAAGTGGTGCTGGCCCAGCCCGGCCTCGAAGCCACCTACGACGTGGTGCTGTACTCGGAATTCGACAACAAGGCGGCGCTCGAAGCCTACGCCAAGCACCCGACGCACCAGGCGCTGGTGCCTTTCATCGGCGCCATCCGCGAAGCGCGCCAGTGCATGGACTACGAAGTCTAGAAGGGGCGGCCATGCGCACGGTACAGGAACTGTTCTCGTTGCAGGGCAAGGCTGCCGTCGTCACCGGCGGCTCGCGCGGACTCGGGTTGCAGATGGCCGAGGCGCTGGGCGAGCAGGGCGCGCGCGTGCTGCTCACGTCGCGCAAGCAGGGCGAGCTCGACGAAGCCTGCGCCCGGCTGGCCGCGCGCGGCATCGAGGCCGTGGGCATCGCTTCCGACCTCGGCAGCGAAGCGGGCGTGGCCAGCTTCGCCGAAGCCGCGCTGGCCAGCCTCGGCCGGGTCGACATCCTGGTGAATAACGCCGGCGCCACCTGGGGTGCGCCGGCCGAGGATTATCCGCTGGAAGCCTGGGACAAGGTAATGAACCTGAACGTGCGCAGCATTTTCCTGCTGTGCCAGGCCTTCGGCCGCGCGATGATCCCGCGCGGAGAGGGGCGCATCGTCAACATCGCCTCGATCGCGGGCCTGGCCGGCAACCCGCCCGGCGCCATGCAGACGATCGCCTACAATACGTCGAAGGCCGCGCTGATCAATTTCACGCGCACGCTCGCGGGCGAATGGGGTCGCCACGGCATCAACGTGAACGCCATTGCGCCGGGCTTCTTCCCGTCGAAGATGACGAAGGGGATCCTGGCGGCGGTCGGCGCCGACACGCTGGCGCAGCAGGCGCCGCTGGGCCGCCTCGGCGGCGACGAAGACCTGAAGGGCGCGGTGCTGCTGTTCGCTTCGGACGCCGGCAGGCACATCACGGGACAGGTACTGGCGGTGGACGGCGGCGTGTCGGCCGTCTGATACCATCCGGCACGGGAGGGGCAACATGAAGCAGTTCGACGGACGGGTCGCCGTCATCACCGGCGCGGGCAGCGGCCTGGGCCGCGAGTTCGCGAATACCGCCGCCAGTCTCGGCATGAAGCTGGTCCTGGCCGACGTCGACGCCGAGGCGCTCGAGCGCGCCAGCGACGAGTTGCAGGCCCGCGGCGCCGAGGTGCTGGCGATGGTGGCGGACGTGCGCAAGTGCGCCCACGTCGAGGAACTGGCGGACGCCGCCATGATCCGCTTCGGCGGGGTGCACCTGCTGTTCAACAATGCCGGCGTCGGCACCGGCGGCCTGATCTGGGAAAGCAGCGAGGCCGATTGGGAATGGGTGCTGGGCGTGAACCTGTGGGGCGCGATCCACAGCATCCGCATCTTCACCCCGCTGATGCTGGAATCGGCGCGCCGCGACCCCGGCTATGAAGGGCACATCGTCAACACCGCCTCGATGGCCGGGCTCCTGAACCCGCCGGCGATGGGCGTCTACAACGTCTCCAAGCACGCGGTGGTGGCGCTGTCCGAAACGCTGTACCACGACCTGCGCCTGGTCGATTCGCCGATCCAGGCTTCGGTGTTGTGTCCGTACTTCGTGCCGACCGGGATCGCCCACGCCGAAGCCCACCGGCCGCACGAACTCGTCAACCACGCCGCGCCGACCGCCAGCCAGGCAGCGGCGCTGGCCATGATCGACAAGGCGGTGGATGGCGGCAAACTGTCGGCCGCCGACGTCGCCCGCATCGCCTTCGACGGCATCCGCGACGGCCGCTTCTACATCTACACGCATCCGCAGGTGCTGGGTGGCGTGGCCGAGCGCTTCGATGCGATCCTGAACGGGAAACCGCCAGCCGATGCCTATGCGGCGACGCCGCAGCTGACGCGGATGCTGAAAGCCGGCCTCAAGGGCTGATGGGCGCAGGCCGGCGCGTGATGCCATGCATCATCCTGGTCGACTGCCGCTCCTCCTACACATCGTCAGCCCGACTTCCTATAAATAAATCGCTCGAAATCGTTAGCATGGAGCTATCGATCAACGCGAAGGAAATCATCATGGCGCAAGACAAGGA
>CAJYXO010000079.1 GCA_913778765.1 uncultured Massilia sp. | reverse complement strand
AGAAGACGGCATACGAGATGTATCTTTGTGACTGGAGTTCAGACGTGTGCTCTTCCGATCTATGATGCCGACCGACAGGCTGACCATGCGCTCGACGACCTTCGACAGCAGCGTGAAGGAGAACACCGCGGCAGCCGTGATGCTGACGATGCCCGCCAGCCCGGTGGCGAGCAGAATGGAGATGAGTACCGGATCGATCGTGAAGCCTCTTGTTGTTCTTGATGCTGATGCGCGCCCGAAAAGCGCAAGCCGGGCATTTTACCGTGCCCGGCCTTGGCCTGCTCTCTTAGTTGCACGTATCAGTTCACGCCGTGCTGCTTGAACCAGGCCAGTGCGCGCATCCAGCCGTCCTTCGCGTCCTTTTCGACGTAGCTGGGACGGTAGTCGGCGTTGAAGGCGTGGCCGGCGTCCGGATAGACCACGAAGCTCGAGCCGCTCTTCCCTTTCGCCAGCGCCGCCTTCATCTTTTCGACGGTATCGAGGGGGATGCCCTGGTCCTTGGCGCCGTACAGGCCGAGCACCGGCGCCGTCAGGGTCGGGGCGAAGTCGATCGGGTGTTTGGGGGTGTTCGGCGTCGCGTCGCCCATCAGGCGGCCGTACCAGGCCACGCCGGCCTTCACTTTCGGATTGTGGGCCGCGTACAGCCAGGTGATGCGGCCGCCCCAGCAGAAGCCGGTGATGCCCAGTTTGTCGACGTTGCCGCCGTTCTTCGCGGCCCAGGCCACGCAGGCGTCGAGGTCGCCCATCACCTGCGCATCCGGCGTCTTCGAGACGATGTCCTTCATGAGGGTGGCGATGTCGGCGACCCTGGTGGCATCGCCCTGGCGCACGAACAGGTCCGGCGCCAGCGCCAGGTAGCCCTGCTTGGCGAAGCGGCGGGCGACGTCGGCGATATGCTCGTGCACGCCGAAGATCTCGGACACCACCAGGATCACCGGCAGCTTCGATTTGCCTTCGGGCCGGGCCACATACACGGGAACGTCCTGGCCGTTCACGGCCAGCTTGACGGTGCTGGTGGAGAGGCCGGCGGCATCGGTCTTGATCACGGACTGCGCCGCGACCGGCAAGGTGGCGGCGGCGAAGCCGGAGCCCAGGGCCACCTTGAGGAAGTCACGGCGGTCCACGCCGTCCGCGAACGGGGAATCGGCGACCAGGCTGCCGCCGTCCTGTACGAGATCTTTCATTGCAATCCTCCGGTCGTTGTCGGGTTAGCACAGCAAAGGCGTGCTATCTTAACAGCGACCTGAGGATGGTCGGCGCAGCGTGCGCTGACGTGGGCAGCGCCGCATACTCAGTGCGCCTCCTCCCAGTTCGCCCCCACGCCGGTCTCGGCCACCAGCGGCACCTTCAGCGTGGCCACACCGGCCATCAGTTCCGGCAGCCTCTGCTTGACCAGTTCCAGCTCGCCTTCCGGCACTTCCAGCACCAGTTCGTCGTGCACCTGCATGATCATGCGGGTGCCGAGGTTTTCCGCTTCGATCCAGTCCTGCACCGCGATCATCGCCAGCTTGATCAGGTCCGCCGCCGTGCCCTGCATCGGCGCATTGATCGCAGCGCGCTCGGCGCCGGCGCGGCGCGGGCCGTTCGGCGAGTTGATCTCCGGGAGCCACAGGCGGCGCCCGAACACCGTCTCGACGTAGCCGCGCGCCTTCGCCTGCAGGCGGGTCTCGTCCATGTACTGCTTGACGCCGGCGAAGCGCTGGAAGTAGCGCTCGATGTAGTTGCCGGCGGCGCCGCGCTCGATGCCCAGGTTCTGGGCCAGGCCGAACGCGCTCATGCCGTAGATCAGGCCGAAGTTGATGACCTTCGCATAGCGGCGCTGCTCGCTCTCGACCTCCTCCGGCGCGACGCCGAAGATCTCGGCGGCGGTGGCGCGGTGGATGTCTTCCCCGGCGGCGAACGCGCGCAGCATCGCTTCGTCGCCCGAGATGTGGGCCATGATGCGCAGCTCGATCTGCGAATAGTCGGCCGACACCAGCACGCAGCCCGGCTTCGCCACGAACGCTTCGCGGATGCGGCGCCCTTCGGCATTCCGCACCGGGATGTTCTGCAGGTTCGGATCGTTCGAGGCCAGGCGGCCCGTGATCGCCACCGCCTGCGCATAGTTGGTGTGCACGCGGCCGGTGTTCGGATTCACCATCTTCGGCAGCTTGTCGGTGTAGGTCGACTTCAGCTTCGACAGGCCGCGGTGTTCGAGCAGGATCTTCGGCAGCGGATAGTCCTCGGCCAGCTTCTGCAGCACTTCTTCGTCGGTCGATGGCGCGCCGGTGGCGGTCTTCTTGATCACCGGGAGCTGCAGCTTGCCGAAGAAGATCTCGCCGATCTGCTTGGGCGAACCGAGGTTGAACGGGCCGCCGGCCAGTTCGTAGGCCTGCTGCTCGAGTTCCGCGATGCGCGCGGCCAGCTCGCTCGACTGCGCCGCCAGTTTATCGGCGTCGATCAGCACGCCGTTGCGCTCGATCTTCTGCAGCACCACGGAGGTAGGCAGCTCGATCTTGCGGTAGATGAAGTTCAGGCCCTCGTCGCTCTCGACGTGGCCGATCATCGTCTGGTGCAGGCGCAGGGTGATGTCGGAGTCCTCGGCCGCGTACTCGGTGGCGCGCTGCAACTCGACCTGGTCGAAGCAGATCTGGTTCACACCCTTGCCGCACACGTCGACGAAGGGAATGGTGGTGTAGCCGAGGTGGCGCATGGCCATGGTGTCCATGTCATGCGGCTTGTGCGACTCGAACACATAGGATTGCAGCAGGGTGTCGTGAACGATGCCGCGCAGTTTGACGCCGTGGTTCTCGAAGATGTGGGCGTCGTACTTCAGGTTCTGGCCCAGCTTCGGCTTGTCGGGGTTCTCCAGCCAGGGCTTCATGCGCGCCAGGACGTCCTCGCGGTTGAGCTGCTCGGGCACGCCGGCGTAGCGGTGCGCCAGCGGGATATAGGCGCCCTTGCCTGCTTCGGTCGACAGCGAGATGCCGACCATCTCGGCCGTCATCGGGTCGAGCGAGGTGGTCTCGGTGTCGACCGAGGTCAGTTCGGCCTTGTCGATCAGGGCCAGCCAGCGCTCGAGCTGCTCGTTGGTGGTGACGGTCTCGTACTCGCCCTTGATGATGGCCATGCCGGGCAGCGTCCCGGTCGCGCCTTCGGGTGAATTGAAGAGCGGCGCCTGCGCCGGCTGGGTGCCGGGCGTGACGAAGCGTCCCGGGTTGCCGCTGTTCGGCCCCAGCTCCTTCAGCATGGTCTTGAAGCCGTAGCGCTGGAAGAAGTCGCGCAGCGCGTCCTTGTCTTCCGGACGGCCAATCAGCGATTCCTCGATCGACACCAGGTGGCTTGCCAGGTCGCAGTCGGTCTTCACGGTGATCAGTTCGCGGCCCTTCGGCAGCCACTCCAGCGCCGCCTGCAGGTTGGCGCCGACCGCGCCGCCGATGGTGTGGGCGTTTTCGATCACGCCGTCCAGCGAACCGTGCAGCGTCAGCCACTTGACGGCCGTCTTCGGGCCGCACTTGCTCACGCCCGGCACGTTGTCGACGGTGTCGCCGATCAGGGTCAGGTAGTCGATGATGCGGTTCGGCGCCACGCCGAACTTGGCCAGCACGCCGGCTTCGTCGAGCTTCTCGTTGCTCATCGTATTGATCAGCATGACCTTGTCGTTGACCAGCTGGGCCAGATCCTTGTCGCCGGTCGAGACCACCGTGTTCATGCCGCGCGCGGTGGCCTGGGCCGCCAGGGTGCCGATCACGTCGTCGGCCTCGACCCCTTCGACCATCAGGATCGGCCAGCCCATGTGGCGCACCACTTCGTGGATCGGCTCGATCTGCTTGCCCAGGTCTTCCGGCATCGACGCGCGCGTGGCCTTGTACTCGGGGTAGAGGTCGTCGCGGAAGGTCTTGCCCTTGGCGTCGAACACGCAGGCGATGTAGGCGGCCGGAAAATCGGCGCGCAGGCGGCGCAGCATGTTGACCATGCCGTGCATGGCGCCGGTCGGGTGGCCGTCGGGGCTGCGCAGGTCGGGCAATGCGTGGAATGCGCGGTACAGGTAGCTGGAACCGTCGACGAGGAGCAGGGTATTGTCCATGTGGGTCTTGATGAGCAAAAGTGGGGCCGCGTGGGGCACGGCAGGCGTGCGCCATTATCGCAGAATCGGGAATGTCTCCTATATGAGGCCAATTCACGGTTTTTCACGTGCTTTCAACTGGCATGCATCGTCGTTTGTTACAATGAACTAAACGACAAAGGTGACCATCATGCCACGTACTTCTTCCCGCCTGTCCCTCCTTGCTGTGCTCCTGGCCGCGCAGGCCGCGTCGGCCGGATTCGCGTCGGCCCAGCAGTCGACCCAGACGCCGGCGCCGCCGCCGCCCAAGCTCGAGCGCGTCGAGCCGGGCAGCGACGTCCCCGCCACCACCATCCCCTCGCGCCAGCGCACCCAGATCCGGGAAACGCGCGACGGCGGCCAGGTGACCGAGGTCGAAGTCAACAGCAGCGGCAGCCACTACACCATGAAGCCGAATGCGAACAACCAGCCGGGCAATGCCCAGCCGGGCACCGTGACCGGCAGCCAGGTCAGCCCGCCGATGTGGAAGGTGGGCGAATTCGACCTGTCCGGCAAGCGCAAGGCCGCCAGCGAGACCGGCGCCAATGCGCCGACCGCGGCCGACGCACCACCGCCCCCGCCGCTGCCGGCCGCCGCCGGCAAGTAGCAAGCACCGGCCGCCCCGCGCGGCCTTCACAGCGACCTATCATTCCTGAACGATGGCAGTTTTCACCTCGGTCACACTGGACGATCTGGACCAGTGGATCAAGCAGTTTCCCCTTGGCAAAGCCCTGGCCCTCCAGGGCATCTCCAGCGGCATCGAAAACAGTAATTTCTTCCTGACGACCGAGCGTGGCGAATTCGTCCTGACGATCTTCGAGAACCTCGATTTCGACCAGTTGCCCTTCTACGTGCAGCTGATGCGCCACCTGGCCGACCGCGGCATCCCGGTGCCGGCGCCGGTGCCGAACGCGCGCGGCGAACTGGTGGTGGCGCTGCACGGCAAGCCGGCCGCCATCGTCAGCAAGCTCGACGGCAGCTCGCAGATGGATCCGCAGCCGGTGCATTGCGCGGAAGTCGGCGCGATGCTGGCGAGGATGCACCTGGCCGGCCGCGACTTCCCGCTGCGCCAGCCGAACCTGCGCGGCCTGGACTGGTGGCGCGAGACCGTGCCCAAGGTATTGCCCTTCCTCGACCCCGGCAAGGCCGCCCTGCTGTCGTCGGAACTGGCGTTCCAGCGCGAGTTCGCCGCCGGCCCCGTCTACGCGCAGCTGGCCCAGGGCCCGGTGCACGCCGACCTGTTCCGCAACAACGTGATGTTCGTCGGCGAACGCCTGAGCGGCTGCTTCGACTTTTATTTCGCGGGCTGGGACAGCTGGCTGTTCGACCTCGCCGTCACCGTCAACGACTGGTGCATCGACCTTGCCACCGGCCGCCTGGATGAAGCCCGGGTGCAGGCGCTGACCCGCGCCTACCATGCGGTCCGTCCCTTCACCGAGGCCGAACGCGCAGCCTGGCAGACCATGCTGCGCGCCGCCGCGCTGCGCTTCTGGCTGTCGCGCCTGTACGACCTGCACCGTCCGAGGGAGGCGGAAATGCTGACGCCGCACGATCCCACTCATTTTGAACGCGTACTGCGCGAGCGCATCGCCGTACCCGCACCGAACCTGAACGCATGAACAATCTGCCCGCACGTACCGGATGGGAATGGCTGAAACGGGGAATGGGCCTGTTCCGCAAACAGCCCGGCGCCCTCACGACCCTGCTGTTTGCCAGCATCCTGCTGGCGATCGGCATCAGCGCGGTGCCGTTCATCGGCCCGATCGTGGTAGTGGTGCTGATTCCCTCGTTCTCGATGGCCTTCATGCAGGCCTGCCTGATGATCGAAAACGGCGACCGCGTCACGCCCGGCGTGCTGCTGACGGGCTTCCGCAAGCCGGTGCTGGGCGGCCTGTGCAAGGTCGGGGTGATCTACCTGGGCGTGTTCCTGGTGCTGACCCTGGTGGCCCTGCTGGTGACGCCGGAATCGCTGCGCCAGCTGCCGGGCAACATCAAGATCGACGCGAAGGACAAGCTGCCGTTCACGCTGGGCGACGTCATGGCCGTGTTCGGCCTGCTGATCCTTGAGACGGTGTCGCTGCTGACCCTGTGCTTTGCCGCCCCGCTCACCTACTGGAAACGCATGGGGCCGGGCAAGGCGATCTTCTACAGCTTCTTTGCCGTGATCCGCTCGGCGCGCGTGTTCGGCGTGCTGCTGCTGTCCTGGTTCGGCATCTTCACCGCCATCACCTTCCTGGTGGTGAACCTGTTCAGCACGATCGCGCTGGCCCAGGTGGTGCTGATGTGGCTGATGTTCCTGTTCATCCTGTTCCTGCAATGCGCGATCTATGCGGGTTACGAGGATATTTTCGGCAAGCCGGCGGGTGGGAAGGCGCCGGCGGCCGCGTAACGCGCCGGGACAAGGCCTCACGCAGTGCCGCCTGGCTGTTCCGTATCAGATCACGATCGGCCGGTCTGTCCGGGTGTCGCGCACAGGGCGGATCCGGCTTCGATACCGTCCACGAAGCGGGCGATCACCCGCGCCACCTCGTCTGGTCCCTCCAGCGGCGTAAGGTGCCCCAGCCCGGGTAGAACGTGCAGGGCGGCGTGCGGAATACGCGGCAGGAGTTCGGCTTGCAAGGTCGCCACGCGGTCCACCTGGTCGTGCTCGCCCGAAATCACGATCGTGGGCACATCGATTGCCGACACCGCCGCGCTGATGTCGTCGGCCATGCCGATGTCCGGCCACGCCCGCTTCGCTTGCGGTGCGCCCTTCACACTGTCTTCGATGACTTGCGTCCGCCTTTCCGCGCTCAGTGGCTTGGCGGTCAGGACATGGTCGATGACGAACCCGACCGACTCGCGCGATTGATACGCGCCCGACAGCGTTGCACGCTGTTCATCGGAAAGGACCATCGGCGAGGGTGGCGACGGCGCCACCAGGATAAGCCCCGCGAGGCCGGCCGGCCGCCGCGACGCCATCAGTTGCGCAACCTTGCCTCCCATCGAGTGACCGACCAGGACATAGCTTTGCAAGCCCAGGGCCGCAATGACGCCTTCCGCGTCAGCGGCAAGATCGGCAATCCCGTAGCCGTCTGCGGGCGCGTCGGAATCGCCCCAGCCCCGATGGTCGATGGCGACGATCCGGCACTTGTCCGCCAATTTTTCCGCCACCCAGCGCCAGGTACGCGACGAGCCGCCGTAGTAATGCAGGAACACCAGCGCCAGTTCTCCGCTGCCTTGTTCGGCAATGTGAATACGCGTTCCGTTGACCTCGATCTTCATCCCACTTCTCCTTGTTCGATTGGATGGCTTGATGATAGATTCGATTCCCATACTTGATAATAGGGCGTTCTTTTGCGACAGTATCTACTGCAGCTATCGAATAGGAGGCGTTGCAGTGGATAAATTGATGAGCCTGTCTATCTTCGTTGCCGCCGTGGAGGAAGGCAGCTTTGCCGCTGCGGGGCGGCGTTTCAAGCTGTCGCCGGCCATGGCAGGCAAGCATGTCAGCGCCATTGAATCCGAGCTGAATGCGCGTCTATTCCAGCGCACGACGCGGCGCCTGCACCTGACGGACGCCGGCAAGACCTATTACGACCGCTGCAAGCAAATTCTGTACGCCCTGGATGAAGCGAACCGCGAAGCGGCCGCCGTCCAGGGCAGCGCCCGCGGGCTCCTGCGTGTCGCGGTACCGGTCACGTTCGGCGCCTTGCATCTGGGAGAGGTGGTTGCCCGCTACGTGGCGGACCACCCTGACGTTAGGGTAGAGGTGCTGCTGGGCGACCGCTACATCGACCTGCTCGACGCCGGCGTGGACGTGGCGATCCGGATCGGACGACTGGACGACCCCGCGCTCGTGACCCGCCGGCTGGCGCCCTGCCGGATGGTCTTGTGCGCCTCACCGGCCTACCTTGAGCGGTATGGCATGCCACGCACGCCCGAGGATCTGTCGAAAGCGCCGCGCCTGGCCTTCAGTGAAGCGGTTTCCGACGGAGACTGGACTTTCTTCGACGCAGCGGACCGCCCGCACCGGATCGACGGGCCCTGTCGCATCGCCGCCAATAACACGCAAATGCTGCTGGCCTGCGCGCTTGCGGGCGCTGGCGTGGCGTACGGGCCCACCTTCGTCTTTGGCGAGCAGATCCGGCAGGGACGGCTCGTTGCGCTGCTGCCGAGATACCGCACCACCGCGTTGCCGATCCAGGCCGTCTACCCAAGCGCGCGCGCGATCCCGGTCAAAGTCCGCCGATTCGTCGACTATCTTGTCGAGGATTTCGGCGATACGCCCCCGTGGGACCGCAAGGACAACGTGGCGGATCAGGCAGCCTGATCCTGGTCCCCGCGCGGGTTCACACCTTCTCGAGCTTCGCCACCGACAGGTCCAGCACCTTCATCCCCGCCGCGCCGAAGTTGATCTGGGCCCGCGCGCTGCCGGCCCCGCCCTCGATGTTGACGATCACGCCCTCGCCGAAGCGCGCGTGATTGACGGTCTCGCCGATGCGCCAGCCGACGCCCTTGTCGCTGCTCGACTTCTGGGTGATCTGCTTGGCGATCTGGTTGTCGCTGCCGCCTTCGCGGAAGGCGGCGTCGTCCCAGGCCGTGGTCGACTTGCGGCCGCTGAACCAGTTGGTCTGCACGCGCGGCGACAGCCACTTCAGCGAATCCTCCGGCAGCTCGTCGAAGAAGCGCGACTTCATGTTGAAGCGGGTCTGGCCGTGCAGCATGCGCTGCTGGGTAAAGCTCATGTACAGGCGGCGGCGCGCGCGCGTGATCGCCACGTACATCAGGCGCCTTTCCTCGTCCACGCCGTCCAGCTCGCGCGAGCTGCTTTCGTGCGGGAACAGGCCTTCTTCCAGGCCGGTGATGAACACGGCGTCGAATTCCAGGCCCTTGGCCGAGTGCACCGTCATCAGCTGCATGGCTTCCTGGCCGGCCTGGGCCTGGGCATCGCCCGCTTCCAGCGAAGCATGGGCCAGGAAGGCCGACAGCGGCGACATCACGGTCGCCAGCGGCGCGTCGGCGTCCATCACTTCGATGCCGTCGACGTAGACCAGCGCTTCGCCGCTGCTGGCCTGGGCCTGCGGTCCCAGGTGGGCCGGGGTCTGGATGCCGAAGCCCTCTTCCTGCACGAAGTGGGTGGCGGCGCTGACCATCTGTTCCAGGTTCTCGATGCGCTCGGCGCCTTCCTTTTCCTTCTCGTAGTGGGCCAGCAGCGTGCTGCGTTCCAGCACCACCTTGACCATCTCCGGCAGCGGCAGCTGCTGGGTCTCGAAGCGGGCGCTCTCGATCAGCTTCACGAAATTGCCGAGCGCGCTGCCGGCCTTGCCGGTCATGTAGGGTACTGCCGCGTACAGCGACACGCCGTAGCTGTCGGCCGCCATCTGCAGCTGCTCGATCGAGCGCGCGCCGATGCCGCGGGTGGGGAAGTTCACCACGCGCATGAAGGCCGAGTCGTTGTGCGGATTGTCCATCAGCTGCAGATAGGCGATCGCGTGCTTGACCTCGGCGCGCTGGAAGTAGCGCAGGCCGCCATACACCGTGTACGGAATGCCGGCCGCGAACAGCGCGTGCTCGATCACGCGGCTCTGGGCGTTGGAGCGGTAGAGGATCGCGATCTCGCTGCGCGGCATGCCTTCCGCCATCAGGCTCTTGGCTTCGTCGATGATCCATTGCGCTTCTTCGAGGTCGGAGGCCGCTTCGAAGATGCGCACCGGCTCGCCCTGCCCCGCATCGGTGCGCAGGTTCTTGCCCAGGCGCTGTTTGTTGTTCGCGATCAGGAAGTTGGCGGTATCGAGGATGTGGCCGTGCGAGCGGTAGTTCTGCTCCAGCTTGATCAGGTTCCTGACTTCGAAGTCGCGCTCGAAGGCCTGCATGTTGCCGACGTTGGCGCCGCGGAAGGCGTAGATGCTCTGGTCGTCGTCGCCCACCGCGAAGATTGCGCCGCCGGCCGGTTCGTTGTGCCCCGCGAGCAGCTTCAGCAGGTTGTACTGCAGGTCGTTGGTGTCCTGGAACTCGTCGACCAGGATGTGGCGGAAGCGCATCTGGTAATGCTGGCGCAGCGGGTGATTGCGCTGCAGCAGCTCGTAGGCGCGCAGCAGCAGCTCGGCAAAGTCGACCACGCCTTCGCGCTGGCACTGCTGGTCGTAGGCGTCGTAGAGCTCGACCATGCGCTTCTGCACGTGGTCGTAGGCCTCGCAATCGGCGGCGCGGCGGCCATTGTCCTTGGCGTTGTTGATGAAGTACATCAGGTCCTTGGCCGGATACTTCTCGTCATCGACATTCAGGGCCTTCAGCATGCGCTTGATCATCGACAGCTGGTCCTGCGAATCCAGGATCTGGAAGGTCTGCGGCAGCGCGGCGTCGCGGTGATGGGTGCGCAGCAGGCGGTTGCACAGGCCGTGGAAGGTACCGATCCACATGCCGCGCGTGTTAATCGGCAGCATCGACGACAGGCGGGTCAACATTTCCTTGGCCGCCTTGTTGGTGAACGTCACCGCCATGATGCCGGCCGGCGACACCTGGCTGGTCTGGATCAGCCAGGCGATCCGGGTGGTCAGCACGCGGGTCTTGCCCGAGCCGGCGCCGGCCAGGATCAGGGCGCTCTGATTGGGCAGCGTGACGGCGGCGAGCTGTTCGGGATTCAGATTGTCGAGGAGATTCATGCGGGCATTATAAACGTGGGGATGCGCCACAGGCGGAGTGAACGCGCAAATTTACTGGTTATATATACAGTACCACAACAGTTTCCACACGGCTCGCTAGCGCCGTTCGAACGATAGTTGTCGTAAGTTGAACGCAGATGTGTTCACAAACTTTGTTCGTAACAAGGAGGTAATAATGCTGAATCGAGTCGTTACTGTGGCCGCGCTTGCGGTGGGCGGCATGATGCTGTCGAAAAAAATGAAGAACCGTGGTTCGGGCCTGGACTCGTCGGTGGTGGAAACCATCGAGATCAACGTGCCGGTCCGCACTGCCTATAACCAGTGGACCCAATTCGAAGATTTCCCGCAGTTCATGGCCAGCGTGAAAGAGATCCGCCAGCTGGACGACAAGCACCTGCACTGGAAAGCCAACGTGGCAGGCGAAGACAAGGAATGGGACGTCGAGATCACCGAGCAGATCCCGGACAAGCGCATCGCCTGGCAAAGCACGAGCGGCGTGCCGAACGGCGGCGTGGCGACCTTCCACAAGATCTCCGACAACGTCTGCCGCGTGGCCGTGCAAATGGATTACCAGCCGGAAGGCGCTGCCGAAAAAATCGGCGATGCCTTCGGCGCCGTGCGCATGGAACTGCGCGGCAACCTGCAGAAGTTCAAGGAAATGCTGGAATCGCGCGGCAAGGAATCCGGCGCCTGGCGCGGCAGCATCGCCCAGCACTGACCTGCAGCGCTCCCTGCAAACGCCGCCCGTCGAGGCGGCGTTTTTTTTGCCCTGCCTAAACGGACGGCCCCGTTTGCCGCCAGGCGTAGCATGGCATTCCTTTTTGAGGAGGAACCACCATGGACAACGACGATCCGATCCAGATGCTCGTGCGCGACCACGACACGGTGCGCAAGCTGGCCGAAAAATATCTCGGCAGCAGCGACATCGAAGTGAAGAAACAGGCCGGTACCCAACTGCTGCAAGTCATCCACCTGCACTCGCGGCTGGAGGAATCCATCTACTACCCGAACGTCCGCTGCCTCGACGACGACCTGGTGCGCCACTTCGAGCAGGACCACCTCAAGGTCGACGACCTGCTGGCGACGCTACAGGGCATGTCGATGGACGAAGCGCGCGCCGAACCGATGATGCGCGAGATGCTGAACGCGGTGCTCGGCCATATCGAGGAAGAAGAAAGCGAACTGTTCCCGCGGCTGCGGCAGTCGAGCGTGGACATGTCGGACATCGGCTTGCAGATGCAGTCGTTCGAGGCGAACCTGGTGCATATGCAGGCGCAGGCGAGCGATCAGGGCGGACGGCGGCGCTGAATTTGCGCCGTCCCTGCGCTTGAACGACGCCGTCCCCGCGCTTGAACAACGCCGTCCCCGCGCAGGCGGGGACCCAAGTTCTGCGTGCGTTACGTCAGCGCATGCAAGCGTGGATCCCCGCCTGCGCGGGGAGTCACGCTGGGCAGTGCCCGGCGTGACAAACTAACTTACCAAACGCGGCACCGCTTCTCCTTCACCATCGGCTGCCCCGCCTTGCACTGGAAAGCCTGCTGGAACTGCGGCATGTTCACCACCAGCCCGTTCACGCGGTAGCGGCCCGGCGAGTGCGGGTCGGTCATGGCTTTCACGCGCAGGTTTTCCGGGCGATCGTTTTCACAGGCCCATTGCGCGTTGCCAACGAAGAAGCGCTGCGCCGGCGTCAGGCCGTCGCGCAGCTGTTGCGGCTGGGCCTGCTGCGGCATGCTCGCCATCTCTTCCTTCCACGCCATCCAGCCGAGGATCAGGCCGCCCAGGTCGGCGATGTCTTCGCCCAGGGTCAGCTTGCTGTTGATCTTGATGTCGTCCACCACGGTGTACTGCGCGTACTGGTCGACGATGCAGGCGGCGCGCTCTTCGTATTCCTTGGCGTCCTTCTTGGTCCACCAGTCCTTCAGGTTGCCCTTGCTGTCGAACTGGCGGCCTTCGTCGTCGAAGGCGTGGGTCAGTTCGTGGCCGATGGTGCCGCCGGTGTTGCCGTAGTTGGGCGCGTCATCCATCTTCGGGTCGAACAGCGGCGGCTGCAGCACGCCGGCCGGGAAGTTGATGTCGTTCATCTGCGGATTGAAGTAGGCGTTCACCGTCGGCGGCGTCATCGACCATTCGCCGCGGTCGAGCGGCTTGCCGATCTTGGCCAGGTCGCGGCGCGATTCGAACACGTTGCCGCGCTCGACGTTGCCGGCAAAGTCGCCCGCCTTCACCTCATAGGCGCTGTAGTCGCGCCATTTGTCCGGATAGCCGATCTTGTTGACGATCGCGGCCAGCTTTTCCTGGGCGCGCTTCTTGGTCTCCGGGCTCATCCAGTCGAGCGATTCGATGTCCTTCTTCATCGCGTCTTCGACCTGGCGCGTCATGTGCAGCGACTTCGCCTTCAGTTCCGGCGAGAAGGCGCGGCTGACGAATTCCTGGCCCAGGGCCTCGCCCAGCTGGCGGTCGACCAGGCCGACGCAACGCTTCCAGCGCGGCGGCTGCTGCTGGATGCCGCGCAGGGTCTTGCTGAAGAAGGCGAAGTGCTCCTGGTCGAAGTTCGAAGCCAGCGCCGGCGACATGTTGCGCGCCACGTGCCAGCGCAGGTAGGTGCGGGTGGTCTCGATGCTTGATGTTTTCCACATTTTCGCCAGCGCCTTGAAGAAGGCCGGTTCGGTGACGTTGAAGGTGGTCTGCTTGCCCTGCCCCATTTCAATCAGGTAGGCGTGCCAGTCGAAGCCCGGGGTCAGCGCCTGCAGGCCCTTGGCGTCGACCTTGTGGAACAGCTTGTACGGGTCGCGCTTGTCGACGCGCGACAGCGAAGCCTTGGCCAGCCCGGTTTCCATCGCCATCACGCGGTCGGCATTGCGCTGCGCCTGGGCCTCGCTGTCGCCCAGCAGCTTGAAGGTGTTGGCGATATGGGCCACGTACTTGCTGCGGATCTCCTGCGACTTGGCATCCGTCTTCAGGTAGGCGTCGCGGTCCGGCAGGCCCAGGCCGCCGGCGGTGGCGAAGGCGATCACGCGGGTGGAATCGCCGAAGTCCTGGCTCGATCCAAAGCCGAAGAACAGGCCCGGATCGGCCAGCGACAGGTGCAGGCGCGCCAGCACGCGCGGCAGGTCCTTGCTGGACTTCAGCGCCGCGATCTGGTCGAAGTAAGGCTTGAGCGGCGCGGCGCCGCGCGCTTCGATGGTGCGCTCGTCCATGCAGGCGCCGAAGTAATCGCCGATCTTCTGCTGGGTGGCGTTGCGGCCGTCCTTGCGCTTGGCCAGGTCTTCGAGGATGCCCCACAGGAAGCGCTGGTTGTCCTGCGCCAGCTTGCCGTAGACCGACCAGCGCGCCTGGTCGGCCGGAATCGGGTTGTTCTTCATCCAGCCGCCGCAGGCGAACTGGTAAAAGTCGACGCACGGGTCGGCGCCGCGGTCCATGGCGCTCGGGTCCAGGCCCGGCGTGTAGGGGAATTCCGTGGCCGGGCGTTCCGCCGTCGTCGGCGGCGCGCTGGCGGGCGCCGGCGCGGGCGTATTCTGGGCATGGGCCAGCGCTGCGGCGCCGGCAAGGGAAAGGAGAACTGCCAAGTAAGCTGGGCGCATATGGTTCGTGGGCTTTATGAAGGATAAACGCCCGTATGCTGCCACAGCGGTCCGGAAAAATAAATGGCGCATGGTCCCGAATTGGAAACATGCGCCTGAAATTGAATAAAAGCGGCAAACGATATGCCGCTCATTCAATCAATTAGAATTTGAATGCGACGCCGACGCTGATATTGGTCGAATCGCTCGACGGCTTTTGCACTTCGATACGGCCAGCGATTGCCGGGGTGAAGCTGTAGTTCAGGCCGATGCCGTACAGGCCGCCGCTGGTGTCTTCGCCGTAGGTGTAGTTGCCGTACGAAGCTTCGGCGCGCAGCTGGTTGTAGCCCAGGCGGCCGTACAGGTCCAGCTGCGGGTTCAGCGGCCAGGAGCCGATCACCGACAGGTGCGTCTGCTTGGCCTTCACGTCGACGCCCAGGTAGTCGAATTTGCCCAGTTGGCGATAGCCCAGCTCGACGGCGACGTTCTGGTTGAAGCCGTAGCCGAGGAAGCCGCCGAAGCTGGCCTTGCTGTCATCGAAGTCGTCGATCTTGGTCGAGCCGACGTCGACGCCGCCGTAGAAGGCGGTCGGCTGGGCGGCGAAAGCGGAAGTGGCGATGAAAGCCAGTGCTGCGGCGGCAGCGATTTTCTTGAACATGGTTTTCCTTAACTCTTGGATTTAATTATTCATGACGCCGGAAAACGATTTTTCCAGTTGTCGAAAAGAAATTATACATGTTTTATCATGCACCGCACAATAGCGGTGCATTGAGTGATTTTCAATGCGCGTTTATCGTGCATATCGATTTGTGACGCGTATGCACAAATCTGCCGACGAATAAAAAAGCCAGGAATGCATTCCTGGCCTTTTTAAATATCCGCAGATAATCCCGGCATTAAGAACCTATCCCAGTAGGGAGGAGGAAGTTGATGAGGATGCATGGCAAGCGCGGGCAAGGCGCAAGGAGGCCGCATGGCGAGCCATGCAACGACGAGCAACGCAGCACCCGCTTGCCAGGCGCCTCAGCAACGACTCATTCCCTACTGGGACAGGTTCTAACCCTGTTGCGGCGCCTGCTGTGCCAAACCCCGGCTCATCGCATCGCGGATAATCCCGCGCATGGTTTTATCCGCGGCCTTGCTCTCGCGATCCATCTGCTTGCCGAGCACGTCCATCTTCTTGCCCAGTTCGTCCATCGGCTTGCCGGCGTCGTTCATGCGCTTGCCGACCTCGTCCATGCTGGCGCGGGCGCGGCGCTGCCCTTCGCTGTCGTGGGCGGCGCGCATTTGATTGCCGAGTTCGTTCATCTGCCGGCCCAGGGTATGCATCCTGTCGTTCAGGCGGTCGCGCTCGGCGTCGCTGCCGGCCTTGCCGAGCTGCTGGCCGAGGCTGGACATCTGCTTGCCCAGCTCGCTCATCTTGCGTTCCAGCGCATGCACCCGCGTCTCGTCGGGACGCATGCCGGTGGCCGACTGCTCCATCTCCTTGCCCAGCGACTCCATCACCTTGCCGTGCTTGTCCATCTCCTTGCCGTAGACGTCCATCTGCTTGCCCAGCTCGTTGACCGGCGCCCACGCCGCATGCGCCTTCGCCAGCGTGTCCGGGTCCTGCACGATCCAGGCCTTGCCGCCGTCGCGGAACCACAGGAATTCGCCCTTGATGCTGCGCTTGAGCCGCTTGATCGACGACCAGTCGGCGCTGTTGCCGGTCATGCTGAAACCGTCGTCGCCCTCGCCCACCAGGGCGTAAGCATCGCCGCGTTCTTCGCGCAGGGTGATGTGGACGCCGGGCTTGGCCTGCGCCATGGGCGCCTCGGGCGTGACGCCGGCGTGGGCGTGGATCGCGGCCGTCAGGGCCAGGCCGAGCGCCGGCAGGGCCAGTTTCCAATTCAGGGGTTCCGCTTGCGGGCGAACCAGGCGTTTGATGCGAGACATGAGTTTTCCTCCTCCATGTGCCCCAAGGGCGAGTTGCGGGGATGAGAGCTGGAGCAGGTCCAGCTCGGATAATGCAAGCGCGAGACGCCGCGGTTCGCCCAGCGCGCTTGCAGCCAGATCGTCGGCGATCAGTTCCCGCTCGACCCGCACGCGGTGCGACAGCCACCACACCGCCGGGTGATAGAACAGCAGGATCTCGATCGCGCTCTGTACCAGGTTGACCAGGTAGTCGTGACGCCGCACGTGGGCCAGCTCGTGCGCCAGCAGCGCTTCGAGCAGCTGCGGCGCCATGCCGCTGACCAGCGAGGCCGGCACCAGCACCAGCGGCCGCACGAAGCCGGCCGTCACCGGGCTGGCGAGGTCGTCGACCAGCCCGAGGATGACCTTGCGGCCCAGCCCCAGGCGCGCCGCCAGGCGGTCCAGCACGGCCTGCCAGGCCGGGTCCGTGCGATAGGCGCCGCGGCGGGTACGGCGGCGCACCCACGCCAGGCCCAGCAGCAGGCGCAGGGCCATCAGCGCCGCGCCGGCGGACCAGCACAGGATCACCTGCGGCAGCCGCGGCTGCAATGCCTGGCGCCAGCCGGCCAGGTCCCAGGCCATCGCCGGCGCCACCTGCCTGACCATGCCCTGCCCCGCCGCCGGCAATGCCTGCGGCACGGACGGCAGCGTCAGCGCGGCGCCGGACGATTCCGGCGCCGTCATCCGCGCCACCATCCCGGCCAGCGGCAGCGCCGCGCACAGCAGCAAGGCGCCGCAAGCCACCAGGTAGCGCCACTGCGGCCGCGCCCGGCCCAGCAGGCCGAGCAGCACGGCGGCGGCGCAGCCGACCAGCGCGCCCTGCCAGACGAAATCCAGCAGCGTCCAGCCCAGCCCGGACATCCAGGCGGCGGCGCTCATGGCGCGGTCCTCTTGCTTGAACGGTGATCGGGCTGCATGCGGTTTCCTTTCGACGAATCCAGATTAAGCCAGCTAGAAAAATTTGTCTAGAACTTTTTTTCTAGATTTGGGTGGGTGGGTGATGGAGGCAGGATAGGCATCGCAACCGATGACTGCCAGTTGCTTGCGACAGGCTGCTGAATCCGCGGCGTGGAATGAAAAACGCCGGCGTTTTGCCGGCGAAACTTGGGCCCCCGCCTGCGCGGGGGTGACGTATTCAAGTCGCGGGGGCGACGTATTCAAGTCGCGGGGGGGGGGCGACGTGCCAAGTCGGGGGGGGGGCGACGTGCCAAGTCGCGGGGGACGACTTGCTGGGGTCGTGGATCAGTACACGACCACCGAGCGGATCGACTCGCCCCGTTTCATCAGATCGAAGCCATCGTTGATCTGGTCGAGCGTCAGGTGATGCGTGATCAGGTCGTCGATGTTGATCTTGTTTTCCATGTACCAGTCGACGATGCGCGGCACGTCGGTGCGGC
>CAJYXO010000078.1 GCA_913778765.1 uncultured Massilia sp. | reverse complement strand
AATAATGCGACAGGTAGCGGCTGGCGACGCCGCGGAACGGCAGCAGCCAGGTCCGCATCCGGCTGTGATAGGCGTTCACGTTCTGGATATGCAGGGCGCCGCGCCGCTTATCGCCGGCGCTGGTGTTGACTGCTTCGTGTGAGATGCCGGCGTCGCGCGCAAACGCCGGATAGGCCGCGTGGCTGTCGGTGACCAGCAGCACGTCGCGTTCCAGGCGCGGACCCAAGTGTTGCAGCAGTTGCCCCTTGCTTACCGGTCCTTTGCCGGTGACCATATCGATGGTCTGGCCGCTACGGTCGCGCGCGACCAGGATGCACATCTGCTCTTTCGATAGCCCGCGCTTTGTCGCTTTGCCGCCGCGCTGTCGTGGTGGCCGCTCGAGTTTTCTCGACCCTTTGTGCGATTCGAGCACATACATTTCGTCGGCTTCGGCGATGCCGCCCAGGCGCGCCGGCCGTTCGTCCTTGCTCAACTTGAGGAAACGGTGGCGCCAGCGGAAGCTGGTGGCGCCGGCGACGCCGATCTGGTCGGCCGAACGGCGCACGCTGCGCGAGTCGAGCATGCAGCCGAGATAGTCCAGCCAATGCGCCTTGTGGCGCAGCCGGGCCAGCGGCGTGCCGCTCAGGGCGTTGAAGGTGCGGCGGCATTGGCGACAGCGGTAGCGCTGCAGGCCGTGGGCATGGCCATGGCGATAGGGGTGAGCAGTGCGACAGTGCGGACAGGACGGCGGCGCGGCCGGCTGTTCGACGATCTCGAGCACACGGTCCAGCCCGGCTGCAGATTGCAGCAAGGCCAGCAGGCGATCACGCTGGCGGCGTGTCAGGCTCGACAGGCGTTGGAGAAATTGCTCGAACTGTCGTGCTTGCATGGCGCCTCCGTCAACGGTTCAGGTCGACGTTGGACCGGGCGTTTGCCAAAAAGATTCCACACTTAATGCGAACAGCGCCAAAGAAAAACCCACGGGCTGCTACAAGCGCCGTGGGTGAACCCATTTGGTGGGGAGGGGAGACTGCATCCAACGGTTTCAATATACGCCCTGCCCGGCTCCTCTTGTAGCGTCCTTTACAAATGCTTACGTCGGTAACGTGCGGTTAAGATGGCTTAACTGAAGCTTAAATCGGAGACCGATGAGCAGGGGCGCATTGACCGGCGCGCACGTCCTCGCTGAGGTTGACAAAGCCTTGCCGCGCCCGGTTGAGTGATCACAAATGCAATAAGTCGCTGTGCATGACAATGTGGCCTTCAGACGAGGACACGACATGAAACGGCTCTTCCAACCGATCGCACGGGGCATCTATCGGGCCTGGCTGCGCTCCCGGCTCGACAACTACACACGCAGCCTGCACAACATCGCGGCCCAGCGTGAGAACGATTTCCATGCTGAACGTATTTTGCACCGGGCGATTTCTGCGACGCGGTCGAAGTTGCAGTCCTTGTGATTCTATTGCCCGGTTCGCATACCGATTGGGGTTAATGGATCCAATGTCCGCAGCGTCGTTAAGTGGCGGTACGCGACTTGTTGTTTGAAATCGTCGGAGATCCGATCGTCTTCCATCACACGATCCCAAAATTCTTTCGCCATCTGGTAGCAAAGCGGCAAATGTCCAAGCGCGAGTCCGGCGCTGAGATGAGGGATCCATTCACGCTGTATGATTTCTCCGTGCGTGTTCGGTCGATACATCATGGGTAACATGTCGTAGGCTTCCAAGAGAATATGTTTCTGTTCGAAGGTCCATGCCAGAGCGATGTTTCCGTGATGCTTATCTGTGTTTCCGATGAGGGCCCCATAAAGGTCGAGAACTTCGACGGTGTGCACGTCTTGTCGAGAAAGTTGCTCGAGCCGCCCCAGCTCTCTCGCGACGGCAGTCCAGTTCTGGTCCATCATCCCAAGATCGCCGTCCAAGGCTGAAAAAGTCGCCATCGGACGTCGCCCGTACAGTCCTGCCCTGTCGAACCTGACGACCTCCAAAAACACACGCCCGCCGGCCTCAAGGATGGTCGTTCTCGCGGCAGCGATATTGTGTTCAGCAAGCGTTTTGAGCGCCAAGTGTTCACAGACAAGTAGATCCCCCCAGCGGCGACCGCTATCCGTGCCGACTTGCGGTGAAAACTTGACGATGACATGCTCGATCGTATCGAGTGCGCCTCCGCGCGCGACGACGGCAGTGAATTTGGGTTGCTCTCCACCTGCCGACGAGCCCGGGGGTTCTCCCTGCATGGAATGCTCGGCCATCCCAGGATAACGTACAGCGCGCTCAGCGTCGGGGATCAGCGCAGCGCGTGCCTCCACTGCGTCTGCGAGATATCTGGCATAGGACTCATTGCCGAAAATGAGGTCTCCCGGTGCATGCTCGCTGCGCCGGGAAATGTATTTCAGCACTTGCTCATCCGTCCATTTCAAAATATCCGCCGGCAAATCCAGGTCGCGATTCTTTCCAGGCTCCATCCGCCCCAGAAAGCCTTGCGGACGCAAATCTCGAAGAAAGTACGGCATGCCCTGGAAGAGACGGTAGTCGTTACTTTGCATGAAATCGAGTGCATAAAATCCATCGTCCAAGAGCTCCAGATGCCCGACAGGCGCGACCTGACCTTCCGCCGACACTCGAAATATTGGGATGGGAGAAGTGACTCCAGGAACGTTGCGGCGTAATCCATACTGTCGTGCGCGACCAGCGCCTAGTGCGACGCCATCCTTGATGTTTGCCCAGATGCGAGAAAACGTCGGCTGGCTGACGCCCAGCTCGGCCAGGATTGTCGCGGTCCGCAACGGTCCACGCCTCAAGAGTTGCCGAAGCTTGTCTACATTTTCATTTTTAGCCATCTTTTTCTGCTTTTTTGAATAGAAAAATTTAGCCGTTTTTCATAGTGGATAAGGCTAAAAATGAATGGAAATATGAATAGATTCTCGAATAGATACTATCATACCTTTCAGGTGGGTTTGCAAAGCACCGCCTTTGTTCATCTGTCTATTGAACTCGCCTTCAAACGACCCATGTAGGGGGCACGTATCGTCCACTCCACGAGGAGAACGCCTTGAAACGCATCTTTGCATTGTGGCGCGTCGTCGCCAGCCAGGATCTGCGCCTGCTGTGGTTCGCGCTCCGCCATGAGAGCCGTCCCGTCTGGTTGCTGCCAGGGCTGGCTGTGTTGGGGCTGTTTGCTGTCGAGCCGGCAAATTTTGCGATCCCCGTGCTTGGCGCAGTCGACGAACTTGTTCTCGTGCCACTGATCCTGCACAGCATGGTGAAGATGCTGCCGGCACAGGTCACTGAAGGTTTCGCGCACGCTTATGCGCGGCGCCCGCGTCGCCGGATTTGAGGGCGGCGCGAAACGAAGCGCATGGCAATGAGAACAAGCGCGAAATAGATGGCGATGTCGAGCACGAGAGCGTCGACGGACAGCTTGTCTTCGACGAAGGCAAGCTGCCGTTCCACGGATATCCCCGGTGCGTCGAACAAATACGCAAGCGGGAAGCCTCCCTTCAGCACCGGCTCGTAGCACGGATCGGCAGCACTTGGACCGCACAGGTTCCCATACGCGGCCAATTCGGGACCGATGCGCTCGACTCGTACCGAGAGCAATGCCAGCGCAATGGCCAAGATCAGCGCGACACTGGTCCAACGCAATGTGCTCAAGCAGGACATGAATGCCAGCCCCCTCAGCCCCGCCGCCGCGCCAGCATCCGCTCCGCCAGCTCGAACCCCGCCTGCGTCAACAAAGCCAGCAAGGCCGCCGGAATCGCCCCGGCCAGCAGCATGTCGTTGTCGTTCAGCGCCAGCCCGGTGGTGATGCGTTCGCCGAAGCCGCCGGCGCCGATGAAGGCGGCGATGGTGGCCGTGCCCACGCTCATCACGGCGGCGGTCTTGACGCCGGCCAGGATCACCGGCGCCGCCAGCGGCAGCTCGACCTTCAGCAGCGACTGGCGTCGGCTCAAGCCCAGCGCCAGCGCCGCCTGGCGCAGCCCGGCCGGCACCTGCAGCAGGCCGGTGCAGGTATTGCGCACGATGGGCAGCAGCGCGTAGGCGCACAGCGCCACCAGGGCCGGCACCGCGCCGATGCGGCCCAGCAGCGGGATCAGGATCGCCAACAGCGCCAGCGAAGGCACGGTCTGCAGCATGCCTGCCACCGCCAGCACCGGCTGGCGCAGGCGCGGCGACAGCGCCGCCAGCACACCCAGCGGAATGCCGGCCACGCAACCGAGCAGCACCGCCACCGCCACCAGCAGCAGGTGCTGGCGCGCCAGCGCCGTGAAGCCGTTGCCGAAGGTCTTGGCCAGCAGGCCGTCGCGCGGCGCGGCAGTGTGGCCGGCTGCGCCGTCCACGCGCCCGCGGACGCCTTTTATCCAGTCGCGCGCGATCTGCGTGAACGGCCGTCCTTCCAGCTCCGCCTGTGCATTCATCGCGATCACCGTGTCGTTATCGATGCGGCCTTCGAGTCCCTGCAAGGCCTTCCACGCCTTTGGCAAGCGCTGCGGCACATCCAGGCGGTACAGCAGCACCGCGTCGTAGCGCGGGAAGTAGTGTTTGTCATCGATCAGCACGCGCAGGCCGTACTGGCGGATCTTCGCATCGGTCGAGTAGATGTCGATGACGTCGACCTGCTTCTGCGCCAGGGCTTCGTAGGCGATGCCGTGGTCGATGCCGCGCGGCTGCTGGGGCAGGCCGTAGCGCGCGGCCAGGCCCGGCCAGCCATCGGCGCGGCCGATGAATTCGTGCGACAGCCCGAGCTTGAACGCCGGCTTCGACGCCAGTTCGGACAGGGTCGTGATGCCGGCATCGCCGCGCACCGCCAGCGCGTAGCCGTTCGAGAAGCCGAGCGGCACCGCCACGCCCAGGCCGAGCGGGCGCAGCGCCGCCTGCATCTGCGCCATCGAGGTCGGCTGCGGGTTCTTGAGGATTTCGAGGTCGATCGTGCCAAGGTATTCGGGATAGACGTCGATCGCGCCGGTGCGCAGCGCGCTCAGGACGATGGCGGTGTTGCCGAGGCCCTGGCGATGCTCGGCGCGGCCCGCCTGCGCGGCCGTCTGCGTGAGGATCTCGCCGAGGATATAGGATTCCGTAAAGCGCTTGGAGCCGATCTTCAAACCCTCGTCCGCCATGCTCGCACCGGGCAGCAGGCAGACGATCCAGGCCAGTAAAAGAGCGCCTAGCCTGCGCATACCCGCGGCGCGCGCGGCGCGCCGCCATTGACCACCAACCGGCAGGGATTCGCGCCGATCGCATACGCCAGGTCGGCCGGCCGTGCGATGTCCCACAGCGCGAGGTCGGCGCGTTTTCCCACTTCGATCGTGCCGATGTCGCCGCGGCCCAGCGCGCGCGCCGCGTTCACGGTCACGCCGCGCAGCGCTTCCAGCGGCGTCAGGCGCCACATCGTGCAGGCCATGTTCATCGCCAGCAGCAGCGACGTCATGGGCGAGGTGCCGGGGTTGCAGTCGGTGGCCACGGCCAGCGGCACGCCAAGCTCGCGCAGCATCGCCACCGGCGGCATCACGGTCTCGCGCAGGAAGTAGTAGGCGCCGGGCAGCAGCACCGCCACCGTGCCGGCGCGCGCCATCGCCGCCGCGCCTTGCGCCGACAGGTGTTCCAGGTGGTCGGCCGACAGCCCGCCGTATTCCGCCACCAGCGCGGCGCCGCCCTGGTCGGACAGCTGTTCGGCGTGCAGCTTGACCGGCAGGCCGCACTCGCGCGCCGCTTCGAACACGCGCGCCGTCTGCGCATGCGAAAAGCCGATCCGTTCGCAGAAGGCGTCGACCGCGTCGACCAGGCCTTGCGCGGCCAGCGCCGGCAGCATGCGCGTGCCGACGTCGATGATGTAGTCGTCGGCGCGGCCCGCGTATTCCGGCGGCAGCGCGTGCGCGCCGAGGAAGGTGGTGGCCACGTTCACCGGCAGCACCTCGCCGACGCGGCGCGCCACGCGCAGCATCTTCGCTTCGGTGTCCAGGTCGAGCCCGTAGCCGGACTTGATCTCGAGCGTGGTCACGCCCTCCGCCAGCAGGGCTTCGATGCGCGGCCGGCTCTGGCGCAGCAGTTCCTCCTCGCCGGCGGCGCGCGTGGCGCCCACCGTGGACATGATGCCGCCGCCCTGGCGCGCGATGTCTTCGTAGCTGGCGCCGTTCAGGCGCGCTTCCCATTCGTCGCTGCGGTTGCCGGCGTGGACGATGTGGGTATGGCAGTCGATCAGGCCGGGCGTGAGCCACAGGCCGCCGCAATCGTGTTCTTCGCTTGCTTCCGGCGCCGCCTTGCGCGGCCCCGCCCAGACGATGCGCCCATCCTTGACCGCCACCGCGCCGTCGTCGACGATGCCGTAGCCGTCCGCCATGGTCGCCAGGCGGGCGTTGACGAACAGGAGGTCACACTGCGCGGCCCGCTCACTCATATACGCCGTCGCCCTCTTCCAGATCATCTTCGCTGTCGTAGTAATGGATGTCGGCGATGAAGATCATGCCCTGCCCCGCCGTCAGCGACCATGTCGTGCCCTGGTCGAGCAGCACGGCGTCGTAGCGCACCATGTTGATGCGCTGCTTGTCGCTGCACAGTTCGAGGCTGTCGCCTTCGGCCAGGAACAGGACCGTGACCGGGGCGCGCGCGACGAAGCGCGATTCGCCGCTCAGCACGCGCCGGCCGAACTGGTGGTAGCAGCGCTCAAGGCGCGTCATCACGTTGAAATCGGTGCTGGGGCCGCGACTCAGCTTGGCCACCACTTTCGATTCGCCGTCGAACACGGCCACCGGATCGGCCTTCGACAGCAGGCTCGCCTCGCCGTCCACTTCCAGCGTCATGCCGTGCCCGTCGACCAGCGCCAGGGTGCGCTCGATGCCGGGAAATTCCGAAAAGGCGCCATCCTCGGCGATGGTCGCCAGGCTCACGCGCCAGTCGAAATCCTCGAAGCCGGCGTCCGGCGGGAACACGGCGATCTGCGTCGTGCTGCCGCCGCCGTTCTTCCAGGGCACCGGACTCAGGCCGGCATAAGGGATGAGCATCGTCATGGCTACCTCCTGTCACATGCTGCGCAGCTCGCGCACGGCCGCAGTATACCGCCGGGCGATCGCGTCCTGATCGACATGCCGGCCGCCGCGCACCACCCATTGGCCGCCCGCCAGCACATCGCGCACCAGGTTGTCGTTCCCGCAGAACAGGAAACGGCCCAGCACCTCCCCGGAGTCTACGCCATCGAGGTTGGGATGGGCGCTGTCCAGCACCAGCAGATCGGCGCGCCGGCCAGGCTCGAGCCTGCCGACCGCGCGTCCGGACGCCTGGGCGCCGCCGCGCAGGGCCTGCCGCCACAGGTAGGCGCCGACGTCGCGACAGTCCCCGTCCACGGCGATGTTGCGCTGCTGGCGCAGCAGGCGCTGGCCGTATTCGAGCCAGCGCAGCTCCTCGACCGGGCTCTGGGATACGTGGCTGTCGCTGCCGATGCCGAACGTGCCGCCGGCGGCGATGTAGGGCGCCAGCGGGAACAGGCCGTCGCCGAGGTTGGCCTCGGTGGTCGGGCACAGGCCGGCGACGGCCCCGCTGGCGGCCAGCGCAGCGGTCTCGCCATCCGTCAGATGGGTCGCGTGGACCAGGCACCAGCGCGCGTCGACGTCGACCTGCTGCATCAGGTAATCGACCGGACGCATGCCGGTCGCGTCCAGGCATTGCCGGACCTCGAGCTGCTGCTCGGCGATGTGGATGTGCAGCGGCCTCCCGGCCGGCAGCGCAGCCGCCAGTTCGCGCAACTGGCCGCTCGACACCGCGCGCAGCGAGTGCGGCGCCGCGCCCACTTCCAGCTGCGGCCCGCGCCGCGCGTCGAGCACCTCGACGATGCGCAGCACCGCGCCCGGGTCGGTGCGGAAGCGCTGCTGCGCGGGTTTCAGCGGCTGTTCATTGAAACCGGCATGGCTGTACATCACCGGCAGCAGGGTCAGGCCGATGCCGGAAGCTTGTCCGGCCGCGGCGATGCGCAGCGCCATCTCGGCCGGATCGGCGTAGAAGGCGCCATCGATGTCGCGCTGCAGGTAGTGGAACTCGCAGACCGCCGTGTAGCCGTGGCGCAGGCACTCCACATACAGCTGGCTCGCCACCGCTTCGAGCTGCCCGGGTGCGATGCGGCCGGCGAAGCGGTACATCAGTTCGCGCCAGGTCCAGAAGCTGTCCTCAAGGCTGCCGGCCCGCTCGGCCAGGCCGGCCATGGCGCGCTGGAAGGCGTGCGAGTGCAGGTTGATCATGCCGGGCAGGACGTAGTCGGCGCGTTCGGCGCCGGCCGGCGCTTCGGCGTTCTCGCGGACGGCCGCCAGGTTACCTTGCGCATCCCATTCGAGCAGCACGTCGTCGCGCCAACCTTCCGGCAGCAGGGCATGGCGGGCGAACAGGCTGCTCATCCACGCACCCATTCGACCGCAGCGCCCAGCAGCTCGCGCAGCAGCGGCCGCACCTGGTCCGCCCGGTCCGGACGGTAATCGAAAGGCGCGGCCTCGTCCATGTACAGGCACTGCGCCATTTCGAGCTGGATCGCATGCACGTTCGCGGCCGGGTTGCCGTAATGGCGCGTGATATGGCCGCCCTTGAAGCGGCCATTGAAGACGAAGGAGAACTGGTCCTGGCTGTCCACCAGCTTGATCATCGCGCCTTCCAGCTGCTGCGAGCAGGACTTGCCGTCGGCGGTGCCGAAGTTCAGGTCGGGCAGGCGGCCTTCGAAAAAGCGCGGCACGACGGATGCGATCGAATGCGCATCCCACAGCACCACGCGCCCGTGCTCGGCCAGCAGGCGGTCGAGTTCCGCGCGCAATTGGTCGTGATACGGCCGCCAGTACTGCGCCAGGCGGCGCTGGACTTCGGCATCGTCGGGCTCCATGCCCTCGCGGTACAGGCGCTCGCGGCCGAAGGTATCGACGGGGCAGAGGCCGGTCGTGTCCTGGCCCGGATACAGGTTGGTGTTCTCGGGTGGGCGGTTCAGGTCGATCAGGTAGCGCGACCAGCGCGCCGACAGCCTCGATGCGCCCATCTCGTCGAGGAAATCGTAGAGCGCCGGCAGGTGCCAGTCGGTGTCGGCGCGCGCCGCCGCGCAAGGAGCGAGGCGCGCGGCGACGTCGTCGGGAATGTCGGTGCCGGCATGGGGCATCGACACCAGCAGCGGCAGCCTGCCCGCCTTGAAGCTGAAATCCATTCTCTACTCCTTTTCGAACAACTCCCGGCACGACGCGGACAGTTCGCCGGCCATCACCATCTTCCTGGCCGCCTCGATGTCCGGCGCGAAGAAGCGGTCTTCGTCGAAGGCCGGCACGCGCGCGCGCAACAGGGCGTGCACGTGCTCGAGATGGTCCGAACTGGTCAGCGGACGGTGGAATTCGATCCCCTGGGCCGCCGCCAGCAGCTCGATCCCGACGATGACACCCGTATTGTGCGCCATCTGGTCGAGACGGCGCGCCGCGAAGGTGGCCATGCTGACATGGTCTTCCTGGTTGGCCGAGGTCGGCAGGCTGTCGACGCTGGCCGGATGCGCCAGCGACTTGTTTTCCGAGGCCAGCGCGGCGGCGGTCACGTGGGCGATCATGAAGCCGGAATTCACGCCCGGCTCCTTCACCAGGAAAGGCGGCAGGCCGGACAGGGTGGCGTCGATCAGCAGCGCGATGCGGCGTTCGGCCAGCGCGCCGATCTCGGCGATGGCCAGGGCCAGGGTATCCGCCGCGAAGGCGACCGGCTCGGCGTGGAAGTTACCGCCCGAGACGATCATGCCGGCGCCGCTGTCGCCGGCGTCAGGGAAGATCAGCGGGTTGTCGGTGACCGCGTTCGCTTCGATCAGCAGGGTGCGGCCGGCGTTCGCGATCAGGTCCATCACGGCGCCCATCACCTGCGGCTGGCAGCGCAGGCTGTAGGGGTCCTGCACGCGCTCGTCGCCGACCAGGTGGGACGCGCGGATCGCGCTGCCGGCCACCAGTTCGCGGTAGATCTTCGCCGCCGCGATCTGGCCCGGCTGGCCGCGCACCGCGTGCACGCGCGGGTCGAAGGGCGCATCGCTGCCGCGCGCGGCGTCCAGCGACAGCGCACCGCTCACCATCGCCGCTTCCAGCAGGCGTTCGGCCATGAACAGGCCGTGCAGGGCCAGCGCGGTCGAGACCTGGGTGCCGTTGATCAGCGCCAGGCCCTCCTTCGCCGCCAGGGTCACCGGCGCGATGCCGGCCTTGTCCAGCGCGGCGCCGGCGTCCATCAGTTCGCCCTTCATGCGCACCTGGCCGACGCCCAGCATCGCCAGGGTCATGTGGGCCAGCGGCGCCAGGTCGCCGGAAGCCCCCACCGAACCCTGAGACGGGATCGCGGGCATGATGCCGGCGTTGTACAGGGCGACGAGGGTATCGACGATCTGCGGGCGCACGCCGGAATAACCGCGCGCCAGGCTGCCGATCTTGGTCAGCAGGATCAGCCGCACGACGTGGTCCGGCAGCAGCTCGCCGGTGCCGACCGCATGCGACAGGATCAGGTTCCGCTGCAGCTGTTCGAGCTGGGTCTGCGGGATGTGGCGCTTGGCCAGGATGCCGAAGCCGGTGTTGATGCCGTAGGCCGGATCGCCCTTGGCGACGATGGCCTGGACGGTGGCGGCCGAGGCGTCGATCGCCGCATAGGCTTCCGGCGCCAGTTGCAAAGCGCCGGCGGATTGCCAGACGGCGCGCAGGTCGTTCAGCGCGAGGGCGCCGGGTTCTAAAGTCAGGTGGTGGTTCATGGTGCTTATTTGATCATCGGGAGTTTCAAACCGAAGCGCTTGGCGGCTTCGATCGCGAGTTCATAGCCGGCGTCGGCGTGGCGCATCACACCGGAGGCGCAATCGTTCACCAGCACGCGCGCCAGGCGTTTATCCGCAGCCTCGGTGCCGTCGGCCACGATGACGACGCCGGCGTGCTGGGAATATCCCATGCCGACCCCGCCGCCGTGGTGCAGCGAGACCCAGGTCGCGCCGCCGGCCGTGTTCAGCATGGCGTTCAGCAGCGGCCAGTCGGAGACGGCGTCGGTGCCGTCGCGCATGGCTTCCGTTTCGCGGTTCGGGCTGGCGACCGAGCCGGTGTCGAGGTGGTCGCGGCCGATCACGATCGGCGCTTTCAGCTCGCCGCTGCGGACCATCTCGTTGAAGGCCAGGCCGGCGATGTGGCGTTCGCCCAGTCCCAGCCAGCAGATGCGCGCCGGCAGGCCCTGGAAGGCGATGCGTTCGCGCGCCATGTCGAGCCAGCGGTGCACGCGCGCGTGCTGCGGGAACAGCGCCTTGATCTTGGCGTCGGTTTTATAGATGTCTTCCGGGTCGCCGGACAGCGCCACCCAGCGGAACGGGCCGCGGCCTTCGCAGAACTGCGGCCGGATATAGGCCGGTACGAAGCCGGGGAAATCGAAGGCGTTCTTGACGCCCTCGTCGAAGGCGACCTGGCGGATGTTGTTGCCGTAGTCGACGGCCTTGGCGCCCAGCGCCTGGAAATCGAGGATGGCCTGGACGTGGGCGGCGGCGGATTGCGCCGCTTCGTGCTTCAAGCGCTCATGCTGGGCCGGATCCTGCTGCGCGGCCTTCCACTGCGCGACGGTCCAGCCGCGCGGCAGGTAGCCGTTGATCAGGTCATGGGCCGAGGTCTGGTCGGTGACCAGGTCCGGCACCAGACCGCCTTCTTTGGCGCGGCGCACCAGCTCGGGCAGCACGTCGGCGGCGTTGCCGAGCAGGCCGATCGAGACGGCTTCCTTTTTCTCCTTGTGCTCGCGGATCATCCGCAGGGCTTCGTCGATGCTGTGCGCCTGCTTGTCCAGGTAGCGGGTGCGCAGGCGGAAGTCGATGCTGCTCTGCTGGCATTCGACGGTCAGCGAGAGCGCGCCGGCGAAGGTGGCGGCCAGCGGCTGCGCGCCGCCCATGCCGCCCAGGCCGGCGGTGAGGATCCAGCGTCCCGCCATGTCGCCGCCGAAGTGCTGGCGCCCTGCTTCCGCAAAGGTTTCGTAGGTGCCCTGCACGATGCCCTGGGTGCCGATGTAGATCCAGCTGCCGGCCGTCATCTGGCCGTACATGAACAGGCCCTTGCGATCGAGCTCGTTGAAGTGCTCCCAGTTGGCCCATTTCGGCACCAGGTTCGAGTTCGCCAGCAGCACGCGCGGCGCGTCCGGGTGGGTCTGGAACACGCCGACCGGCTTGCCGGACTGGATCAGCAGGGTCTGGTCGTCCTCGAGCTCGCGCAGCGAGGCCAGGATCTGGTCGAAGCAGGCCCAGTCGCGCGCGGCGCGGCCGATGCCGCCGTAGACGACGAGGCGCTGCGGATTCTCCGCGACCTCGGCATCCAGGTTGTTCTGCAGCATGCGGTAGGCGGCTTCGGTGAGCCAGCTCTTGCAAGCCAGCTCACTGCCGCGGGGCGCGCGGATATTGCGGGTCGGGTCGAAACGGGGATCTTGCATTGGCGAAGCGTTGGTCATGGCAGGCTCCTTGGAATGTCAAGAAAGTCTAGGTTGTCTATACAACTTAGTCAATCCCCCCGTTCCGCCCTTATTTCTTTTGATAGACCTGGCGTCCGGCGACCCAGGTTTCCAGAACGGTGGTCTTGTAAATGTCGTAAGGCGACATCTTGAACAGGTCGCGGTCGATCACGATGAAGTCGGCGTATTTGCCGGCTTCGAGCGAGCCTAGCGTCTTTTCCTGGTGACCGGCATACGCTGCATCAAGGGTGAAGCAGCGGAAGGCTTCCTTGAGCGACATTTCCTGCTCCGGATACCAGCCGGCGATCGGATTGCCCTCCTTGTCCTGGCGGGTGACGGCGGCGTGGATCCCGAAGAAGGGATTCGGCGCCTCGACCGGGAAGTCGGAACCGCAGGCGATGCGCGAGCCCTGCTGCAGGAACGTCCTCCACGCGTAGGCGCCCTTCATGCGCTCGGATCCGATGCGGGTCTCGGCCATGTTCTTGTCCGAGGTCGCATGGGTCGGCTGCATCGACGGGATGATGCCGATGCTCTTGAAGCGCGGGATGTCGTTCAGGGTCACGACCTGGGCGTGCTCGATGCGGTGACGTTTGTCGGCCGCTTTATTCGCCGGGATCTCTTTCGCGAAGGTGTCGAGGATCTGCTTGTTGCCGGCGTCGCCGATCGCGTGCACGTTCACCTGGTAGCCCTTCTTGATGGCCTTGGTGATCATCGCGTCGATCTCCTTGTTCGTGTGGAACAGCAGGCCGTGCGAATGCGGATCGTCGCTGTAGGGCGCCAGCAGGGCCGCGCCGCGGCTGCCGAGGGCGCCATCCGCGTACAGTTTGACGGCGCGCAGCGCGTACATGTCCTTGCCGTAGCTGGGGAGCGGGCCATTTTTTGCCAACTGGTCAAAATCCGCGCCGGTGCCGCCGATCATTGCGTAGATGCGCGCGGTCAGCTTGCCGTGGTCCGCATAGTCGCGGTAGAGCTTGTCCTCGCCGACCGTGATGCCGGCATCGTGCACGCTGGTGAGGCCGACGCTGGCCATGTTCTCGAGCGCGCGGTCCAGCATCGTCCGGCCTTCCTGCTCCGTCGTGGAAGGCAGCACCTTGGTGACGAGCTGCTGGGCGGCGTCGACCAGCACGCCGGTGGCGACGCCGTTCGCGTCGCGCACGATCTTGCCGCCGGCCGGGTCCGGGGTCGCGTTCGTGATGCCGGCCAGCGCCAGCACGCGGCTGTTGGCCCAGCCGGCGTGGCCGTCGACGCGCTCGAGCCAGACCGGACGGTCGGCGACGGCGCCATCGAGTTCCTTGGCGGTCGGGAAACGGCCCAGCTTCCAGATCTCCTGGTTCCAGCCGCGCCCGCGCACCCAGGCCTGCTGCGGATTGGCGCGCGCGTAATCGCCGATCGCCTTCAGGGCGCCGTCCAGCGAGGTCGAGGTGGACAGGTCGAGCTGGCTCAGCATCGCGCCCAGGCCGAACACGTGGCCGTGCGCATCGATCAGGCCCGGCAGCACGGTGCGGCCCTGCAGGTCGACGTGCTTCGCCTTCGGCGCCTTGGCCGCCACGTCCTTTGCAGCACCCACTGCAATGATCCTGCCCTGGTCGTCGAAGGCCATCGAAGCGAACTGGATCACGTCCCCTTTCGCGTTGAGGGTGTAGCCGTTGGCGTTGTCGATCACGGTGTCGGCGTGGACGGCGGCCATGGCGCCGGTGGTGATCAGGGCGAACAGGGCGGACTGCAGAGGTTTGAGGCGCATCGTGGGGCTCTCCGTATTCTTATCAAGAAGCAGAGTGTATAGAAAATTGCGCAACAATCAAATTCGGGGTCAGAGCACTTTTCATGACAAGGACTCGCGTGCAATTGAGGCTCGTCCACTGCTATCGATCCTGGCGTCGCTAAGGTCGTGCTTTTGCATGGAGTTCCGATCTCATGGCACGACGTCCACGACTGATACTGCCCGCAGTGCCGCTACACATCATCCAGCGCGGGAATAATCGGCATCCCTGTTTTGCGTGTGAGGCCGATTACCTTGTTTATCTCACCCTCGCCGGCCGCTACGCCGCCGAAGCCACATGCCAGGTGCATGCCTATGTACTGATGAGCAATCACGTGCATCTGCTGCTGTCATCGGGAAACGCCACGGGGCCGAGCGTGCTGATGCGCCGTCTCGGTCAGCATTATGTGCAGTATTTCAACCGGCGCCACGCCCGTACGGGGACATTGTGGGAGGGACGATTCCGATCGTGCCTGGTGGACCATGAGCGGTATCTGCTGATCTGCCAACGGTACATTGAATTGAATCCCGTACGGGCGGGGATGGTCGCCGATCCCGGACACTACAGATGGTCGAGCTACCGGGCCAATGCCTTCGGCGACGACAATCCTCTCGTCACGCCGCATTTGATCTATACAGGGCTTGGCAGGCATGAGGGAGAGCGGCGCGCCACGTATCGCAGCCTGTTCAAGGAAGCGCTGTCCGACCAGTTGCTCACGCAGATTCGCCAAGCGAGCAAGAGCAATGCTCCGTTCGGTCCGCAAGCCTTCGTCGACGAGATGTCCCGCCTGCATGGCCGGCCGGATGGTATTGGCCGCCGCGGTCGTCCAAAACTAGCGCGCGGGAACTTGAGCGAAAAAGTGCTCTGACCCCGAATTTGACTAGCAATGTGCTCTGACCCCGAATTTTCAGGCGGCGTCATGGAAGATGATGCCGAGCGTATGCCGGTGCCCGCTGCGGACGCGGCTGACGCCGTGCCGCATGTTGACGCGGTAGATGCCGCGGGTGCCGTTCACCGGGCGGGTGTGGACCGGGAAGACGACGGCATCGCCCTGGAACAGCGGCACCACCTCGGCGCGCGATTGCATGCGCGGGCGTTGTTCGGTCAGGACGAATTCGCCGCCGCTGAAATCGTCCCAGGGACGCGAGAGCAGGACCGCCACCTGCAGCGGGAACACGTGTTCGCCATAGAGATCCTGGTGCAGGCAGTTGTAGTCGCCGGCGCCGTACCGCAGCAGCAAAGGCGTCGGTCGGGTCTGGCCGGCTGCGTGACAGCGCGCCAGGTAGTCTGCGTGGTCCGCCGGGTAGCGATCATCGAGACCGAGCGCTGCCTGCCAGCGGTTGGCGATGCGCGCCAACGGCGGGTACAGCGCTTCACGCAGCCCCGCCAGCCCGGGCGGCAGCGGATGCGAGAAATATTTGTATTCCCCGCGCCCGAAGCCGTGGCGCTCCATCACCACCCGGCTGCGGAACAGCCCCTCCTGCGCATACGCCGCCGCGTAGGCCGCGCACTGCTCCGCATCCAGCAAGCCGGCCAGTACCGCACAGCCGTTCGCGTCCAGCTCCGCCTCGATGCGATCCCAGTCGATCGCCTTCATCGGGCAGCATCCTGCGCCTGGCCGGCCTCGCGTTCGAGCAGGGTCTTCTTGCGCTCCACGCCCCAGCGGTAACCCGAAATCGACCCATCGTTGCGCACCACCCGATGGCAGGGAACGGCAATCGCCACCGGATTCGCGGCGCAAGCCCCGGCCACCGCCCGCGCGCCCTGCGGCATGCCGAGCTGCGCGGCCAGTTCGGCATAGCCCACCGTGCGGCCGGCCGGGATTGCGCGCAGGGCCTGCCAGACGCGCTGCTGGAAGGCGGTGCCGCGCAGGTCCAGCGGCAGCGCGAGCCCGATGCGCGGCGCTTCGACGAAGGCGACCACGTGCGCCACGGTCGCCTCGAACGCCGGTTCCGCGCCGATCAGCTCGGCCTTCGGAAAGCGGTCCTGCAGGTCGCGCACCAGCGCGTCCGGGTCGTCGCCCAGCAGGATCGAGCAGATGCCTTTATCGGTGGCGGCCACCAGCAAGGCGCCAAGCGTGCAGGCTGCAACGGCAAAGCGGATCTGCTCCCCGCCGCCGCCCGCGCGCCAGCGGCCCGGGGTCATGCCCAGCACGCCGGGCGTGGCGGCGTAGAAGCGGCCGCTGGAATTGAAGCCGGCGTCATACGCCGCCTCGGTCGCGGTGGCCGCCTGCGCCAGGCCCTGCTTCAGACGCTCGGCGCGGCGCGCCGCCGCATACGCTTTCGGCGTGATCCCGGTATGCGCCTTGAACACGCGGTGGAAGTGGAAGCGGCTCATGCCGCAGGCCTGGGCCAGGGTTTCCAGGTCCGGCTCGTCGACGGCGGCGTCGATCAGCCGGCAAGCCTGCGCCACGGCGGCGGCCTGGCGCTCGGCCAGCGACGGCTGGTCCGGCTTGCAGCGCAGGCAGGGCCGGAAGCCGGCCGCTTCGGCCGCTTCGCGCGAGGCGTGAAAGGCGACGTTGACGCGCCGCGCGCCGCGCGAGGGGCAGGACGGCTGGCAGTACACCCCGGTGGTGCGCACCGAGTAATAGAAGCTGCCGTCGGCATCGAGGCTGCGGGCCTGTACCGCGGCCCAGCGTTCCTCATCGGTGTTGAAAGCGGGTTTGTCCATGATGTTCTCCATGCTCCACGAGTCGAATGCAGCCATCGTATCGGCGTGGCGGGGACGGCGTCATCCCGGGTCTTGCTTTCAAATCGGCGGTGCTAGAATGTGGCGTCGCCCGGCACGAGCATGAGGGACAACACACACCTGAATCCCGGAGAGTAGTTTGGACGAACAGTTCGCGCAAGACGCCACCCCCATTTTCCAGCGCATCAAGGATTACCTGGTCGGCGAGATCGCTTCCGGACGCTGGAAAGAAGGCGACCTGGTGCCGTCCGAGCAGGCGCTGGTGCGCCAGTTCGGGGTGTCGCGCATGACCGTCAACCGCGCCGTGCGCGAATTGACGGCGGAACAGGTGCTGACCCGGCGCCAGGGCGCCGGCACCTTCGTCGCGCCGCAAAAGTACCAGGCCACCCTGGTCGAGATCCGCAACATCGCCGACGAGGTGCGCGCCCGCGGCCACGCCCACACCAGCCGCCCGCTGCTGCTGGAGCAGGCGCCGGCCAACGAGGCGCTGGCCACGCAGTTCGGACTGGCGCCGGGCACGCCGCTGTTCCACTCGCTGATCGTGCACCACGAGAACGGCCAGGCGATCCAGGTCGAGGACCGCTGGGTGAATCCGGCCTGCGCCCCCGCCTACCTGGAGCAGGATTACACCCGCATCACCCCGAACGAGCACCTGATGGCGGCCGCGCCGCTGCAGGATGCCACGTACAGCATCGAAGCCTTGCCGGCGCCGCGCGAGGTCGCCGACATGCTGGCCATCGTGGCCGGCACCGCCTGCCTGGTGCTACGCCGGCGCACCACCTCGCAGGGCAAGGTGGCGACGGTGGCGACCATGTGGCATCCGGGCCAGCTGTATAAATTCACCGGCAACGTGGGTTGAACGGCGCTTGCCGTAAGGACCACACGGCAAAATAAATCCGCCAGCAAATGTGCATGCGGCACTAACGTCGGCAATAATAGAATCAGCGCAAACCCCTGCTGCATTCCCGGCCCGCTCGCACCGGGCGCCGACGTGTTAAGATTTTGTACAAAGCTTGCGAACACGTTTCAGGAAAATCGGTTATTATTCCAGCTAACCCCCGCCTGACACCCCCTTGCAGCTCTTCCACTATTGAATGAATATTGCACACAGTGTCTCCACCATTGTGCGTTCAGGCGTTAATTGACCACCTCTCATTGAGGAAAACATGAGCGAAAACATCAAACACATTAGCGATGCATCCTTCGAAACCGACGTGCTGAAGTCCGAGCGCCCGGTCCTGGTCGACTTCTGGGCCGAGTGGTGCGGCCCCTGCAAGATGATTGCCCCGATTCTCGAAGAAGTCGCCAAGGAATATGACGGCAAGCTCCTGATCGCGAAGATGGACGTCGATGCGAACCAGGCCGTGCCCGCGAAGTTCGGCATCCGCGGCATCCCGACCCTGATCCTCTTCAAGAATGGCGTGCCGGTCGACCAGAAAGTCGGCGCCTTGGCAAAAGGCCAACTGACTGCTTTCATCGACAGCAACATCTGATACCATAGCCGGCGGCAGCGCGCCCGCGTTGCCGCCATCCCGGGAAGACCATCGACTCCGATGCTTCTCTTTATATAACCCACGTAGTTCCCTCCCCTACCTTTACTTTCCCGTCACGGGACACCCGACACATGCACTTATCTGAACTGAAGGCAATGCACGTCTCCGCCCTTCTGGAGATGGCGATCAGCCTGGACATCGACAACGCAGCTCGCCTGCGCAAACAAGAACTGATGTTCGCGATCCTCAAGAAGCGCGCGAAACAAGGCGAACAGATTTTCGGCGACGGCGCACTCGAAGTGCTGCCGGACGGCTTCGGCTTCCTGCGTTCGCCGGATGCGAGCTACATGGCGTCGACCGACGACATCTACATCTCGCCGTCGCAGATCCGCCGCTTCAACCTGCATACGGGTGACTCGATCGAAGGCGAAGTGCGTACGCCGAAGGATGGCGAGCGTTACTTCGCGCTGGTGAAGGTGGACAAGGTGAACGGCGAATCGCCGGAAGCGTCCAAGCACCGCATCCTGTTCGAAAACCTGACGCCGCTGCACCCGCAAGTGCCGCTGCGCCTCGAGCGCGACATGAACGGCGCCGAGAACATCACCGGCCGCATCGTCGACCTGATCTCGCCGATCGGCAAGGGCCAGCGCGGCCTGCTGGTGGCCTCGCCGAAGTCGGGCAAGTCGGTCATGCTGCAGCACATCGCCCACGCGATCACCGCGAATCACCCGGACTGCACCCTGATCGTCCTGCTGATCGACGAACGTCCGGAAGAAGTGACCGAGATGCAGCGTTCGGTGCGCGGCGAAGTCGTCGCCTCGACCTTCGACGAACCGGCCACCCGCCACGTGCAAGTCGCCGAGATGGTGCTGGAAAAGGCCAAGCGCCTGGTCGAGATGAAGAAGGACGTCGTGATCCTGCTGGACTCGATCACCCGTCTGGCGCGCGCTTACAACACCGTGATCCCGGCCTCGGGCAAGGTGCTGACCGGCGGTGTCGACGCCAACGCGCTGCAGCGTCCGAAGCGTTTCTTCGGCGCCGCCCGTAACGTCGAGGAAGGCGGTTCGCTGACCATCGTCGCCACCGCGCTGATCGAAACCGGTTCGCGCATGGACGACGTGATCTACGAAGAATTCAAGGGCACCGGCAACATGGAAGTGCACCTCGAGCGTCGCCTGGCCGAGAAGCGCGTCTACCCGGCCATCAACCTGAACAAGTCGGGCACCCGCCGCGAAGAGCTGCTGATCAAGCCGGACCAGCTGCAGAAGATCTGGATCCTGCGCAAGCTGCTGTACTCGATGGACGAGATCGAGGCGATGGAGTTCATCCTCGACAAGATGCGCGCGACCAAGAACAACGTCGAGTTCTTCGACCTGATGCGTCGCGGCGGCTGATCCCGGCCGTTTTATAACGGGATCCACGAAAAGGTGAGCCGGGCTCGCCTTTTTCTTTTTATGCGCCACGATTTATTCAGATCAAGCCCTGGACGGACCCAGCCCGGAAAATCGCTCCCATACCAACAAGGGGTGACCCAGGAGCGACAATGATTTCCGACGAACTGCATGACCTGCCAGTCCAGCGCCACAAGGATCCGCTGCTCGACCGGCGCCTGACCGTCCTCGAAACCCGCTTCGAAACGACACTCACCATGCTACCCACCAAAGCTGACCTGTCGGAACTGAAAGCCGAGCTCAAGACCAATATCCACAGCGAATCCGCGCACCTGAGCAAATGGATGGCGGCAACGGCCATCACCATGGTGCTCGGCTTCGGCGGCATGATCCTGACCATGATGGCGCGCCTCCCGCACGGCTGAGCTGTACGGCGAGCCCACGCAACGCCGCCATGGGCCTCGTGAGGCGCTCGGGTTGCTTCGGGGATCGGGGTGGCTTATAATCTCCGGTTCATTACCACCCCTGGCAAGTGATCGGCAATCGGGTCAAGAAGCAGCAGGACCGACGAAGTGCCTTTTGGCTACCAACTTAACCGAGGCAAAACCATGAAAACCGATACCCATCCGGATTACCGCGAAGTCGTCTTCCACGACCTGTCCTGCGACTTCAAATTCATCACCCGTTCGACCATCGCTACCCGCGAAACCATCGATTTCGAAGGTAAGCAATACCCGCTGGTCAAGATCGAGGTGTCCGCTGAATCGCACCCGTTCTTCACCGGTAAGCACAAGATCGTCGACACCGCTGGCCGCGTCGAGAAGTTCCGCCAGAAGTTCGGCTCGGTCGGCTCGAAGACCAGCGTCGCCAACGGCTAATCCGAGGCGAGCGAACACTCGGAAGCCGTTTGGCTTTCAGGAAAGGAAGCCCTGGGGCTTCCTTTTTTTTTGCCGCTATACTAGCCGGCATTATTACACTGCATCACGCAACACGATCGATGAAACCAGTCCGCCTCCCCGCCGCCGCCACTCTCGCGCTGCCACGATGGGCCTTGTATGCACTCGGCCTGTTGTACATCCTGCCAGGCCTGATCGGGCGCGATCCGTGGAAGGACGACGCGGCCAGCTTTGGCATCATGTGGACCATGGCGCATGGCGGCGTCAGCGACTGGCTGCTGCCGAACATTGCCGGCCTGCCCTCGCCCGAAGAAGGGCCGCTGGCATTCTGGCTGGGCGCCATCGGCATCAAGCTGTTCGGCTGGCTGCTCGGCGACGTGCTGGCGGCGCGCATGTCGACCATCGGCATCTTCGCGCTGGGCACCGTGTCGCTGTGGCAGACCGCGTTCCGCCTTGGCCGCCGCGCCGAGGCCCAGCCGCTGCGCCTGGCCTTCGGCGGCCAGCCCGAACCCGACGACTACGGCCGCACCCTGGCCGATACCGCGGTCCTGATCTACCTGGGCTGCCTGGGCCTGCTGCTGCAGAGCCATGAAACCCTGGCCGTCACGCTGCAGGGTTCGCTGCTGGCCTGGTTCCTGCTCCGCTCGGTGCGCTATCTCGAAGAAGCGACCCCGCGCAACGTGATGCTGACCGGCGCGGCGCTGGGCGCGCTGGCGCTGACGCGCGGCATCGCCTCGCCCATCGTGCTGCTGTTCGCGCTGTTCCTCTGCACCCGTTTCCTGAAGATGCCGGCGGCGCCGGTCTTGCGCCACCTGGGCCAGGCGGCCGGCATTGCCGTGCTGATCATGCTGGTCTGGGTGCTGCCGGCACTTCTGGCCAAGCCCTATCACCAGTTGCCGGTGAGCGAGTGGCTGGCCTGGAACGCCAGCCAGCTGAGTACGCCGAGCTGGAATTCGATCGGCGCCTTCTTCCGCGTCGGCATCTGGTTCTGCTGGCCGGCCTGGCCCTTCGCCGCCTGGGCGGCCTGGGCCTGGCGCCGCCAGCACGGCATGCTGCACATCATCCTGCCGACCTGCTTCGTCGGCCTGCTGGTGCTGCTGGTGCTGTGCGACCCGGTGCCGGAAAACGGCGACCTGCTCAAGCTGCTGCCGCCGATGGCGCTGATGGCCGCCTTCGGCCTGCCGACCATGAAGCGCGGCACGATCAATGCAATCGACTGGTTCTCGGTGATGGTACTGACCCTGCTGGCCGCCATCGTCTGGCTGTTCTGGATCGCCAAGCTGACCGGCTGGCCGGCCCAGCTCGCCAAGAACGCGCTCAAGCTGGTGCCCGGCTTCCACCCCGAAGTCGGCATCGTCGCCTTCATCGTCGCGGCCGCGGCCACGGCCGGCTGGTTCGTGCTGGTGCACTGGCGTCTGTCGCGCCAGCCTTCGGTGCTGTGGCGCGCCGTGGTGCTGTCTTCCGGCGGCCTGATCCTGCTGTGGGTGCTGCTGATGACCCTGTTCCTGCCGGACCTGAACTATGCCCGCAGCTACGCGTCGGTGGCCCAGCAGATCGCGGCCCGCCTGCCGGCCAACGCCGACTGCATCGACACCAACGTCGGCCCGGCCCAGCGCGCCTCCTTCGCCTACTTCGGCCACCTGCCCTTCGCCGGCGTCGAAGGCGGCAAGTGCAGTTACCTGCTGCTGCAGGAAAGCCTCAGGAAGCCTGCCGACGGCACGCATGCCGATCCGAATCGCCAGAGCGTGATCCAGACCGGCGAAGGTCCGCGCGGCGGCGAAGTGGTGCTGCAGGACTTCCGTCCGCGCGACTGGACCCTGTTGTGGGAGGGCCGCCGGCCTTCCGACCGCCTCGAGCGCTTCCGCCTGTATCAACGCCGCTGAATCGGCGCCGGCTTGAGCCTGCGGCGCGCCGCCACGGTGACCAGGCCGAGGCCGGCCAGCAGCATGCCGTAGGTGGCCGGCTCCGGCACCGGCGAGATCGTCAGATCGCCGCCGAAGGCGCCGCCGCCCTCTCCCATCACCCGGCCGTCGATCCGCAGCGCGTAGTAGCCGCTGCTCAGGCCATAGGCAGACAGCGACCACGAATCGGTCGGGTTCGGGCCGAAGCCGGTCTCGTTGATGCCGGCGATGGCGGTGCCGAGGATGGCCATCGTCACCGGGTCGTAGCGGTACAGGTTGAAACCCGTGATCAGCAGGTCCTTGGTCTGCGGGGTGTTCAGGTAGGACGAGGTCACCGAGGCGGCGGCATCGAAGGGCGTGCCGACGTTGAAGGTGAAGACGTCGGTGAAGCTGCTGCCGACGGTCGAGGCCGTGAAGGTATCGCCGAAATGCGCGTTGAAGCCGCCCACGCCGTCGCCCGCCGTTACTAGCGGAACGCTGCGGTCGATCGCCTGCGCGGCGGCGCCTTGCGAGGCGAACGCCGCGCCCGCGACGAGGGCGCTTAGAACAAGAGATTTCAGTTTCATGATAGTTCCTGAGTTAAGTTGTCAGGCGCTCTTACACTCCGATGGAGCCGGCGTATTGACACCGATCTTAGCTGACAGCTTAAGTTCGCGCCTACCCATCAACTGTTAGATTGCGCACAAATCTCAACGGCTTTTCGCGCAGCGTGGCATTTTTGCCCCACGAATTTCCAAATCGAAAGACATTTCATTTCCGGGAAGGACGCGTTTGAGGCGGATCAATTCCTGTCCGGCGTGATTTATCAAAATGATGGATGTGTCCGTTCACTTGCGGACCTTCAGCCCTCAGCCAAGGAGCCCATCATGAAAAGCGTGACGTTTTCCGACATCGAGCGCGCCCCGGGACAGGCTCGCCGCCCGTCGCCGCTGACTTCGCCGCAGCGCGTGGTCTGGCTGGGCCTGATGCTGCTGCTGGGATTGCCCACGCTGATGGTGGTCTTCCACCAGTTCGATCCGGGCGCGCCGCTGGCCTACATCGTGGTCCCGATCCTGGCCGGCGGCACGCTGCCGATGGCCGCGCAGATCATGACCGGCCGCTTCGAGGTCACCACCCGCTTCGACGCCTGCCACCTGGTCGTCACGCTCGACGACGCGCTGGGCCGCCTCGGCTACGCGCCGGCCGAACGCCACCCGGGCGCCGTGCGCTACCGCGCGCGTGGCGGCCAGGAAATCGCCG
>CAJYXO010000077.1 GCA_913778765.1 uncultured Massilia sp. | reverse complement strand
ACCAGAAGCGCGCCTTCACCTACATCGACGACGGCATCGACGCCCTCATGAAGATCATCGAGAACGAGGATGGCAAGGCGAGCGGCCAGATCTACAACATCGGCAATCCGGCCAACAACTACGCGATCCGTGACCTGGCGGACATGATGCTGAAGCTCGCCGCCGAGTACCCGGAATACGCGGCCGGTGCGCAAAAGGTCAACATCGTCGAGACCAGCTCGGGCGCCTACTACGGCGCCGGCTACCAGGACGTGCAGAACCGCGTGCCGAAGATCGAGAACACGATGCGGGATCTCGGCTGGGCGCCCACGACCACGATGGCGGACGCCCTGCGCGGGATCTTCGACGCCTACCGCGGCCAGGTGGCCGCCGCCCAGGCCCTGATGGACTGAGGACGCATCTTGGCTCAATCGGCTCCTCCCCTGCTGGTCCTCAAGATCGACGTCGACACCTACCGCGGCACGCTCGAAGGCGTGCCGAATCTGGTGCGCATGCTGACCCGGCACGCCGCCGGCGCGACCTTCCTGTTCTCGCTCGGCCCCGACCACACCGGCTGGGCCATGCGGCGGGCGCTGCGTCCCGGCTTCTTCCAGAAGGTGTCGCGCACCTCGGTGCTCGAACACTACGGCGTCAAGACCCTGATGTACGGCGTGCTGCTGCCGGGCCCGGACATCGGCGTGAAGGGCGCGGCCGAGATGCGCGCCGCGCGCGACGCCGGCTTCGAATGCGGCATCCATACCTGGGACCACGTGCTGTGGCAGGACAAGGTGCGCGGCAAGGATGCGCAGTGGACCGTGCGCATGATGCAGAAGAGCGAGCGGCGCTACGCCCAGGTCTTCGGCGAAGCCCCGCATACCCACGGCGCGGCCGGCTGGCAGATGAACGCGCACGCCTTCGCCCACCATGACACCCAGGGCTATGCCTATGCTTCGGACGGCCGCGCGGTACTCGCGGAGAATGGCGCCCTGCGCGATCCGCAGGCAGGTCCCTACCGCTTCAAGGGGATGCGGCACATCCAGATGCCGACCACCCTGCCGACACTCGACGAGCTGCTGGGCCGCGAGATCGACGGCACGGTGCTGAGCAACGAGAACATCGCCGCCCACCTGCTCAAGCTGACGGCGGACAACCGGCGCGACCACGTGTATACCCTGCACGCAGAACTTGAAGGACAGAAACTCGCCCCCATCTTCGATCAGCTGTTGTCAGGTTGGAAAGCCCAAGGTTACCAGCTTGCCTCGATGGCGGACTATTATGAGAAGATAAAGCATGTCCCGCTGCCGGAATTTCCGGTGCAGTGGGGCGACGTGCCGGGGCGGTCGGGAGAACTGATCGTCCTCGATACCCAACACCTGAGTTCCTGACAGGAGAACCCCGTGGCCGAAAGCCCATCCGCAGCATCCACCGAATCCTTGGCCGACAAGCCCTTGTCGAACTTTAGCGCCGCCATGACCGGCGACCAGACTTTCGAGCTGCAGGGCCGCCCCGGCAAGTTCACGGTGCTGTATTTCTATCCGAAGGACAACACTCCCGGCTGCACGACGGAAGCGATGAACTTCCGCGACCACTACGACGAGATCACCGCGCTCGGCGCCACCGTCTACGGGATCAGCCGCGATTCGCTGCGCTCCCACGAGAGCTTCAAGGCCAAGCTCGGCCTGCCCTTCGAACTGATTTCCGACCCGGAAGAGGTGGTCTGCAACCAGTTCGATGTGATGAAGATGAAGAACATGTACGGTAAGAAAGTGCGCGGGGTCGAGCGCAGTACGTTTATCATTGACGCTCACGGCAAAGTGGTGAAAGAATGGCGTGGCGTGAAGGTCAATGACCACGTCGCGGAAGTGCTGGAATTCCTGAAGAGCCAGCCCCAGGAACTTGAATAAGCTGCTGCTTCGAGCTCCTGTCGATGATGGCTCCGATATGATTAACTCGTTGCCATACTTTTGCCTATTTTGCGTCCCAGTTTTACCTCACCGCATCCATTCAATCCGGCCCACGGCCCCGATCCCATTCCGGGTAGGCCGGGGGCCGACCAGTTCCCCCCACAGTTGCATCTGTCCGGCCCGTCGGCGCATCCGTCCGCACGGCGCATTTTTTCGACTTCTACACGATTGAGAACCTGATGCCACTACCGAAAATACCAAGCAAGCCGGCCACCATCCTGCTGGCCAAGGATTACCCCAAGGCCGAACCCGGCAAATCGCCTGTCCGCGCAGCCGCGAAGGCGGAGAACGACCCTGTCGAAGACCTGATCAGCGGCCCGGCCGTCGCCGCCAAGCCCGCCCGCGCACGCAAGTCGAAGGCGGCGCTGCTGGCCGAGGCGCCGGCGCGTGAAACCACGCCGCCGGCCGCCGTCGCCACCCTGCCCGCCCCTGCCCGCGCAGACAAGGGCGGCAAGAATGGCGTTGGTGCGAAGCTGCGCGAAAACGACATGAACGAGCCGCATCCGGCCAAGCACAAGCCGGTCGAGGTCAACGTCAAGTCCTCGGCCAGCCGCAAGGCCGACAGCGCAGGCAGCGCCAAGATGTTCGTGCTCGACACGAACGTGCTGATGCACGATCCGACCTCGCTGTTCCGCTTCGAGGAGCACGACGTCTACCTGCCGATGATGACGCTCGAGGAGCTCGACAACCACAAGAAGGGCATGTCGGAAGTCGCGCGCAATGCGCGCCAGGTATCGCGCACGCTGGACGCCCTGATCGCCAACACCGACGACGACGCGATCGAAGCCGGCATCCCGCTGGCCAAGCTGGGCAACAAGGATGCCAAGGGCCGCCTGCACTTCCAGACCCGCCTGAATGCGGCCACCCTGCCCGAAGGCCTCCCCTCGGGCAAGGCCGACAACCAGATCCTGGGCGTGGTGCGCGCACTCGAAGCCGACCAGTCGGGCCGCGCGATCGTGCTGGTGTCGAAGGACATCAACATGCGCATCAAGGCGCGCGCCCTGGGCCTGGCCGCGGAAGACTACTTCAACGACCACGTGCTGGAAGACACCGACCTGCTGTATTCGGGCATCGTCCAGCTGCCGGACGACTTCTGGACCAAGCATGGCAAGAACATGGAGTCCTGGCAGGAGATCAAGGGCGGCAACTCGTCGACCTACTACCGCGTCACCGGTCCCTTCATCCCCTCGCTGATGGTCAACCAGTTCGTCTACTTCGAGCCGAACAATGGCGAAGCGCCGTTCAGCGGCCAGGTCAAGGAAATCAACGGCAAGACCGCCGTGCTGCAGACCCTGCGCGACTTCAGCCACAACAAGAACAACGTGTGGGGCATCACCGCGCGCAACCGCGAGCAGAACTTCGCGCTCAACCTCCTGATGAACCCGGAAGTCGACTTCGTCACCCTGCTCGGACAGGCCGGTACCGGCAAGACCCTGCTGGCATTGGCCGCGGGCCTGGCGCAGGTGCTGGAAACGAAAGTCTACAACGAGATCATCGTCACCCGCGTGACGGTGCCGGTGGGCGAAGACATCGGCTTCCTGCCGGGCACCGAGGAAGAGAAGATGTCGCCGTGGATGGGCGCCTTCGACGACAACCTCGAAGTGCTCATGAAGGGCGACAGCGACGCCGGCGACTGGGGCCGCGCCGCGACCCAGGACCTGATCCGTTCGCGCATCAAGATCAAGTCGCTGAACTTCATGCGCGGCCGCACCTTCGTGAACAAGTTCCTGATCATCGACGAGGCCCAGAACCTGACGCCCAAGCAGATGAAGACCCTGGTCACGCGCGCCGGTCCGGGCACCAAGATCCTCTGCCTCGGCAACATCGCCCAGATCGACACGCCTTACCTGACCGAAGGTTCGAGCGGCCTGACCTACGTGGTCGACCGCTTCAAGGGCTGGGGCCACAGCGGCCACGTGACCCTGGCGCGCGGCGAGCGTTCGCGCCTGGCGGATCACGCCAGCGACGTGCTGTAAGTTTCAGCGCTTCAAACAAAAAGCCTGCGTACCCTTCGGGGACGCAGGCTTTTTGTTTATGGGCGCCCAAGTTTACCTGACGATGCAGTCCACCACGCCCGGCTTCTCCTGCGAACTGCCGCCGGCCGACGCCTGCGGTCCGGCGCCTGTACCTGTACCGTTGCCGTTGAACGAAGGCGGCGGCGCGAACTGCAGCCCGGTGTTCGGCGGGACGACCACCGGCGCCTGGCTCACGCCCGGCACGTAGCCGAACTGGCCGGCCTGGAAGCCCTGCGAGCCGCCGCTGTTGGTCACCATGATGGCGCCTTCCGAGACCGAAACGTGCAGGCCGGGCGCGATGCCCTGCGGCGCGGCGCCGTTCCCCAACTGGATGCCCTGCGGCGGCGGCGCGACCCAGGTCGCGATGAAGGTCGTGCCGCGGATGCCGATGGTCGCGGTCGGCGTCTTCAGCGAGAACTTCTCCTTGTTGCGCTTGCCCAGCAGGCCGGTGATCGAGCGCAGGCCGCCCTTGACCAGGCTGAAGGCGGCGCTGTCGGCTTCGGGCTTGCCGGCGTCGTAGCTGAAGTTCTCGATGCGGAAGGTGGTGCCGGGCTTCAGCGTGATCTCGCTGTTGTCGACGAAGCGGATCTGGGCGTAGGTGTTCTTCTCGGCCACCAGCGTGTCGCCATTCTCGATTTCGGATTTCAGGCCCAGCACCTTGACGCTGCCATCGAGCTTGCGGTCCAGCAGCGGGCCGCTCAGATGCGCCACCACGCCGACCACTTGCGCCGCCCAGGCAGAGCCGCCGGCCAGCAGGAGCACTGCGCACAGCAGGGATTTCAGCATGTCCATCCCCTTAGTTGCAGTACATTTTGGTCGCTGGTTTTTCATTCTTCGCTCCAGTGTTGTCCGCCTGCGCCGGTCCCGCGGTCTTGCCGTTCTGCTCAGGATTCTTGTTGTCTTGGCCCTCGGCCGGCTGGTTCGCGGCGGGCGCGGGAGCGCTGCCGGCGCCCGAGCCTGGCGCCGGGGTGGCGCCGGTGGCGCCCTTGCCCTGGTTGATCAGCTGGACCGTGTTCTGCACCGCCTGCGCCACCGGCTTGGCCTCGGCCGTGACGCCGCTGCCGCTGTTGCCGCCGAAGACGGCGCAGCCCGGATCGGCCGGATGCGTGCTGCAGAAGTCGGGCTTCGGCAGCACCGCTTCGCAGCCCGGCATCGCCGGCGATGCCGCGCAGGCTTGCAGGCTGGGCAGAACCGCATTGCAGCCCTGCAGGCCGGGGCTGACCACGCATTGGGCCAGCGTCGGCAGCACCGCGCTGCAACCCGGGTTTGCCGGCGAGGCCGCGCAGGTCTGCAGGCTGGGCAGCACCGCCGCGCAGCCCGGCAGAACGGGATTGCCGGTACATTGCGCCAGCGTCGGCAGCACCGCGCCGCAGCCCGGGGCCGCCGGCGATGCCACGCAAGCCTGCAGGCTGGGCAGGCGCACGCTGCAACCCTGCAGGCCGGGGCTGCCAATACATTGGGACAGCGTCGGCAGCACGGCGTCGCAGCCGCGTGCGGAACTGTTGATCACGCACTGCGACAGGGTCGGCAATACGCCGCTGCAGCCTGCATCGTTCGGATTCGCCAGGCAGGCCTGGAAAGTCATTTCCAGCACCTGGGCGCAACCGTCGAGCGAAGGCGTCAGTTTGCAGGCCGCCAGCTTGGGCAGCACGTTCTCCATGCAGCCGGCGCCTTCCGGATGGGCCACGCAGGAATCGAACTGGGCGCGCGCCAGCACCGGTGCGCAGCCGTAGATGCCGGCGTCGGCGCGGCATTGCGCCAGGGTCGGCAGGGTTGCAGCGCAGCCCGGCGCGGCCGGGTTGACGATGCAGGCCGTGACCTGGTCGTGGCGCTGGATCACGGTGCCGCAGCCATAGCCGGCGGCATTCGCGCGGCAGGCCTCGTAGGTGGGGATCTTGGCGGCGCAGCCAGGCTGCTGGGGATTCGCCAGGCAGACGTCGATGTCGTGGTGGGCCAGCACCACGCCGCAGCCCGGCGCCGCCGGATTGACCTGGCAGGTCTCGAGCTTCGGCATCACCTTGCCGCAGTTGGCGCCGTTCGGGAACAGCGTGCAGGCCTGGATCTCCTTGGCGATGAGGTCGGCGCAGCCGGCCGTGCCCGGCGTGGCGAGACAGATGTCCAGCGTCAGCGGCGGTGGTGGTGGTGGCGGTGGCGGCGGCGGCGGGGTCGGCGTCGTCGGGGTCGTCGGCTGGTCGCCGCCCTGCGACACGGTGCCGCTCGGGACCTGGGTCGTGGCGCCGGCGATGCTGACCGCGCCGGTCGCGGAGGACACGCGTGCGCCAGGGCTGATTTCCACCGCGCCGCTGCCGCCGTCCAGCGCCACCGTCTTCGATGCCGCCAGCGTGCCGGTCACCTGGATCTTGCTGTCGACGCCGCCGTACAGGTTGGCGAACACGCGGCTGTCCGGATTCGAGGTCAGGTCGACCTTGGCATCCACGGCGATCCGGCCGCCGTTTTCCATCACCAGGCTGCTCGACGCCGTCAGGTCGGCCTTGATCGATACCGGCCCGGTGTGGCGGCTGTTGCCGAGATTGAGTTCGAACAGGCCGGCGCTGATGCGGCCGAGCGCCGCGGCATCCAGCCACAGCGCGTTGGTGTCCGCCGTGCCGGCGCCGACCACGATAGCGCGGGCCGGGTCGGTCGAGGTGAAGCTCAGGATCGGCAGCTGCGTGCCGGTGAGCTTGCCGATCGTGCCGGCCAGCGTCACGCGGTTGGCCGCGATGTCGATATAGTTGGCGCTGCGCAGCGCGCCGGCGGCATTGATGTTCAGCGCATTCCCGGCGCGGAAATCGAGGTCGCCGCCGCTGCTGCTGACCTGGGCGTTGACGTTGATGTCGTTGCCGGCCTGGGCGCGCACGCCGGCGGCCGCGTTCAGGGCATTCGTGAAGGTCAGGTTGTGCTCTGCCTGCAGCACGATGTCGGCGCCGGCCGCCGTGAGCGTGGCCGGGGCGAGTTTCGTGAGGCTGTCGGTGGAGGCGCCGCCCGCCACCACTTCGATATCGTTGGGGTCGAGCAGCCAGGTACCGTTGCTGCCCTCGTCGTTGCCGACCTTGCCGCCGGCGGCGTCGACGGCAATGCCGTTCACGTCCAGCAGGTGGCCCGAGGTTTCGACCAGGCCGCCCTTGCCGCTGCCGGCGCCATGCGCCGAGATGCTGCCGGCGGCGCGGGTCGTGCCGTCCGACCAGACCACGACCTTGCCGCCGTCGCCAGCCACCGTCGCATCCGCGCGCAGGCTGGCCCCGGCGGCCACGTCGGCCGACTGCGCGCGCTGCACGCCGCCGCCCTGGTAGTCGCCGCCCACCAGCACGGCGCCGCCGCCCAGCCGGCCGCTGGCGTCGACGCTGGCCTGGCCTTCGATGGCGACCTGCTTGCCCAGCACCTGGATCTCGCCGCCCTTGCCCGCCGCGCGTGCCTGGGTGGTGCTGCCGGCGCCGAGTGTGGCGGCGCCGCTGGCCTTGAGGACGATGCGGCCGTTGGCGCCGACCACGGCGCTGTCGGCATTCAGCGCGCCGCGCTGGTTCACCAGGGCGCCGTAGATGCCGATGCGGCCGCCATCGGCGATGACCTTGCCGAGGTTGAGCGCCTGGTCGGCCGGGGCCGAGATCACCACCTGCAAGTTGGGATCGGACGAATCGGCCAGCTGCACGCTGCGGCCGGCCGCCAGCACCACCTCGCCGTTCGGCGCCGCGACGATGCCGTTGTTCTCGACGTTCGGCGCGATCAGGAAGACCTTGCCGCCGCCGGGCGTGGTGATGGCGCCGTCGTTGCGCAAGCTGCCGGGCACGGCGCCGGGGCCGGCCTGGAAGTTCTTCTTCCCGGCCAGGAAGTCGGCGTCCGACAGGTTCAGCGTCGACGCCACCAGGCCGTTGACGTCGACCCGCGAACCCTGGCCGAACAGGATGCCGTTCGGGTTGATCAGGAAGACCTTGCCGTTCGACTGCAGGGCGCCGAGGATCCTGGTCGGGTCCTGCCCGACGATGCGGTTCAGCACCGCGCTGTCGCTGCTCTGCTGGATGAAGCGGGTGATTTCGCCGGCGCCGATGTTGAAGCTCTGCCAGTTGATGATGGCGCCGGGCGTGTTCGTGATCGAGAACACGTTGCCCTGCTGGTTGAAGGTGGCCTGGCCGTTCACCACCTGCGGCAGCGTGGGCGCGGCCTGCACGGCGGGGCCGAGCAGCCAGCAGGCGGCCAGCATCAGGGCTCCCGCGCGGCGCCGCATGCTGCTTCGTTCGATAGTCGTCGTCATTCTTGTTCTCCCCTAGTAGGCCAGGCCTACGCGGACATGCAGCTTGTTCTTGCTGGTGGCGGCGATCGAGCCGGTGTGCAGGGCGTGGCCGTAGTCGAGCTGCACGCTGGCGTTGCCGGCCACCGCGAAGCGCAGGCCCAGGCCGGCGCTCGAGATCTCGGCGCGGCGCAGTTCGCCCGGCAGGATGTGGTTGCGCTGGCCCCAGGCGAAGTCGTAGAAGCCCAGCAGGCGGCACTGCCACAGCGCGCGCGCGCACAGGTTGGGCGTGTACAGCTCGAGGTTGGCGACCACGCCGGCGTCGGTGGCCAGATCGCGCTCGCCGAAACCGCGCACGGTGGTCGAGCCGCCGGCGCCGAACTGCTCGCCCGGCACCAGCGCGTCGCCGGTGGCCTGGCCGTTCAGCAGCACCCGGCTTTGCCAGTCGCCGCCGATCGCGTTCGAGAAGGCGGCCGAGAAGCGCAGCACCGTGTAGCTGGCCTTGGCCGCGGCGCGCACCGCGGCGAAATCCTGGTTGCCGCCGCGCGGGCCGCCGGCGATGTTCTGCAGGACGCTGACGGCAAAGTTGGCGTCGCCGCTGGCGCCGACGGTGCTGGCGGCCCAGCCGATGCTGAGCGGGTGCACGGTGACGTCGTTGCCGAAGTTCTGGCCGCCGAACACGACGTCGTTCTTGTAGGCCTTGTAGTCGATGCCGTAGACCAGGCGCGATTCCAGGTTGCCGCGCTTGGCCAGCGCATGCGTGTAGCGCGCGCCGGCCACCGCGCCCTTGCCGCTGACGGCCAGGTCGAAGATGCCGGCGGTGACGGTGCCCGAGTCGACGTTCGACCAGCTGGCGAACAGGTCCACCGAATCGCCCAGCGCGTACAGCGGGATGTGGTAGCCGGCCGACCACACGGCCACGCGGTCCGGGCGCTCGGCGGTGGTGGTGTACTGGATCGAGCCGACGTGGTCGCGGCCCCACAGGTTGGCATGCTGGAGCAGGACGCCGGCGTGGGTTTCGCCGGTGGCTTCGGTGCCGGTATTGTCGACGCTGAGCATGGCCTTCCATGGGCGCTCGTCGAGCACTTCGACGCGCGCTTCGACCTCGTCGTCGGCATCGCCGCCGGCCAGGTTCAGCTTGACCTTCTTGCCCGGGTTCTCGTTGACCAGGCGGAGATTCGCCGAGACCTCGCTCAGGTTCGGGGTCTGGCCCGGCTGCAGGGTCGGCAGCGAAGCGCGGATGTTCTCCTCGCTGTAATGGCGGTTGCCGCCCACGCTCACGCGCGACACGTGGGTCTGGATCACGTTCAGGCGCACCACGCCGCCGTTCAGCTCCTGCTCGGGCAGCTGGACCGTGACGACGTTGTAGCCGCGCGCGTGGTACACCGCCTCGAGCGCTTCGAGGGCGCGCTGGACGTCGCCGAAATCGCGTCCCGGCCCGGTGAACGGCGCCACCGCGGCCTGCACCTCGGCCGGCGCCAGCAGGGTGTTCCCGCTGACGTCGAAGCGGCTGATCTGGAAACGGACCTCGTCGTCCGCCCATGCCGTGGCAACGGCGGCCGCCAGCACCGAACCCGCGAACAGGCGTGCCAGGCGAAGAGTCATATTTTTATGCATTATCGTTCTTGTCGTGCTGGTGGGATTGGACACCATTGACCGCGAGTGTAAACAAGGATCACTAGCACCGGAGAATATTTGTTGAAAATAGGCAATCTTCCCCTCGCGATGGGGGAAGATTGTGAATCGACGTTGCACGAGCGATACAGTTACTTGGTATCGAAGGTGGTCACCCCATCCCAGCCTTCGCCCGGCGGCCGGGCGCGCCAGAGCGCGATGCGTTCCAGGTAGAGCGCGTACAGGCCGCGCGCCGGCTGCGCCGCGCGGAGAATCCGGAGACGGCTTTCGGCCTCGTCCCACCGCTGGGCGCGCACCAGGGCCAGCGCCTCGTCCCAGGCGCGCAGCTCGTCCAGCACGGCAGCCGGCAGGTCCGCCGTCCGGCCGAGCGGTTCGAAGATCGCCACCGGCGCGTTCTTGCCCTTGACCCGCACCAGGTCCAGCTCGCGGTAGGCGAATTCGGGCGCCGCCAGGCGGGTCGCTTCGCCGACCGCGATGCCGACCCCGTAGACCTTGGTGATGCCTTCCAGGCGCGAGCCCAGGTTCACGGCGTCGCCCATCACGGTGTAGGCGCGGCGGATCTTCGATCCCATGTCGCCGACGTGCATCGGACCGGTGTTGACGCCGATGCCGATCTTCAGTTCCGGCCAGCCGCGCTTCAGGAAGTCTTCGTTCAGGCGCGCGCATGACGCCTGCATCAGCAGCGAGGTCGCGACCGCGCGGCTGGCGTGGTCGGGGAAGGCCACCGGCGCGCCCCAGAAGGCCATCACGGCGTCGCCGATGTACTTGTCGAGCGTGCCCTGGTGGCTGGATCGGATGTCTTCCGACATCGCGGTCAGGTAGAGGTTGATGTACTCGCGCAGCGCCTTCGGGCTCAGGCCCTCGGAGATGGTGGTGAAGCCGCGCACGTCGACGAACATCACCGACAGCTCGCGGCTTTCGCCGTCCATGTTGTAGGCCTCGGGGTTCTCGGCCATCTTCGCCACCAGTTCCGGCGCCACGTATTCGCCGAAGCGCGAGACCAGCGCCCTGCCCTTGCGGAATTCGAAGAAGTAGCCCCAGCCCAGGTTCAGCACGAACAGCGTCGCGATCAGGAGCAGGCAGACGAACATGTCGATGACCCAGTCCAGCCGGGTGTACATGGCATAGTTGAAGCCGGCCACGGCGACGACGGCAAGGCCGGACAGCAGCACCGACGCCAGCGGGCTCAAGGCCGGCAGCACGAAGCTCAGCACCAGGCCCACCGCCAGCGCCTGCAGCAGCTCGATGGCGAAAGCGAAATCGGGCCGCGACTTGAAGCGCTGGTCGAGGATGGACTTGATCACGTTGGCATGGACTTCGACGCCCGGGTAGCTGGCATTGACCGGCGTGGCGCGCAAGTCCAGCAGGCCGGGCGCGGTGGTGCCGACCAGGACGATGGCCTTGTCCAGCACGGCGGCGGGCACGCGCCCTTTGAGCACGTCGGCGGCGGACACATAGCGGAACGCCCCACCCTTGGGGCCGCCCGGGCCGCGGAACTGCACCACGGTGTTGAGCATGTCGCCGGCCGCGATCGGATACTGGCGGCCGTTCGCATACAGGCTGATGTAATCGGCGCTGCTGGTGCTGCGCTGCGCCTCGCTCATGGTATCGACGGTGTCGTCGTAGTAAGGCTTGATCGCGACCGCGTGCAGGTAGGCCGCAACGGTCGCCACCGACAGCGAAGGATAGTAGCCATCCTTGATGCGCTGCAGGAGCGGCGCAGAGCGCACCACGCCGTCGGCGTCCGGACTCACCGTGAAGATGCCGGCGCCTGCGGCGGCTTCCTGCAGGCGCGCCAGGTTGCCCTCGTAGCCATCGGCCGGGAAAGCATCGAGCACGCGTCCGTTCAGGTCCTGGACCGTGAAGGCGGCGGGCGGCAGCGCGCCCTTGGCCAGGTCGTGCGACACGTTATAGCCGAGCACCACGGGCCGGCCCCGCATGGCCGCGGCAAACAGGCCATCGTAGTCCAGCGCCGGTTTGAGGGCGTCGAGCTCGCGCGGCAGCCCCGGCACGCCCTTCAGTTCGCGCTGCGCAAGTTGCTCCAGGACGGCGTAGCCGGAACTGGTGTCGGGCTCGGGAAAGGACACGTCGAAGCCGACCGCCGCGGCATGATAATGCCCGACCAGCCGGTCGACCAGCTGCGCCATCACGTTGCGGCTCCACGGGAAGCGCCCGACCTCGTTCAGGCTCTTCGCGTCGATGTCGACGATCACGACGCGCGGATCCAGCACCGGCGTCTCCAGCCGCATGCGGGTATCGGCGATGATGGTGTCCTGGCGCTCGATCGTGTGGCTGCTCCACAGGCCCATCGCGTACAGCAGCGCGATGCAGGTCAGCGCCAGGCCGAGCGCCCAGCGCACGCCGAATTGTCGAAACGCGTTGCGTAAGGCCTGGCGCATCTCTTATGCCTGGTAGCCCGGGATCGCGCTCTCGTCGACCGCGTCGACCTGGTGCGCATCCATGTGCTTCCGCGCGAACTTCAGGTAGACCTTCTGGCGCACGAAGATGTCGAACAGGTGCGGATCGATGTGGCCGTTCTGGGCGAACTTGCCGAGGATGACCAGCGATTCCGACAAGGTCTTGCCCTTCTTGTAGGGGCGGTCGGCGGCGGTCAGGGCTTCGAAGATGTCGGCGATCGCCATGATGCGCGCCTGCACCGACATCTCGTCGCCGGTCAGGCCGCGCGGATAGCCCTTGCCGTCCATGCGCTCGTGGTGGCCGCCGGCGTATTCCGGCACGTTCTTCAGGTGCTTGGGCCAGGGCAGCGATTCCAGCATCCGGATCGTGACCCAGATGTGGTTGTTGATGATCTTGCGCTCGTCGTCGGTCAGGGTGCCGAAGCGCACGCACAGGTTGCGCACCTCTTCTTCGTCGAGCAGGTCGCGCTCCCGGCCGTCCGGCCCGGTCCAGCGGCGCCGCGCGATCGCGCGCACGCGCTCCTGGTCGCCCGGCAGCATGCCCTCGCCGCCGACGTTGGCGCGGCGCAGGAAGTCGCGGTCGTCGCGCAGGCGCTGCTGCTCGGCCCTGAGCCGCTCGTCGATGGCGGCGTGGTCCGCACCCGCTTCGAGCCTGGCCCTCAGGGCCTGGATCTCGGCGTCGCGCAGCAGCACCTCGAAACGGGTGTCGACCATGTGGATGCGGTCGAAGATGGTTTCCAGCTTGGTCGACTTGTCGACGATGTGGACCGGGGTCGTGATCTTGCCGCAGTCGTGCAGCAGGCCCGCCATCCACAGCTCCTTGCGGTCGGCGTCGCTCATGCGGAATGCCGCCAGCGGCCCGCTCTCGGTCTTGTGCACTGCCTCGGCCAGCATCATGGTCAGCTCGGGCACGAACTGGCAGTGGCGGCCGGTGTAGGGCGACTTCTCGTCGATGCCGATGTTGATCAGGTTGACCAGCGACTCCAGCAGGTGCTCGAGCTGCTTGATCAGCTGGACGTTGGTGATCGCCACCGCCGCCTGCGAAGCCAGGGCTTCGATGAAGCGCTGGTCGGTGCCGGAGAAGCTGCGGATCGCGCCGCTTTCGCGGTCCATCGCGTTGATCAGCTGGAGCACGCCGACCAGTTCGCCCTCGTGGTCGGTCATCGGCACCGTCAGGAAGGACTGCGAGTGGTAGCCGAAGGTCTGGTCGAACAGGCGCATGCCCGAGAAGTTGAAGACGTCGGCCTTGTAGACGTCCTCGATGTTGACCGACTGGTCGAAGTTGGCCGCGTAGGCCGCCACCGAGGACAGGTTCTTGTTGCCGTTGGCGTCGTACAGCGGGATCGGCGGCAGGTCGATCCGGTTGCCGTCCACGCCGCCCTGGTGGATCGCCAGCGAGTCGTTCAGCGAAATGTGGAAGCACAGGCTGGCGCCGTCCGGGCTGGGCCGATACAGGGTGCCGCCGTCGGCGTTGGTCATGCTCTTCGCCACCCGCAGGATACGCTCGAGGAAGACCTCGATGTCATGGCTCTCGCCGAGGGCGACGCTGACCTCGGTGAGCAGGTGCAGCCGTTCGGCGATGTTGGACGGGGTGAGCTCTTGCATGGCGGTGATGTTCGATCGGGGGCGGTTGCCGGCTTGTGTGACGTGCATATTTATTGCCGGAGCGTAATGAACAGCAGTGTAGCCTTGTTATTGCCGGCTGTACACCTGGTGATGCAAAATTGCAAAACCGAGGAAATCCCCTCCGCAATGGGGCTATCATGCGTCGATACTCAGGCAGTACAAAGAAACAGAATAACCAGGGGATCTTATGAAATTCCGATTCTGGGGCGTGCGGGGATCGATCCCCTCCCCCGGGCCGCGCACCGTCCGCCATGGCGGCAACACCACCTGCATCGAAGTGCGCGCCGACGACGCCACCCTGATCGTCCTCGACGCCGGCACCGGCCTGTACGCGCTGGCGCAGGACCTGATGGCCCGCCGCGCGCGCGAAGGCGGCGACATCGATGCCAACATCTTCATCACCCACAGCCACTGGGACCACATCCACGGCCTGCCCTTCTTCACGCCGCTGTTCGTGAAGGGCAGCCGGGTGTGCCTGCACGGCGCCCACGATCCGGTGACGGGCAACGGCATCGAGCACGTGATGGGCGTGCAGCTGCAGAACAGCTACTTCCCCGTGAGCGAGGAAAGGATGGACGCCACCATCGCCTACCGCACCCTCGGCATCAAGGAAACGCACACGATCGGCGACACGCGCATCGACAACGTCGTGATGAACCACCCGGTCACCAACCTCGGCTACCGCATCGCCTGCGGCGGCAAGTCGCTGTTCTTCACCGGCGACCATGAAGCCTTCCACAATCCGCATCCCGAAGGCGGCCCGGAACATCGCATGCTGCAGCAGGAGATCGACCGCCGCCAGCAGGAGATCGACGCCGCCATGCAGGGCGTGGATGCGTTGATCGTCGACTGTTCGTACACGATCGAGGAATACCCGGCCAAGCTGGGCTGGGGCCACGGCACCTTCGACGGCGCGCTCGAGATGGCGCTGCGGGTCGGCGCGAAAGCGCTGTACTGCACCCACCACGAACCGACGCGCAGCGACGACGAGCTGGAAACCGTGTTCGCCCAGGCCCTGGCGCGCTTCGACGGGCGGCTCGGCCGGCTCCAGGTGGTGCTGGCGCGTGAAGGCCTGGAGGTCGCGCTGTGACGACCGAAGGCTTCTTCCGCAAGCTGCAGGAAGTCACCACCAAGATCCACGCCACCGCCAACCTGGACGAGATCATGCTCGACCTGGGCCTGGACTTCTGCGATCTGTTCGACAGCGACCGCTTCACCCTGTACGCCGTCACGCCGGACAAGGACAGCATCGTCTCGCGCGTGAAGACCGGGCTGTCCTCGTTTCGCGACCTGAAGCTGCCGATCGGGCCGAATTCGGTGGCCGGCTTCGTGGCCCAGTCGCGCCAGACCGTCAACATCGGCGACGTCTACGACGAGGCCGAGCTGCGCCGCCTGTCGCCCGAGCTGCAGTTCCAGCGCGGCGTCGACCAGCGCACCGGCTACCGTACCCGCGAAATGCTGGTGGCGCCGCTGGTGTCGAAGCACGACGAGCTGCTGGGCGTGGTCCAGTTCATCAACCACCGTGCCGGCGGCCCCTTCCCGCCGGTCTGCGTGGAAGGCGTGAAGCAGCTCTGCGAGACCCTGTCGGTGGCCCTGTTCCAGCGCCTGCAGCCGCGCCGCCCGCGCGGCAAGTACGACGCGCTGGTGCAGGAAGCGGTGCTGTCGGCCGCCGAGCTGGAACGCGCCACGCGCGCCGCGCGCGAACGCGATTGCGAACTCGAGACCGTGCTGCAGGAAGAATACGGCGTACGTCCGCAGGTGATCGGACAAGCGCTGTGCACCTATTTCGGCGTGCCCTACGAACCCTTCCACCAGGACCGCGTCAAGCCGATCGAACTGCTGCGCAACCTGAAGCAGCAGTACGTCGAGGAGAACGGCTGGCTGCCGCTGGAAGACGGCAAGGACGGCCTGGTGGTGATGGCCCTGGACCCCGAGCGCGTCGCCAGCAGCCGCATCGTCAGCCAGGTGTTCCAGCGCGCCCGGGTGACTTTGCGCGTCACCACCCGCCACGACCTGCGGCTGTCGATCGACCAGTGGTTCAGCAACGGCGTCGGCGCCGGCGCGGGCGACAGCGCCTCGGTCGGCGAGCTGCTGTCCAGCCTCGACGACAGCGACGACGACGAGGAAAACAGCGGCGATGGCGGCAGCGCCGAAGTCTCGGAAGCGGTCGAGAACGAACTGGTCAAGCTGGTCAACAAGATCATCGTCGACGCCTACCGCCAGGGCGCTTCCGACATCCACATCGAGCCCCAGCCGGGCAAGGGCAAGACCGGCGTGCGCTTCCGCAAGGACGGCACCCTGGTGCCCTACATCGAAGTGCCGGCCAGCTACCGCAACGCGATGGTGGCGCGGATCAAGATCATGTGCGACCTCGACATCTCGGAACGCCGCAAGCCGCAGGACGGCAAGATCAGGTTCAAGAAGTACGGCCCGCTCGACATCGAACTGCGCGTCGCCACCGTGCCGTCGAGCGGCGGGGTCGAGGACATCGTGATGCGCATCCTGCAGGCCGGCGAGCCGATCCCGATGACGCAGCTCGGCATCCTGCCGCACAACCTGCAGCGCCTGCGGAACGCGATCGAAAAGCCGTACGGCCTGTTCTTCGTGTGCGGCCCGACCGGCTCCGGCAAGACCACCACCCTGCACTCGATCCTGTCGCACCTGAACACGCCGGAGACCAAGATCTGGACCGCCGAGGACCCGGTCGAGATCACCCAGAAGGGCCTGCGCCAGGTCCAGGTGAACCGCAAGGCGGGCATGGATTTCGCCACCGTGATGCGGGCTTTCCTGCGCGCCGATCCGGACATCATCATGGTCGGCGAGATGCGCGACCGCGAGACCGTCAGCACCGGCATCGAAGCCTCGCTGACCGGCCACCTGGTGTTCGCCACCCTGCACACCAACAGCGCGCCGGAATCGATCGTGCGCCTGCTGGATATGGGCATGGACCCGTTCAACTTCGCCGACGCCCTGATCGGCATCCTGGCGCAGCGCCTGGCCAAGCGCCTGTGCAGCCACTGCCGCGCGCCGTACACGCCGGATGACGACGAGGTGCAGGCGCTGCTGGCGGAATTCTGCGAGGAGCTGCAGGCCACCGGATCGTACCAACGCGATCCGGAAGCCGCGCGCGCCGCCGTGCTGCAGGGCTGGCGCGAACGCTACGCCGGCGCCGACGGCCGCTTCATCCTGTACCGCGCGGTCGGCTGCGCCGAGTGCACCAGGGGCTACCGCGGCCGCGTCGGCCTGCACGAGCTGATGCTGGGCAGCGACCGGACCAAACGCCTGCTGACCGAGCATGCGCGCGTGGCCGCCCTGCTGGCCCAGGCGCTGGAGGACGGCATGCTGACCCTCAAGATGGACGGCATCGAGAAGGTCCTGGCCGGCGTCACCGACATCAAGATGGTGCGCGCGGTCTGCGTCAAATAAGCGGACCGCGCACCATCCTCAGTCGTTGGCGTTCTGGACGAACACCGCGACCGTGCGCGCGGGGATGCTGAAGCTGCCGTTGGCGCCGGCAAAACTGGATGCCTTCACGACCTCGTCGCTGCCGTTGCGCTGGATCCTGTGCAGCTGCAGCTTGCGGCCTTGCAGTGCCGGCACGACGATGGTCTTCGCCTGCCTGTCGACGTTGAACACCACCACCACGCCCTTGTATTGCGCGCCCTTGTACTTGCCCGGGTCCCTGCCGTCGATTTCCATGACGATCGCGCCCGGCACCTGGTCGGGGCCGACGTTATGGAATTTCAGGCGTTCGATCACGTCCTGGGCGGTGCGCAGTCGGAACAGGGTCGAGTCCTGCCGGATCGACAGGAAGTCCTCGAACACGGACTTTGCCGCGAGGATCGCGCGGGTATCGGGCTTGATCAAGGCATTGTTGAGGATCGGCGCCATGATGCCCCAGTTGTCCTGGTTCTGCCCCGCCATCGGCAGGCCGACGCCGAAGTTGTTCGATGCGTAGCTGTAGTCCAGGCGGTTGAACCAGTCGCCGGCGTTGTAGCTGTCGCGGTCGAGCGACTTCGAACGCAGGATTTCCTGGCCGGCGTGGATGAAAGGCACGCCCTGCGACAGCAGCACGATGGCCGCGCCCAGGTTCTGCACGCGCACCCGGTCCGAAAGCGAAGTCGATTGCGGCAGGCGGAAGGCGTTGATGTCGAACAGGGTCTGGTTGTCGTGCGCCTCGATGTAGTTGATCGTCTCCGACGGCTGCGCGGCGAAGCCGGCCTGCTGGCCGAAGTAGTCGATCTGGGCGTTCGTGCGCAGGGAGCCGAAGCGGTCGGTGAAGCGGTAATCGCGCAGGGTGCCGGACAACGCCACCCGCACCATGTCGGCCAGGCGCAGCGCATCGTCGCGGCTCTGGTTCGCCTGGCCGTTCGGGTCGTACCACACGCCGTTGACGAAACCCTGCTGGGTGATCAAGGCGCTGCCGCCATCGCAGCAGCCGCCGCCGCGCACGGCGTCGCGCATGCGGTCGTTGAAGGAACCGATGCCGGTGCCGGCCATGTTGGCCTGGCGCGCCTGCACGAAGCGGGCGTCGTTGGCGACGCTGCCGAAGTTCCATGCTTCGCCGTACAGGTAGATGTCGCGGCCGGCGGCCTGGTTCACGGAAGCCTGCAGGCGCTTGAGCAGCTCGAGCGGGGTGAAGCCCATGATGTCGAAGCGGAAGCTGTCGACCTTGTACTGCTTCGCCCACAGCGAGACGGAGTCGATCATCAGCTTGCCCATCATGACATTCTCTTGCGCGGTGTCGGCGCAGCAGCTGTCGTTCAGGATGTTGCCGTTCGCGCCCAGGCGGTAGTAGTAGGTCGGGACGATGCGGTCGAGCACCGACAAGGGTCCCTGCTGCGACTGGCTGGTATGGTTGTAGACCACGTCCATGGTCACGCGCAGGCCGGCGTTGTGCAGCGCTTGCACCATCGAACGGAACTCGAGGATGCGCGTGGCGCCGTCGTTGGCGTTGCTGGCGTAGCTGCCTTCGGGTGCGCTGTAGTGCACCGGGTCGTAGCCCCAGTTGAAGCAGTCGCTGTCCTGCGTGGCGGCCACCGCGGCCTGCTGGGCGGTGGAATCGGCGCCGGCGTTCGGGATCGAAGGCGTTGCGCAGCCGGTCTCGTTCACGCTGGCGAAATCGAAGCTGGGCAGCAGGTGGACGTGGGTCATGCCGGCCTTCTGCAGCGACTTCAGGTGGCGCATCGGGTTCGCGTTCTCGTCGGTAAAGGCCAGGTACTTGCCGCGATGGGCCGCCGGCACCGTCGAGTCGAGTGCCGAGAAGTCGCGGATGTGCAGTTCGTACAGCGCGATATCGGTGGGCGCATCCAGCTTCGGAATATGCTGTCCCTCCCAGCCGGCGGGCTTGAGCGCCGGGCTGTCCAGCTCGGCCGCGAAGCTGCGCGTGCTGTTGGCGTTCAGGCTCAGCGAATAGGGATCGGTGACGGTATTGGTCACGATGCTGTTGTTCGCCCAGCGCGACAGTACCTGCACCGTGTAGGTGTACCAGATGCGGTTCGACTGGCGGAACTGGTTCGAACTGTAGCTCCACACGCCGCTGGCGGCGTCGCGCGTCATCGGCACCGTGGTCGGCGTCGCCGCGTCGGCGCTGGCATACATGTTCAGCGATACCGACTTCGCGGTGGGCGCCCACACGCGGAAGGTCGGCATGCCGACCACGTTGAAGCTCACGCCCAGGTCCATTTTCGCGGCCTTGGCGGCGAACACGTCGTCCAGCATGCCCGCCATCTGCAGCGAGGTCACCTGGACCAGGTTGCCACTGCCGTCGTACTGGGCGATCGCGAACTGGCTGCTGGCCAACTGCGCGACTTTGGCGGCGTCGGCGGCGGCCAGCTGGAGACCGGTTGCGCCTGCAAGATGCGGGTACTTCTGCCGGATCGCGTCCGTCAGCGGCGCCAGGTTCAGATCGAAGCTGCCGTTGGCGCCGGCCAGGCCGGTGGCGGCATCCGGGCTGGCGGTGAGGCCGGCATTGGTGGCATAGAACAGTTTATAGCTGGCGCCCGAGGAAGGCACGCCCGGCCAGGCCAAGGTGTTCGCGGACAGCCAGTGCGCGCTGGCGGCGCCGAGGTTGCCGTAGCTGAGGGCCGGCTGGCTGTTGTAGACCGTGCAGTCGCCTTCCAGCAGCCAGACCTCCTGCCCTTTGGCGGCCACGTCGGCGTTCAGGTCGGCGTGCTGGTCGTTGCCGCAGTTCTTGAAGCCGGTGCCGTCGGTGACGAGGAACCAGATCGCGCTCTTGCCGGCGGCCAGCGGGATGTCGACGTAGCCGCCGAAGGCGTCCGTATGCGCGAACATGAAGCGGTCGGCGATCCAGGCCGAGCTGGGCTGCTGCGGACCATCCCAGGAATACACGCCCCACTGGGCAGTGTCGTTCTGGATGCGGTGGAAGTGCATGCGGATGTTGCCCGGCGCGACAGGCGTGGCGGATGCGGCGGATGCGGTGGGCGCCTGGGCCAGCAGGCGGGCGCCCGAGCTCGTGCCCGTCTGGGTGGTGTCGCCGGCGCCGCAGGCGGCCAGCCCGCCTGCAAGCACGGCGGAAACGCAAACGGCTGCGGCAATGCGCAGCCGTGAAGTCAAACTACGTCTGGTAAGCATATCGTCCCCTGTATTGTTATCTGGTGGCAGGAGCCACTATGTAATATTACTACTTACGATAACAAAAAAATACGAACGATGTTGCGTGGCGTGCACAAATAAAAGGCGCTGTTCGCGTTACGTGTGGAACCGGCCCAGCGCCGCTCTGAGAAAGCTGTCCGGGCCTGAGATGCGCTGGCCGTCGAGCGCCCAGCGCCAGCCGAAATAATGCGACAGGTAGCGGCTGGCGATTCCGCGGAACGGCAGCAGCCAGGCCCGCATCCGGCTTTGATAGGCATTGACGTTTATATGGACGCCTCCCGTTTGCAAGGTAGTTCTGGTGATGTCAGACATAGGTAAGTCGCAGTTTTATATCCGGCCTTCGACGCGGCGAACCGCTGGCCCCGATGAAATCC
>CAJYXO010000076.1 GCA_913778765.1 uncultured Massilia sp. | reverse complement strand
ACCTGTTTCCGCGGCCCCTCATCCTGTGACAATTTGTTTGCTGATTCCAGCTGTTCTGTGACAAACTGGGGCGGTCTTCATGCCCTTGGGCAATACATTACAGGAACCCGGATGCCGCGCCGACGATTGCCGCGACTGCCTCTTGCGCTCACGCTTGCCGCGGCCCTCACGCTGGGGGGCGGCCTGGTCACGACCGCCGTGCTGACCCTGGCCGTGAACCGCCTCGAGATCGACAACCAGACGCTGGCCTTCGAACAGGGCGCCAACGTGCGCCTGGCGGCCCTGCGCCAGGGCATGGACGAAGCGGTCGAGGTCCTGAACGTCACCAACCAGCTCTTCACCACGGTGCAGCCGGTGACCCGCGCGCAGTTCCACGACTTCACCAGCCCGCTGCTGCTGCGCAATCCCTACATCAAGGCCTTCAACTTCCACCGCGCCGTCGAGGATGCCGACCGCCCTGCCCTCGAAGCCGAGCTGCAGCGCGTACGCCCCGGCACCGTGCTGCGCGAGATGCAGGATGGCCGGCTGGTGCCGGCGCCGCGCCGGCCGCACTACAACGTGGTCGACTTCCTCGAGCCGATGCCGGGCAACGAGCCGGCCCTCGGCCTGAACGTCGGCGTGAACGGCGAAGTGGCGCGGGCCCTGGCGCGCGCCCATGCCAGCGGACGCGCCGCCGCCACCGGCCTGCTGCGCCTGGCCCAGGACCCGAGCGGCAAGCCGAGTTTCGAAGTCCTGATGCCGGTGTATGGCCCGCGCGGCCGCCTGCTCGGCGACACCGCCGCCGTGATCGAGGTGCCGACCCTGGCCCGCTCGACGCTGGCGCGCGCCGGCCTGCTGGAAGACCGCAGCGTGCTGCTGAAGCTGTATATCGGCGCACAGGCGGCGGCGAACGCCCTGGTCTACGCCGACCACGAAGAACACGAGCACGCTTCGCCGGAACTGCCGCCGCTGCGCTGGCTGGCGCATTCCGGCGCCCACGCCATCGACCGCTTCGTGGCCGGCGGCCAGACCTGGACCGTGGAAGCGGCGCCGGCGCCGAAGCCCTACCTGGCCGACCACCTGGCCTCGACCCTGCTGCTGGCCGGCGGCCTGCTGTCGACCCTGCTGCTGACCGCGTTCGTGCAGGCCGCCGGCCAGCGTACGCGCAAGGTGCAGGAACTGGTGCGCGAGCGCACCGCCGACCTGAAGCTCAGCAACCAGCGCCTGATCGACGACGTGGTGGCGCGCAAGCGCACCGAGAAAGCCCTGCAGGAAAGCGAGCAGCGCTTCCGCCAGCTGGTGGCGATGTCGTCCGACTGGTACTGGGAGCAGGACGAGCAGCTGCGCTTCGTCGCGCTCACCGGCCACTTCACGGACAAGTCGGGCATCGCGGTCGAACGCATCCTCGGCAAGACCCGCGGGGAACTGCTCGGCAGCCTGGCCGACAACGACGCCGGGCGCGAGCACCTGGCCGCCATCGCCGCGCGCGAGCCCTTCCGCAACCTGGAATACCGCGCCCTCGACGACCACGGCGACGAGCGCTGGTTCTGCGTCAGCGGCCAGCCGATCTTCGACGACGGCGGTCGCTTCACCGGCTACCGCGGCACCGGCAGCGACATCACGGCCCGCAAGATCACCGAGCAGCGCGTGCACCACGTGGCCCAGCACGACGTGCTGACCGGCCTGCCCAACCGTTCGCTGCTGCAGGACCGCCTGGGCCAGGCGGTGGCCTACGCCACCCGCAGCGGCCATCCGGTGTGGGTGATGCTGATCGATCTCGACCGCTTCAAGTACGTCAACGACAGCATGGGCCACAAGGCCGGCGACGTGCTCCTGATGACGGTGGCGGCGCGCCTGCGCGGCTCGCTGCGCGACACCGACACCGTGGCCCGCCTGTCCGGCGACGAATTCGTGGTGATCCTGTCGCAGCACGAAGACCAGCCGCTGTCCGGCGACATCGTGCAGCGCGTGATGGACTCGGTGGCCCAGCCGGTCATGCTGGGCACCAAGGAATTCTTCGTCACCTGCAGCATCGGCGTGGCCGCCTACCCGAGCGACGGCACCCCGGCGGAGAGCCTGATCGAGCACGCCGACATCGCCATGTACCGCGCCAAGAAGCTGGGCCGCAACAACTTCCAGTTCTACACGCCGGCGATGAACGAGGAATCGCTGGAGCGGGTGCGCATCGAAAGCGCGCTGCGCAACGCCCTCGAACGCAACGAGTTCGTGCTGCACTACCAGCCGCAGGTCGACCTGAAGACCGGCCAGATCGTCGGCATGGAGGCGCTGATCCGCTGGAAGCATCCGGAACTGGGCATGGTGCCCCCGATGCGCTTCATCAGCGTGGCCGAGGACACCGGCCTGATCGTGCCGATCGGCGCCTGGGTGATGCGCACCGCCTGCGCGCAGAACAAGGCCTGGCAGGATGCCGGCCTGGGCCACTTGCGGGTGGCGGTCAACCTGTCGGCGCGCCAGTTCAGCGCCACCGAGCTGCTGCCCGGCATCGAGCAGGTGCTGCTCGATACCGGCCTCGAACCGTCCTGCCTCGAACTGGAGCTGACCGAGAGCCTGTTCATGAGCGACGTCACGCCGGCGGTCGACCTGCTGCACCGCATGAAGTCGCTCGGGGTGAAGTTGTCCATCGACGACTTCGGCACCGGCTATTCGAGCTTCTCCTACCTGTCGCGCTTCCCGATCGACGTGCTGAAGATCGACCGTTCCTTCGTCAACGACATCACCCATGACGCCAACGACGCCGCGATCGTCGCATCGATCATCGCGCTGGCCCACAACCTGCGCCTGTCGGTGATCGCCGAGGGCGTCGAAACGGCCGAGCAGCTCGACTACCTGCGTCACCAGGGTTGCGACGAAATGCAGGGCTATTACTTCTCGCGCCCGCTGCCGGCCCAGGAATTCGAGCAGCTCTTGCGCCAGCGCCGCGGCCTGGCGGCCCTCGAAGACGAGCCGCAAGTCGCGGTTGCCTAGCATCGCTGACTATTTGCTTGAATAAATGCCGCTAAGGCCTTGTATTCTTTGTTTTATCTGCAAAATTTTGTGGCAGAAAGAATATCATTACCCTACAATAGCCAATAAATCTTTGGCAACAGTGATTTTCACATAATAAAGAGGGATGATATGAACTATGAGGCGGCTGCAATGAGCGCGACCATCGACGCTGCGAATCGCAAGCAGCGTACCGACATGCGCACCCGCGACCTGGTCAATCAGGCCGTGGCGTCGATCCCCACGCTGGGCCTGCAGCGCGCGGCCGAGTTCCTGGCGGCGATGAACGTCCCGGCGGAAATCGCGGTGCGCACCCTGGTCTATCCGCACCGCCGCCGTTCCAACTGAGTTGCTCGCCGCGCTCAGCGGCGCGGCTCCTGGGCGCTGATATCGGCCAGCGACTCGCGGCCCCGTTCCGTGAGTTCGTAGCCGCCGCCGTCGCGTGCGGCGATATGGGACTTGCGCCCCAAAAACTGCAGCACATCCTCATCCAGCGCGCTCGCGGGATTCCGCTCCAGCGCGCGCAGCGCTTCGACGCAGCGCCGCAGGAACAGCACTTCCTGCCCCTTGTCGGTCAGCGTCAGGCTACCGTTCCTCGCATATTGCACCAGCTTCAAGCCGGACAGGCGTTTGGCGTTCCGCCCGATACAGGCATCGACCGGCGAACCGCGCCGCTCTGAGCGGGCGCCGCGCCGGATGAATTCGAGGGCGTCGTATTCGTCGCCCGTCAGTTTTTCATTCTTCATGCAGACTTTCGTTGGAAGCAAAGGCCGCCATGGTAAGGCGCGCCGGCTCCGTCCGCAATCACTTCATGGTGCGCACCGCCGCCCACACGATGCCGACACCGGCCAGCGCCCCCAGCGCCAGCGCCAGCGCCGCCTGCATGCGCCGCGATGCCAGCAGCGAGCCGCGTCCGAGATAAATCCTGTTGTGCAGTGTGGTGCCCATGCTGTCCTCCCTGAGTGTGGTTGGCCGAAGGTCGCGTCGATGGACCATTATAGAAAGATCCATCGGCGGCTATGTGCGCTCGCATACACAAGGCAAGGTTTGTATCCATAAAGCAACACGCTGATTCGCTGTCGGACTGCCGCCCAAACGAGCGCCGGGAGCCTGGCCTGGCTGTTAGGATCAGGTCAACACGCCAACCCACCCTATGAGGAGTACACCATGAATACATCGACCCCGAAACCGGATCCGGGCGCCAAGGCGCCGCCGATGATGCACGAAGGCGATATCGGCAGCGGCGAGATCACGCCGGGCCAGCACGAGACGAATGAAATGATCAAGGAGATTCCGCCACTGCCGCGCAACGGCGGCAGCCAGCAGGATGCCGGCAAGACCGGCAATCAGCAGGGAGGTTCGAACAAACCTTGAAAAACCGGCGCCCTATTCCGCCTTGATCGGCGCCTGGGGCGCCCGTGGTTCTTCGATCGGCGCACGCGCAGGCGCGGGCACGTCGTCCGGATCCGGACCGGGCTGCGGCGGCGGCTGATTCGGATCGGTTGGGTCGGGCGTCGTGTGCGCGCGCAGATCCGGTTTCGCTTCCTGCTCCAGCATACTCATCGCGATTCCTTCTGCTTCGCGCCGCCGCCGGCGCCCTTGTCCTTGCCGGCCTTGATGGTCGTCTTTTCGTCGTGGCTGCTCTTGTCCGGATTCGCGCCGGCGCGGCGCTTGGCCAGATCCTCTTCCGAATCGTTGGCCGACTGCTTGTTCTGGTTGCCGCTGGATTTCGATTGGGTCATAGCATTTCTCCTTTGGGTTTTTGCGCAGACTAGCATGGAAGAACGGGGCCGGCTTTCAATCGTGCGCGGGCACGGTATGATGTTGTTTTGTTCACTGAAGATCCTGCCCATGCCGCCCCGCCTGCCCTGCCTCGCTTTTGCCGCCACCCTTGCCGCCTTCCCCGGCGCCTCCGCCGCGCCCGCCGCCGCGACGCCGACGACGCCCACGAAGCCGATGACGCTGGCCAATTATCTGGCGCTGAAGGGGCCGGCCCCGAGCGCCAGCTTCGCCTACGGCAGCGCGCCTTCGCAATATGCGGAACTGTTCCTGCCCAGCGGCAGCGGACCCTTCCCGGTGGCGGTGCTGGTCCATGGCGGCTGCTGGACCAAGGAGTTCGGCGGCATCACCCAGCTGCGCAACGTCGCCGGTGCGCTGGCGGCGCGCGGGATCGCGGCCTGGAACGTCGAATACCGGCGCGTGGACGAGCCGGGCGGCGGTTATCCCGGCATGTACCAGGACATGAATGCGGCGCTGGCGATGCTGGCCCAGCAGGCGCAGCGCTTTCCGCTCGACCTGAACCGCCTGGTGGCGGTCGGCCACTCGGCCGGCGGCCAGCTGGTGCAGTGGATGGCCGGCCGGGCGCGCATCCCGGCCGCCAGTCCGCTGTACGTGCCGGACCCGCTGCCGGTGAAGAACGTGGTCAGCCTGGGCGGCCTGGCCGACCTGCGGCGCGAGCAGGATCTCATCAAGAGCAGCTGCGACCGCGAGATCGGCCAGCTGACCGGCGCCCCCGGCGACAAGCGCCCCGACGTCTTCTCGGACACCAACGCGGGCGACCTGCTGCCGAACGGCAGCCGCACCTTCCTCGTGACCGGCGAACTGGACCGCGTATCGCCGCCGCGCGTGGCCCGCGACTACGCCGCGCGGGCCAGCAAGGCCGGCGACAGCGCCGAGGTCGTCATCCTGCCGGGCGCCAGCCACTACGACGAGGTGGCGGCCAGCTCGGCGTCCTGGCCGCTGGTGCTGCAGGCGATCGAAGCGGCGCTCGACCGGTAGTCAATCCCAGCCGATACGTTTGGCCAGGCGCTGGTCGACCACCACGTCGCTTTCCGGCACGGCCACGCAGGGCAGGATCCAGCCTTCCCGTTTTTCCTCGATGGACAGGCCCGGCCATTCGACCAGATATCGCACGCGCCCGGCGTCCAGCCGGCAGATGCAGGTGCGGCAGGTGCCGTTGCGGCAGGAGCTGGGCAGGTCGACGCCGGCCTGCTCGGCGGCGTGCAGGATGCTCGTGTCGGCGGGCGCGGGGACGGCCCAGCCGGCGGGCTGGAAGACGATGGTGAAGTCGGTCATGGTGCCGATTGTACCGTTCCTTGATCCGTGTTTACGCGTCCCGACGATGGGTTCGTTCGCGCACAGACCCTCGCCGGACGCGGCACTACGCTGAGGTTTCCATATGTAAGTAATGCAGGAAGCCAATGAAATACATCACCGCCCCCGCCCTGGCCGCCCTCTTCTGCAGTGTCTATACCGCCGCCGGCGCCCAGCCGACCGTGCAGCAGCGCATCGCCGCGACCGCCGCCGCCAATGCCCAGACCGCCGCCGCCGCGCGCGCCCAGTCCAGCGCCGTGCAGGCCGCACCCGCCGCGCCGGCTCCCGCTCCAGCCCCTGCTCCGGTCTCCGCCCCAGCGCCGGCCGCGCCCCAGCCGGGCGTGCAAATGGACGTCCCGCAGCCGGTTCCGCAAGCAAGCACCGCCGCCCCGGCGAATGCCGCGTCCGAATTCGAGCGCCTGCTGCGCGCCCAGGTGCTGCTCGACCGCGCCCACTTTTCTCCCGGCGAGATCGACGGCGCCTTCGGTTCCAACATGAAGCAGGCGCTGTCGGGCTTCCAGAAAGCGCGCAACCTGCCGGTCACCGGCAAGCTCGACGACGCGACCTGGAACGCCCTCAACGGCGACAACGCGCCCACCCTGGTCAACTACAGGCTGGCGGACAGCGACGTCGCCGGCCCTTTCCGCCCGGTCCCCGAGGACATGATGGAAAAGGCCAAGCTGCCCAGCCTCGGCTACGCCACCGTGCAGGAAGGCCTGGGCGAAAAATTCCACGCCAGCCCCGCCCTGATCGACAAGCTCAACGCCGGCAAGAACCTCACCCGCGCCGGCGAGCAGATCGTGGTGCCGAACGTCGTCGGCACGGCGCCGCTGCCGCCGGCGGCGCGCGTCGTGGTCTCGCGCGATGCCCGCGTGCTGATGCTGGAAGACGCCGGCGGCCGCCTGCTGGCGCAGTATCCGGCCTCGACCGGCAGCGAGCACGATCCGCTCCCGATCGGCAGCTGGAAGATCGACGGCGTGGCGCGCAATCCGACCTACAACTACAACCCCAAGTTGTTCTGGGACGCCAAGCCGGGCGACGGCAAGGCCAAGATCGCGGCCGGCCCCAACAACCCGGTCGGCGTGGCCTGGATCGACCTGTCGATTCCCCACTACGGCATCCACGGCTCCCCGGTGCCGAATTTGATCGGCAAGACGGAGTCGCACGGCTGCATCCGCCTGACCAACTGGAGCGCGGCCGAAGTGGCCGGGCTGGTACAGGCGGGAACCGAGGTGGTCTTGCAGGAGTAATTCAGCGAAGTAACCCAACAATAAGGAGAATGCGATGAGATGGCTGTTGACCTTCCTGCTCGGCGTCGTGGTCGGCGCGGGCGGCCTGTTCGCCTGGCTGCGCCAGATGCCCCACGATGCCCCGGCGACCGCCGCCCAGGCCAACGTGAATACCGGTTCGCTGCCGGCGCCGCCGGGACCGGACATCGAAAGCAAGCTGCCGCCGGCGCCGAAAGTCACGCCGGACCTGACCGAACTCGACCTGCCGCTGCGGCCCTCGATGGGCGCGCCCTCGCCGGCCGCGAACCTGCCGGCCCTGCAGCCGGCCGCGCCGTCGGGCACGCAGTCGAGCAAACTGATGGTGCCGGTCGACGGCATGGCCCTGGCCAGCATCAAGGACAACTTCGACCAGCCGCGCGGCAGCGAGCGCCACCACGAAGCCCTCGACATCATGGCGCCGAAAGGCACCAAGGTCATCGCGGCGGCGGACGGCAAGGTCGTCAAGCTGTTCACGAGCAAGCCTGGCGGCCTGACCGTCTACCAGTTCGATCCCACCGAAAAATACGCCTACTATTACGCCCACCTCGACCACTACGCCGAGGGCCTGCAGGAAGGCGCCGACATCAAGCGCGGCGACCTGATCGGCTACGTGGGCAGCACCGGCAACGCCGATCCCAATGCGCCGCACCTGCACTTCGCCGTGTTCGAGCTGACGCCCGAAAAGCAGTGGTGGAAAGGGACCCCGGTGAATCCCTATCCGCTGCTGGGACAATAAGCCCCGATCAGGCCTTGCGGCGGCGGCGCAGCAGACCGGCCAGCGCCAGCGCGGCGACGCCGGCGCTGAGCGCTTCCGGTTCCGGCACCGGATTCGGGTCCGGATCGCCGCCGCCATTGTCGGCGAGGCTCAGCAGCAGGTCCTGGCACTGGCCGCTGGCCCGGCAGCCGCGCGCGGCGATCTGGCCCTTGTCGTTGATGTCGCCCGCATACACCAGGTTCCAGCCGAGGGCCGGATCGATCAGGTCGTTCAGGTCCTTCAGCGTACCGCCGCTGTACAGGAAGGCGTGGTAGCCGGCGTTCGGGTTGGCCAGGTTCGAGTTGCCGACCACGTCGCCGGCGGCGTTGATGCCGGTGGCATAGCTGTCGTAGCCGCCCAGGTCGCCGATATCGACCAGCAGGCCGTTCGCGTACAGGAAGGCGTGCGATTCGACGTCGCCGGCCAGGAAGGAATAGCCGGCCACCATGCCCGCATCGTTGATCGCATAGCCCTGGGCATAATTGCCGCCGAGGGTGCCGAGCAGCTGCAGGTTGCCGCCCGCGTAGATGTAGGCGCGGTAGTCGCCCAGGTCGTTGATGTCGGTGTAGCCGGTCACCGAGCCGCCGCCGCTGATGGCGTTGGCCGCGCTGCTGTAGCCGCCGTTCACCGGACCGATGTCGATCATGGCGCCGTCGGCGCCGGTGACGAAGCCGTGCTGGTAGCCGTCGGCGGTATCGGACACGCCCGCCACCAGGCCGGCGGCGCTGATGCCATAGCCGTAGCTGTTGGTCCCGCCCAGGGTGCCAAGGGTCGTCACCGCGCCATCCTTGAACGTCGCAGCCCGCGTGGCGTTGCCGACGCTGGCCTGACCGACCACGGTGCCGCCCTCGTTGATGCCCCAGGCCTGGCTGTTGCCGGTATTCGGGTCGCCCTGGTGCAGGTTCATGAAGTTGCCCTCATGGCTGACGTAGGCGTTGGTATGGCCACCCGCCGTGTAGGTGTAGCCGACC
>CAJYXO010000075.1 GCA_913778765.1 uncultured Massilia sp. | reverse complement strand
TGTGTTAGAATTTTAGAACTTATGTTTAGGAGTCATCATGGCAGTTCAGCAGAATAAGAAGTCCCCGTCGAAGCGCGGCATGCACCGTTCGCACGATTTCCTGGTTGCACCGAACCTGGCCGTCGAGCCGACCACCGGTGAAACCCACCTGCGTCACCACATCAGCCCGAACGGTTTCTACCGTGGTCGCAAAGTGATCAAGACCAAGAACGACGAGTAATCGGCGTCTTGCTGTTTTGTTCCATGGAGGCGGTGCAACGTATGAACAGTGCGTGGCGCCGCTTTCTCTTTAGCGCATTTGATACCGGTTGCATACCCATGATGCATGCCGTCGCTTTCGATTCCGCTCAGTCCGCCCGGCAATCAGCCGTGCGAGGACTCACCGCCGCCCGCTTATCCTGAGGCCGCGGTTTCCCGACACATGACAATTACAATCTCCATTGACTGCATGGGCGGCGATCACGGCCCCTCAGTTACCATTCCGGCAGCGCTCGCCTTCCTCAAGCATGAACCGAACGCCGATCTGATCCTCGTCGGCCTGGAAGACCAGGTGCGCGCCGAACTCAAGAAACACCACGCGGACAACACGCCGCGCCTGACCGTCAAACACGCGGCCGAGGTCGTCGCGATGGACGATCCGATCGAAGTGGCGCTGCGCCGCAAGAAGGATTCGTCGATGCGCGTGGCGATCGAGCTCGTCAAGGACGGCAGCGCCGACGTCTGCGTCTCCGCCGGCAACACCGGCGCCCTGATGGCGATCTCGCGCTACGTGCTGAAGACCATGGCCGACGTCGACCGTCCGGCCATCTGCTCGATCCTGCCGAACCAGAAGGGCGGCCCGACCTACATGCTGGACCTGGGCGCCAACGTCGACTGCGAACCGCACCACCTGCACCAGTTCGCCATCATGGGCGCGGTGCTGTTCGAGGCGATGGAAAAGCGCCGCCCGAGCATCGGCCTGCTCAACGTCGGCACCGAGGAAATCAAGGGCAACGAAGTCGTCAAGGCGACCGCGCCCCTGCTGCGCGCCGACCACGAGCGCGGCGTGCTGAACTTCCACGGCAACGTCGAAGGCAACGACATCTTCAAGGGCACGGTCGACGTGGTCGTCTGCGACGGCTTCGTCGGCAACGTGACCCTGAAGGCGATCGAGGGCCTGTCGCGCTTCGTCAAGGCGACCTTGCTGGAAACCACGATCTCCAAGCTGGGTGCGCTGCTGGCCCGCAAGTCCCTGAAAAAACTGAATCCGGAAGCCTATAACGGCGCCGGCCTGCTGGGCCTGAAAGGCCTGGTCTTCAAGAGCCATGGCGGGGCGAATGCATTCGCTTTCGAATGGGCAATTAAACGAGCCTATAATGCGGCACAATACAACGTGCAGGAACAGCTCTCGGCCATGATCGCCGAGCTGATGCCGCGCTCTCCCGACCAGGAAGCGCCGGGCTCAACCATTCAGCAGGGCTAAGCAATGACTGTGTACAGCAAAATTATCGGCACCGGCAGCTATCTGCCGGCCCGGCGCGTCACCAACCACGACCTGGCGGCGCAACTGGGCGCCAGCGGCATCGAAACCTCGGACGAGTGGATCGTGACCCGCAGCGGCATCTCGGCCCGCCACTACGCCGCGGCCAACGAGAATGCCTCCGACCTGGCCGTCAAGGCCGCCAACAAGGCGCTCGAAGCGGCCGGCCTGGCGGCGGAAGACATCGACCTGATCGTCGTCGCCACCTCGACGCCTGACTTTTACGGCAACTTCCCCAGCACCGCCTGCATCGTGCAGAACAAGCTGGGCATCCGCAACAACGGCGCCGCCTTCGACGTCGCCGCCGTCTGCAGCGGCTTCGTCTACGCGCTGTCCACCGCCGACGCCTTCATCAAGGCCGGCAACGCGAAGAACGTGCTGGTGATCGGCACCGAAGTCTTTTCCCGCATCCTCGATTTCACGGACCGCACCACCTGCGTGCTGTTCGGCGACGGCGCCGGCGCGGTGGTCCTGACGGCCTCGACCGAACCGGGCGTGCTGGCGGTCAAGCTGCACGCCGACGGCAGCCACGGCGACATCCTGTGCGGCCCGTCGAATCCGGCCAACGCCGCGACCTCCGCGCAGAAATACCTGTACATGGATGGCCAGGCGGTGTTCAAGCTGGCCGTCTCCGTGCTGGAAAAAGTCGCCAACGAAGCCCTGGAGCATGCCGGGATGCCGGCATCCGGCGTCGACTGGCTGATTCCGCACCAGGCCAACATCCGCATCATGAACGGCACCGCCAAGAAGCTCGGCCTCCCGCTTGAAAAAATGGTCGTGACCGTCAACGAACATGGCAATACCTCGGCCGCATCGATCCCGCTGGCGCTCGACCAGGCGGTGCGCGACGGCCGTATCCAGCCCGGCCAGAACATCCTGATGGAAGGCGTGGGCGGCGGCTTTACCTGGGGCGCCGTTCTGGCGCGTATGTGATCCCGCGTTTGGCCGAACAATAAGAAAGAGGAGAATTCCACTATGAGCAAATTCGCATTCCTGTTCACGGGCCAGGGCGCCCAGGCCGTCGGCATGCTGAACGGCTTCGCCGGCAACGCCGTCGTCGACCAGACCGTGGCCGAGGCCTCGGAAGCGCTGGGCCAGGACATCGGCAAGCTGATCGCCGACGGTCCGAAGGAAGACCTGGACCTGACCACCAATACCCAGCCGGTGATGCTGACCGCGGCCGTGGCCGTGTACCGCGCCTGGATCGCCGCCGGCGGCTTGACGCCCTCTCTGGTCGCCGGCCACAGCCTCGGCGAATACTCGGCCCTGGTCGCCGCCGGCGTGATCGACTTCAAGGACGCGGTGCCGCTGGTGCGCTTCCGCGCCCAAGCCATGCAGGACGCGGTGCCGGTCGGGCAGGGCGGCATGGCCGTCATCCTCGGCCTGCAGGCCGACGCCGTGCGCGAAGTCTGCCTTGAAGCCGCCCAGGGCGAGGTGGTCGAAGCCGTGAATTTCAACGAGCCGACCCAGATCGTGATCGCCGGCCACACCGCCGCGGTCGAGCGCGCCTGCGACATCGCCAAGGCCAAGGGCGCCAAGCGCGCCATGAAGCTGTCGGTGTCGGCGCCGTTCCATTCCTCGCTGCTGAAGCCGGCATCCGACCGCCTGCGCGACTACATGGCGAAGCTCGAATTCAAGGCGCCGCAGATCGACTTGATCAACAACGTCGACGTCGCTATCCTGCACGATCCGGCCGCGATCAAGGACGCCCTGGTGCGCCAGGCCGCCGGCCCGGTGCGCTGGGTCGAGACGATGCAAAAGATGGCCGCCGATGGCGTGACCCAGGTCATCGAATGCGCGCCCAGCAAGACCCTGATCGGCATGGCCAAGCGCATCGACCCGGTGCTGGTCGGCGAGGCCCTGGTCGACCAGGCGTCGCTGGAGCGTGTGCTGGCTTCGCTGCAAAGCTAAAAGCTAATAATATGGGGTCAGATCCCGGTTCACCGGGTGGGATCTGACCCCATCTGATTAGTACATCTGACTAGATAAGAATAATTAACGCCAAGGATTCAGCATGAACCTGCAAAACCAAGTCGCCCTCGTCACCGGCGCATCGCGCGGCATCGGCAAGGCCATCGCCATCGAATTGGCGCGCCAGGGCGCGACCGTGGTCGGCACCGCCACCACCGCTGCCGGCGCCGACGCCATCACCGCCTACCTGTCGGAATTCGGCGGCAAGGGCATGGTGCTGAACGTCACCGACGCCGCCCAGTGCGCGGCCACCATCGACGCCATCACCAAGGAAACCGGCAGCATCGGCATCCTCGTCAACAATGCCGGCATCACCCAGGACCAGCTGGCGATGCGCATGAAGGACGAGGAGTGGGACAACGTGATCTCGACCAACCTGACCGCCGTCGGCCGCCTGTCGCGCGCGGTGCTGCGCGGGATGATGAAGGCGAAGCAGGGCCGCATCATCAACATCACCTCGGTGGTCGCCTCGAGCGGCAATCCGGGCCAGATGAACTACGCCGCCGCCAAGGCCGGCGTGGAAGGCATGAGCCGCGCGCTGGCGCGCGAAATCGGCAGCCGCAACATCACCGTCAACTCGGTGGCGCCGGGCTTCATCGATACCGACATGACCAAGGCGCTCGGCGACAGCCAGCACGAAGCCCTGCTGGGCCAGATCCCGCTGGGCCGCCTGGGCAAACCAGAGGACATCGCCCATGCGGTGGCCTTCCTGGCCGGTCCGCAAGCCGCCTACATCACGGGCACCACCCTGCACGTGAACGGCGGCATGTTCATGAATTGAGACGCGATCTCATCTTTTAGCAGTAGTTTCAGCCGAATTAGCATCAAACGCTGAAAATAGTTTTTCAACGCGCAAACCCTGATAAAATGCGCGCACTTTCCGAAACACATACCTAATGGAGCCATAACATGTCGGATATCGAACAACGCGTTAAAAAAATCGTCGCTGAGCAACTGGGCGTTGCCGAAGCAGACATCAAAATCGATTCCTCGTTCGTTGACGACCTCGGCGCTGATTCCCTGGACACCGTTGAGCTGGTGATGGCACTGGAAGACGAATTCGAGATGGAAATCCCGGACGAGCAGGCCGAGAAGATCACCACCGTCCGCCAGGCTATCGAGTACGCACAAGCGCACGTCAAGGCCTAAGCTTTAGTAATTCAGGAGAAACGCTTGAGTTCACGCAACCGTCGTGTCGTCGTAACTGGCCTGGGTTGCATTTCCCCGATCGGTAACACCATTGCCGAAGCGTGGGAAAGCGCCCTGGCGGGCAAATCGGGCATCGCCAACATCACCCGTTTCGACGCAACGCCATTTTCGACCCGCTTTGCGGGCGAAGTGAAGAACTTCGTCGTCGAGGACTACCTGCCCGGCAAGGAAGGCCGCCACATGGATACCTTCATCCATTTCGGCATGGCCGCAGGTATCCAGGCGCTGCAGGATTCGGGTCTCGAAGTCACCGAGCAGAATGCCGACCGCATCGGCGTGATGGTGGGCTCGGGCATCGGCGGTCTGCCGATGATCGAAGCAACCAAGGAAGAGTACGACAGCCGCGGCCCGCGCCGCATCTCGCCGTTCTTCGTTCCGGCCTCGATCATCAACATGATCTCCGGCGACCTGTCGATCAAGTTCGGCCTGCGCGGCCCGAACATGGCGATCGTCACCGCCTGCACCACCGGCCTGCACTGCATCGGCGCGGCGGCGCGCCTGATCGAGTACGGCGATGCCGACGTGATGATCGCCGGCGGCGCCGAGTCGACCGTCTCGCCGCTGGGCCTGGGCGGTTTCGCTTCGGCCCGTGCGCTGTCGTCGCGCAACGACGATCCGGCCACCGCTTCGCGTCCCTGGGACCGCGACCGCGACGGCTTCGTGCTGGGCGAGGGCGCCGGCGTGATGGTGCTCGAAGAGTACGAACACGCCAAGGCGCGCGGCGCCAAGATCTATGCGGAAGTCGTCGGCTTCGGCATGAGCGCGGATGCCAACCACATCACCGCGCCGCTCGAGGACGGCAGCGGCGCCTCGCGCTGCATGGTGTCGGCAATGCAGTACGCCGGCATCAACCCGGACCAGGTGCACTACGTGAATGCGCACGGCACCTCGACCCCGGTCGGCGACGTCGCTGAAGTGAAGGGCATCAAGCGCACCTTCGGCGACCATGCCGGCAAGCTGGTGGTCAACTCGACCAAGTCGATGACCGGCCACCTGCTGGGCGGCGCCGGCGGCCTCGAGTCGGTGTTCACGGTGCTGGCGATCCACAACCAGGTCTCGCCGCCGACGATCAACATCTTCAACCAGGATCCGGAATGCGACCTGGACTTCTGCGCCAACACGGCGCGGGACATGAAGATCGATTACGCGGTGAAGAACTCCTTCGGTTTCGGCGGTACCAACGGGTCGCTGGTGTTCGCCAAGGTCTGACCGGCCTCACGTAGTCCGAACCAAGAACGCCCATTCCTGTCCAAGGGATGGGCGTTTTGTCTTTTGCGGCACTGTCGTCGCGTCCATTTCTTCCACTCTCCATCCTTCGCCCATGCCGATCGCGGTTTCCGCCATCGT
>CAJYXO010000074.1 GCA_913778765.1 uncultured Massilia sp. | reverse complement strand
GTTTCGTCGTCGGCCATGATCGCGTTTTTATAGGCCATGAAGTGCTTGAAGCTGTTCACGCCATGTTCGCGCACGAGAAGGCCCATGTCCGCATGCACCGATTCGTCCCACCAGGTGACGGCGACGTGGAAGGTGTAGTCGGCGGCGGCCTTCTCCGCCCAGCCGCGCCAGGTATGGAAGGCGTCCATCAGCGGCTGCTTCGGATCGGGGATCACGAAGTCCATGATGGTGGTCGTGCCGCCCGCCAGCGCGGCGGCGGTGCCGGTGTAGAAGTCGTCGGCGGTGACCGTGCCCATGAAGGGCAGCTGCATGTGGGTGTGGGTGTCGATCCCGCCCGGCATCACGTACTGCCCGCCGGCGTCGACGATTGTCGCGCCCGCGGGCGCTTCCAGGTTGTCGCCGACGGCGACGATCCTGTCGCCATCGCACAGCACATCGGCACGGAACGCACGGTCGGCGTTCACGACGGTACCACCGCGGATCAGGACGGACATGCACATCTCCTCGTAGGGTGGGCACCCCGTGCCCACGAATTCAATCGGCTGAGCGGGCGGCCGCCATCGCCGGCACCGCCCTGCCCTTCATCATCAGGCCGTACACCACCGCGGCGATCGCGATGCCGACGAACCATGCATAGGTATACAAGGTCTTGAAACCGGCGCCGACGTCCGGGAAGGCGCTTGGCCAGGCCGCATTCAGGAAGCCTGGAATGTTCGGCAGCACGCCGGCCACGAAGGCGACGATGGCGGCCATGTTCCAGCCATTGCGGTAGCTGTAGATGCCGTCGTCGCGGTACAGCTGGTCGACCGCCAGTTCGGTCTTGCGGATGAAGTAGTAATCGATGATCAGGACCCCGGCGATGGGACCCAGCAGGGCCGAGTAGCCGATCAGCCAGGTGAAGATATAGCCCTGGGTCGATTCCAGGATCTTCCAGGGCATCATCGCCAGCGCGATCCCGGCCGTCAGGTAGCCGCCCAGGCGATAGGAAATGCGGCGCGGCGCCAGCGCCGAGAAATCGTAGGCGGGGCCGACCAGGTTGGCGGCCAGGTTGACGCTCACGGTATCGACCAGCAGGACGATCAGCGCGATCAGCACCGCGGCGCCGGTCATGCGGCTGGCGAGGTCGACCGGGTCCCACAGCGCCTTGCCGTACAGGACCACGGTGGCCGAGGTGACGATCACGGCCAGCGCCGCCAGCAGCCCCATCGGCACCGGCAGGCCGATGGTCTGGCCCACCACCTGGTCGCGCTGGGTGCGCGCGAAGCGGGTGAAGTCGGGGATGTTCAGCGCCAGCGTGGCCCAGAAGCCGACCATGGCGGTGAGCGAGGGCCAGAAGGTGGGCCAGAACTGTCCGGCCTTCGGGCCGCCTTCGACGAAGGCCGAGGGCTTGTCCAGCAGCGGGCCGAAACCGCCGGCCTTCTGATACACCCAGCCGAGCAGCACGAAGCAGATCGCGATCTTCAGCGGCGCGGTCCAGGTTTCGAGCTTGCGGATCGACTCCATGCCGTGCACGATGAAATAGAACTGGATCGCCCAGAACGCCAGGAAGCAGCCCAGCTGCGCGCCGTTGATGCCGAGGCCGGCGATCTTGGCGCCGCCGATCTCATGCCCGGCCAGTACCCCCAGCAGCGTGTAGATCATGCTGCCGCCGAACCAGGTCTGGATGCCGTACCAGCCGCAGGCGACGATGGCGCGCATCAGCGCCGGCAGCCGCGCGCCGCGCGTGCCGAAGGACGCCCGCGCCAGCACCGCGTACGGTATCCCGTACTTGGTGCCGGCATGGCCGATCAGCAGCATCGGCAGCAGCACGATGGTGTTGGCCAGGAACACCGTGACCACGGCCTGGTAGGCCGACATGCCGGCCTCGATCAGGCTGGCCGACAGCGTGTAGGCCGGGATGCACATCACCATGCCCACCCACAGGGCGGCGAAGTGATACCAGCGCCAGGTGCGCTGGGCGGCGTCGGTCGGCGCGAGGTCTTCGTTCCAGAGGTCGTTGTTCATCGGCTCACTCTCCAGGCAGGGCGGGCTCCCTACGTTACCACCTCTGCGCGCGGATTGCGCGGATCCTGCGTCCAGTTCATGTACGGCTTGTCGCTGGCCTGCGGCACCATCGTGATGCAGTTCTCGACCGGGCAGGTGATTTCGCACAGGTTGCAGCCGACGCACTCCGACGGTTTCACTTCGTAGCGGCGCGCGTTGCCGTCCACCAGCCGCGCGATCGCCTGGTGCGAGGTATCTTCGCAGGCGACGTAGCACTTGCCGCACTGGATGCACTTCTCCTGGTCGATGCTGGCGATGACCTGGTAATTCATGTCCAGGTATTTCCAGTCCGTCGTGTTCGGCACGGCCTTGCGCGAAAACGCGGCGATGTTTTCATAGCCCTTGCGGTCCATCCAGCGCGACAGCCCGTCCTTCATCTCTTCGACGATGCGGAAGCCATGCAGCATCGCCGCGGTGCAGACCTGGACCGAGCCGGCGCCCAGCGCGATGAATTCGGCCGCATCCGTCCAGTTGCCGATGCCGCCGATGCCCGAGATCGGCAGGTGGGCGGTCAGCGGATCGCGCGCGATCTCGGCCACCATGTTCAGCGCAATCGGCTTGACCGCCGAACCGCAATAGCCGCCGTGGGTGCTGGCGCCGCCGACCACCGGATAAGCCACCATGCGGTCCAGGTCGAGGTGGGTGATCGAATTGACGGTGTTGATCAGCGAGACCGCATCGGCCCCGCCGGCCAGCGCCGCCCGCGCCGGCGCCCGTACGTCGGTGATATTCGGCGTCAGTTTCACGATGACGGGCAGCTTCGTATAGGTCTTGCACCAGCACGTGACCAGCTCGATCAGGTCGGGCTGCTGGCCCACGGCCGCGCCCATGCCGCGCTCGGGCATGCCGTGCGGGCAGCCGAAGTTCAGTTCGATGCCGTCGGCGCCGGTGGCTTCGACCAGCGGCAGGATGGCGCGCCACGGCGCTTCCTCGCAGGGCAGCATCAGCGAGACGATCATCGCGCGGTCCGGCCAGGCCTTTTTCACCGCCGTGATCTCTTCCAGGTTCTGCGCCAGGCTGCGGTCGGTGATCAGCTCGATGTTGTTGAAGCCGATGACTTCGCGGTTCTTGCCGTGCAGGGCCGAGTAGCGCGAGGAGACGTTGACCGCCGGCGGATCCTCGCCCAGCGTCTTCCACACCACCCCGCCCCAGCCGGCCTCGAAGGCGCGGATCACGTTATAGGCTTTGTCGGTCGGCGGCGCCGACGCCAGCCAGAAAGGATTCGGCGACTGGATGCCGCAGAAATCGATGCTCAGGTCGGCCATGCTGCCTCCGCTTTGGATTGGATATCGTGGTGGATGGCCAGCGCGGCCAGCTTGCCGTGCTGGACCGCCTGCACCGTCAGGTCCTGGCCCGGTGCGACGCAGTCGCCGCCCGCGTACACGCCCGGCAGCGCCGTGCGGAAGCAGTCGTCGACCAGGATCTTGTCGCTGCATTCGCTGACGTTAAGCTCGATCTCGCGTGCCAGCGGATCGACCAGCGCCGCCAGCCCCATGCCCTGGCCGATGGCCTTGAACACGGCGTCGGCGGCGATCTCGATGATCCCGCCGGTCATCGTCAGGCGGCCGTCCTGCAGCCGGGTTTCTTCGAAGCGCATGCCGCACACCCGGCCGGCATCGTCGAGCAGCACTTCGAGCGGCGCCGCCCAGGTGCGCATGCGCACGAAATGGGTCTTGGCGATGTCGATTTCGTGGCCGGTCGCGCCCATCGCGTCGAAGCCGCGGCGATACACCAGCGTGACTTCCTCGCTGCCGAGGCGCTTGAGCTGGACCGCCATGTCGATCGCGGTATTGCCGGCGCCGATCACGATGGCGCGGCGCGGCACCGGCAGCGCGGCCAGGTCCTGGGCCTGGCGCAGGGTGGCGATGTAGTCGACCGCGGCCATCAGGCCGGGCGCGTTCTCGCCCGTCAGGCCCAGCTCGCGGCTGGCGCCCAGGCCGAGGCCGAGGAACACGGCGTCGAACTGCGCATGCAGGTCGGCCAGCTGCAGGTTCGCGCCCAGGGCCTGGCCGTGACGGATCTCGATGCCGCCGATCGACAGCAGGAACTCGACTTCGCGCTGGGCGAAGTCGCCCGGCAGCTTGTACTTGGCGATGCCGTATTCGTTCAGGCCGCCCGCCTTCTCGTGCGCCTCGAACACGACCACGTCATGGCCCAGCATCGCCAGCCGGTGCGCACAGGACAGGCCAGCCGGGCCGGCGCCGACCACGGCGATGGTCTTGCCGGTGGAAGGGGCACGCTGGAAGGGATGACAGTCGAAATGCGCGTTGTCGATGGCGTGGCGCTGCAGCAGGCCGATTTTCACGGGCTGCCCTTCCGCATCGTTGTTGCGCACGCAAGCGTCTTCGCACAGGATCTCGGTCGGACAGACGCGCGAGCAGGCGCCGCCGAAGATGTTCTGCTTCAGGATGCCGATGGCGGCGCC
>CAJYXO010000073.1 GCA_913778765.1 uncultured Massilia sp. | reverse complement strand
CGGCGGCGGCAGGTAGCGCTCCATGCGGAACTTCGTGCGCGCCTGCGCGGGCGCGACCACGCCTTTCGGGCGGTCCTGGACGGTGGCGGCAGTCATCGGGCAGTGCTCGGCATGTGGGTCAATGCTCGGGTCGTTTGCCATGATTCTAGCATTCGCGTTTTTCCAATACGACAATCTCGAGCAGTCCTATGCTGAACGTCCGATTTCCCCAACGAGGACGCCATGAACCCACGCATTACCCTCTTCCACGCCCCGCATTCGCGCTCCGGCGCCATCCGCATCCTGCTCGAGGAGCTGGGCGCCGATTACACGCTGCAGGCGCTGAACCTGAAGGCCGACGAGACCCGTTCCGCCGCCTACCTGGCGCGCAACCCGATGGGCAAGGTGCCGGCGATCCTCGTCGGGACCGATACCGGCGAGGCACTGGTCACCGAGCAGACCGCCATCACGATCTACCTGGCCGACCTGTTCCCGGCGGCCGGCCTGGCGCCGGCGCTGACCGATCCGCTGCGCGGCCCCTGGCTGCGCTGGATCGCCTTCCACGCGGCCTGCTTCGAACCGGCCATGATCGACCTGGCCCTGCAACGCGAACCGGCGCCGCGCTCGATGTCGCCGTATGGCGGCTACGAGACCATGCTGGCCACGCTGACGCAGCAGCTGCGCGCCGGTCCCTGGCTGCTGGGCGAGCGCTTTTCCGCCGCCGACGTGCTGTGGGGCACGGCGCTCGGCTGGACCACGGCCTTCAAGCTGGTGCCGGAATCGCCCGAGATGGTCGATTACATCGCGCGCCTGAACGCGCGGCCGGCGGCGCGGAAGGTGGCGACGCTGGATGCGGAGCTGGCGGCGGCGCAGGCGGCCTGATTCACACCGGCGCCGCCGGCGGACGCGCCGGCAGCGCGGCGATCGGGAGAATACGTCGGCCCCTGGCTTGATCTCAACATAGGAAAACAGGTAGTCATGCAGCGCGTGCAGCTGTGCTCAACTACTCGACAGGTGCGATTGGTACAGCTCGCGCAGCTTGTTCTTCTGGACCTTGCCGGTGCCGCCGATCGGCAGCGCCTCCACGAACACGACGTCGTCCGGCATCCAGAACTTCGCGATCTTTCCTTCGAAGAAGCCGAGCAGTTCTTCGCGTGTCACTCTTGGGCCCGGTTTGCGGACCACCAGCAGCAGCGGCCGTTCGTCCCACTTCGGATGCCGTACGCCGATGCAGGCCGCCTGCAGCACGCCCGGATGGCCCATCGCGATGTTTTCCAGGTCGATCGAGCCGATCCACTCGCCGCCGGACTTGATCACGTCCTTGCTGCGGTCGGTGATCTGCATGAAGCCGTCCGGGTCGATGGTGGCGACGTCGCCGGTCGGGAACCAGCCGTCGCGCAGGACGTCGCCGCCTTCCTGGCGGAAGTAGCCCGACACGATCCATGGACCCTTCACCAGCAGGTCGCCGGCGCTGTTCCCGTCCCACGGCAACTCGGCGCCTTCGTCATCGACGATCTTCATGTCGACGCCGAAGATCGCGTGCCCCTGCTTCTGCAAGATCCTGCGCTGCGCCTCCTTCGGCAGCTTCAGATGCCTGGCCAGCAGGCCGCCGGTGGTTCCCAGCGGCGACATCTCGGTCATGCCCCAGCCGTGGATCACCTGCACGCCGAATTTGTCGATCAGGGTGTCCATCATCGCCGGCGGGCAGGCCGAACCGCCGATCACCGTGCGGCGGAAGGTGCTGAACCGCAGGCCGTTCTGCAGCGCGTAATGGATCAGTCCGAGCCAGACGGTCGGCACGCCGGCCGAGAAGGTCACGCCCTCCGCCTCGAACAGGTCGTACAGCGACTTGCCGTCCAGCCGGGCGCCCGGGAACACCATCTTGGCGCCCGACAGCAGCACCGAATACGGCAGGCCCCAGGCGTTCACATGGAACATCGGCACCACCGGCAGCACCGTGTCCATGGCGCCGACGTTCAGCACGTTCGGCAGGGCCGAGGCATACGCATGCAGGACGGTCGAGCGGTGCGAGTACAGCGCGCCCTTCGGATTGCCGGTGGTGCCGGAGGTGTAGCACAACGCCGCGGCGGCGTTCTCGTCGAACCGCGGCCAGGCGTAATCGCCTTCGAACGCCGCGACCAGCTCCTCGTAGCAGAGCAGGTTCGGCACGCTCGATGCGGCCGGCATGTGGGCGCGGTCGCTCATCAGCACGAAGGCTTTCACGCCGGCGCAGTGCGGGGCGATCGCTTCCACCAGCGGCAGGAACGTCAGGTCGAAGAACAGCAGCCGGTCTTCGGCATGGTTGACGATCCAGGCGATCTGCTCCGGATGCAGGCGCGGATTGATCGTGTGCAGGACCGCGCCCGAGCCGGACACCGCGTAATACAGTTCCAGGTGGCGGTATCCGTTCCAGGCCAGCGTCCCCACCCGCTCGCCCATCGTCACGCCGCGATCCCGCAGGGCCTGGGCCAGCCGGCGCGCGCGCAGTTCGCAGTCGCGGTAGGTGTAGCGGTGCAGGCCGGCGATATCCGGCTCGATGCGCCGCGAAACGATCTCGCTGCCGCCATAATGGCGCGCCGCAAACTGGATGATGCTGGAGATCGAGAGCGGCTGGCTCATCATCTGACCCATCAGCGGCGGAACAAGCGGCGACGCAAGCGGGCTGTGCGTATCGGTCTGCATCGGGTCTCCCTTTCGTGATCTTTGCAGCCGAGCTTGGAAGCTCCGCACAATGAGCGTCAACGGATTTCGATGCTGCACTGCATCACGGGCAGCGCGCAAGCGTGTCCACGGAAACGCCGGGTCTGGGTTAGAATCCCGCCATTTGCTACGCCCTCGAGGAATCGCCATTACCGCTGACGACCTGCCGTTCGACAATTCCTTCGCAGAATTGCCACCCGCGTTCTACACGCGCCTGATGCCGACCCCGCTGCCCGCGCCCTATTTCATCGCGGCCAGCGCCAAGGCAGCAGCGCTGGCCGGTCTCGACCCCGCCGTCCTGGCGCGGGAGGACTTCGTCGCCGTCTTCAGCGGCAATGCGGTGCCGCCGCGTTCGCAACCCTTGTCGGCCGTGTATTCGGGCCACCAGTTCGGCCACTGGGCCGGCCAGCTTGGCGACGGCCGCGCCATCCTGCTCGGCGAGCTGCGTGGCCCGGCAGGCCCGATGGAGCTGCAGCTGAAGGGCGCCGGCATGACACCGTACTCGCGCATGGGCGACGGCCGCGCCGTACTGCGCTCCTCGATCCGCGAATTCCTGTGCTCCGAAGCCATGGCCGCGCTCGGCATCCCGACGACGCGCGCCCTGATGCTGACCGGCTCGCCCCAGCAGGTCGTGCGCGAGAGCATCGAGAGCGCCGCCGTGGTGACGCGCATGGCGCCCTCTTTTGTGCGCTTCGGCTCGTTCGAGCACTGGCATTACCGCGGCAAGCAGGAAGCGCTGCGCGCCCTCGCCGACTACGTGATCCGCGATTTCTACCCCGCGCTGCGGGCCGCCGCGAATCCCTACCTGGAACTGCTGCGCGAAGTCACCCGCCGCACCGCGCGCATGATCGCGCACTGGCAGGCGGTCGGCTTCATGCACGGGGTGATGAACACGGACAACATGTCCATCCTCGGCATCACCCTCGACTACGGCCCCTTCGGCTTCATGGAAGCCTTCGACGTCGACCACATCTGCAACCATACCGACCAGGGCGGCCGCTACTCCTATTCGAACCAGGTGCCGGTGGGCCACTGGAACTGCTACGCGCTGGCGAATGCCCTGCTGCCGCTGATCCAGGACAAGGAGGCGGCCGAGGCCGCGCTGGACGGCTACGTCGACGCCTACGGCGACAAGTTTGACGAACTGGTGCGCGCCAAGCTGGGCCTGACCACGAAGGAAAAAGGCGACCGCGCCCTGGCCGACGCCATGTTCCGGCTGATGCACGAGAACCGGGTCGACTTCACCCTGTTCTTCCGCCGCCTGGGCGCCTTGCGCGTCGACGTCCTGGACGCCGACCGCGCCGAAGCTGACGCCCCGCTGCGCGATCTCTTCCTCGACCGTCCCGGCTACGATGCCTGGGCGGTGGATTACCGCGCCCGCCTGCGCCGCGAGGGCAGCCAGGACGCCGCGCGCCGCGCCGCCATGGCGCGCGTCAATCCGAAATACGTCCTGCGCAACTATCTGGCCCAGACCGCGATCGAAAAGGCGCAGAATGGCGACTTTTCGGAAGTGCACAGGCTGCTTGCAATACTGGAGCGCCCCTTCGACGAGCAGCCGGAGAACGAAGCCTATGCGGCGCTGCCGCCGGACTGGGCCTCGCACCTCGAAGTGAGCTGTTCTTCCTGATTTGATAGAAATGACGAGATCATGACCGAAAAAATGACCAAGACCGACGCCGAATGGCGCGCCCAGCTGGACCCGATGGAATACCAGGTGACCCGCCACGCCGCCACCGAGCGCGCCTTCACCGGCAAGTACTGGGACCACCACGAGCACGGCATCTACCACTGCGTATGCTGCGACACCCCGCTGTTCGAGTCGGACGCGAAGTTCGAGTCGGGCTGCGGCTGGCCCAGCTATTTCCGCGCCCTCGACCCGGACAAGGTGATCGAAAAGGTCGACCGCACGCACGGCATGGTGCGCACCGAGATCATCTGCGCCGTCTGCGACGCCCACCTCGGCCACGTATTCGAAGACGGCCCGCCGCCGACCGGCCTGCGTTATTGCATCAATTCCGCCGCACTGCGCTTCGAACCGGCATAATCCCGGTTTCATTTGTACTTACGATACGGCACCGCATGAAATTTCTCTTCGACCTGTTCCCGGTCATTCTCTTCTTCATCGTCTTCAAGCTGGGGGAGACCCACCAGGAAGCGGCCCACGCCTTCGCCCTCCAGTACATGGGCGGCCTGATCGCCGGCGGCGACCTGACCCCGGCGCAGTCGCCGATCATGCTGGCGACCGCGGTCGGCATCATCGCTACGGTGCTGCAGATCGTTTACCTGATCGCGCGCGGCCGCAAGGTCGACGGCATGCTGTGGCTGTCGCTGGGCGTGATCGTCGTGATGGGCGGCCTGACGATCTACTTCCACGACGATAACTTCATCAAGTGGAAGCCGACCATTCTTTACCTCGCCTTCGCCCTGGCCCTGCTGGTGGCCCAGGCCGGCTTCGGCACCAACCTGATGCGCAAGGTCATGGAAGAACAGGTCAAGCTGCCGGATCCGGTGTGGGCCCGCGTCGGCTATGCCTGGATCGGCTTCTTCCTGTTCCAGGCCGCGCTGAACCTGGTCATGGCCTTCGTCGTCTTCAAGGGCAATACCAGCGCCTGGGTCAGCTACAAGATGTTCGGCGCCACCGGCCTGTTCTTCGCCTTCGTCGTGATCCAGACCCTGATGCTGTCGAAGTACATCACGGAACAGGAGGACGCATGAGCGCCGCGCGTGTCGAGCAGATCCGGGGCCTGCTGCAGGCGGCGCTGGCGCCGTCGCAACTGGAGGTCGGCGACGACTCCCACCTGCACGCCGGCCATGCCGGCGCAGCCTCGGGCGGCGGTCATTTCAGCGTCAAAATCGTTTCGGATCGTTTCGAAGGTCTGAGGCTCGTCATGCGCCATCGGCTGGTGTATGATGCCGTGCAAGGTATGATGCATACCGACATTCACGCTCTGGCGATCACCGCCATTGCACCATCGGAACTGTCGTAATGCTGGCCTTCAGGAAGTCTTAAGTAATCTGTTCGAAAATCTGCTACGTATTACAAGAACTAATCCAATCTCGTCCAAGCAACCCCCTCACAGGAACCACCATGACTTTTAAGCCAGCACGGCTGCTGTTAGCCCTGATCGCTATCGCCGCGTCTTTCGCAACTTCGTCCTCCTTCGCCCAGAACCTCGCCGTCGTCAACGGCAAGGCCATCCCGTCCTCGCGCGCCGACCAGATGGTCAAGCAGGTCGTGGCCCAGGGCCAGGCGACCGATTCGCCGCAACTGCGTGAAGCCATCAAGAAGGACCTGATCGCGCGCGAAGTGATGATGCAGGAAGCCGTCAAGCAGGGTTACGAGAAGAATCCCGAAGTCAAGCAGGCGCTGGAGAACGCCCGCCAGACCATCGTGATCAATGCCCTGGCCCGCGACTACGTCACCAAACACCCGGTCAGCGACGCCGACATCAAGGCCGAATACGACAAGTTCACCAAGCAGAACGGCGACAAGGAATACCACGTGCGCCACATCCTGGTGGAGAACGAAGCCGACGCCAAGGCGATCATCGCCAAGATCAAGGGCGGCGCCAAGTTCGAGGACCTGGCCAAGCAGTCGAAGGACACCGGCACCGCCAACAATGGCGGCGACCTGGACTGGGGCGTACCGGCCGGCTTCCCGCCTGAATTCGCCGCCGGCTTCACCGGCCTGCAAAAAGGCCAGGTCACCGAGAACCCGGTCAAGACCCAGGTTGGCTACCATGTGATCAAGCTGGACGACGTCCGCCCGGCCAAGGTCCCGACCCTGGAAGAGCTGAAGCCGCAGATCTCCGATGCCCTGCTCCAGCAGAAGCTGGCCGCATACCAACAGGAAATGGTCAAAAAGGCAAAGGTACAGTAAGATGTTGCATCACCGGCGGCCCAGGCCGCCGGCTTTCGTCGCCGTGCGACTTTTGTGTTTAGATAGGATCGAATAAATGATTGTGAAGCCAGCCCGCCTGTTGTTAGCCGTGACCGCGATGGTAGCCCTGCCGTCGTTCGCACAAAACGTCGCGACCGTGAATGGCAAGGCCATCCCCGCGTCCAAGGTCGACCAGGTCGTCAAGCAGGTGGTCGCCCAGGGCAAGGCCACCGATTCGCCGCAGCTGCGTGAAGCGATCAAGAAAGACCTGATCGGCCGCGAAGTCCTGATCCAGGAAGCCGACAAGCAAGGCATCGGTACCCGTCCGGAAGTCAAGAACGCGATCGACAACGCCCGCCAGAGCATCATCATCAACGCGATGCTGGCCGACTACGTCAAGAAGAACCCGGTCAAGGACGCCGACATCAAGGCCGAGTACGACAAGATCAAGGCAGCCCAGTCGGGCCGCAAGGAATACCACGCGCGCCACATCCTGGTCGCGACCGAAGACGAAGCCAAGGGCATCATCACCAAGCTGAAGGGCGGCGCCAAGTTCGAAGACCTGGCGAAAGCCTCGAAGGACCCGGGTTCGGCAGCCAATGGCGGCGACCTCGGCTGGGCCGATCCGGAAGGTTTCGTGCCTGAGTTCTCGAAGGCCATGACCTCGCTGCAAAAAGGCGCGATCACCGACACCCCGGTCAAGACCCAGTACGGCTACCACGTGATCAAGCTGGAAGACACCCGCGCGGTCCAGATCCCGCCGCTGGAAGAAGTCAAGCAGCAGGTTGCCGAAGGTCTGCAACAGCGCAAGCTGGCAGCCTTCCGCGAACAGCTGATGAACAAGGCCAAGATCCAGTAAGCGGATCGTCCTGCCGAAGAAAGCGCTCCCTCTGGAGCGCTTTTTTTATCATGCCCATGCCCCCACACCGCGGCCGCAGCCTGCCGCTCCGCCACATGCTGGTCCTGCTGACCGCGATCGGTTTGCTGCCGCTTGCCCTGCTGGGCATCTGGAGCATCCACGTGGCCAGCGAGTACCGCCATCGCGAGCAGGAGCGCGCGCTGCTGGACATGGCGCGCGCCCTGTCCAGCGCCGTCGACGCCGAACTGGATTCCTCGGTGGCGGCGCTGTCGACCATGGCCCAGCACCCGGCCATGCTGGCCGGCGACGTGCGCGGCTTCTACGATGTGGCCAAGGTCCAGGCCCAGCTGCAGCCTGAATGGCTGGGCGTGTTCCTGGCCGACGCCGAGGGCGCCACCCTGTTCCGCACCAATGCGCCCTTCGGCGCTGCGACGCCCGCCCTGGCCGACCCGGACAGCCTGCAGCGCGCCCTGGCCCTGCACCGCGCCGTGGTCGGCCGGATCGCCCGCGGCAAGGGCGGCCGCGCCGCCGTTCCAGTCCGCATCCCCATTACCGACAGCCACGGCCACGCCTTCGTGCTCAGCGCCATCGTCAAGCCGGACCGCATCCTGCGCGTGATCGAGCGCCAGCAGGCCCCGGCCGACTCCCTGATCGCCATCATCGACGCCTCCGGCCACATCGTCGCGCGCTCGAAGAACCAGGATCGCTTCGTCACCCAGCCGATCACGCCGGCGCTGCGCGCGCTGATGCGCAAGAACGGCCTGGAGGGCGCCGGTCCGACCCTGACCAAGGAAGGCGACGAGGTCACCACCGCCTACAGCAGCATGTCGCGCTATGGCTGGACGGTCGTCGCCAATACCCCGACGGCCGCGCTGCGCGCCGGCTTCTTCGAAGGCATCGCCCTCTACGCCGCCGGCATCGCGATTTCGCTGGCGGTGTGCATCGCCCTCGCCTACTGGCTGTCCAGCCGCATCGTCGGCGCCTTCAACGGCCTGCGCCGCGCCGCGGCCGCCCTCGGCGCCGGCCGCGCGGTCAGCGTGCCGCATGCGCGGATCCGCGAGCTGGGCCGCATGGGTCGGGCGCTCGAGGCCGCAGGACGCCAGCGCGCACGCCAGGAAGCCGAGCGATCCAGGCTGCTCGCATCGCTCGAGGACGCCCTCGAGCAGGCCCGCGAAGCCGGCCAGGCCAAGGACGAGTTCCTGGCCGTGCTCGGCCACGAGCTGCGCAACCCGCTCAGTCCCATCGTCGCCTGCCTCGACTTGATGGACATGCGCGACGAACCCGGCGCCCGGCGCGAGCGCGCCATCATGCGCCGCCAGGTCACCCACCTCAAGCGGCTGGTGGACGATTTGCTGGACGTCTCGCGCATCGCCTCCGGCAAGCTGCAGCTCGAGCTGCATCCGCTCGACCTGGCCGACACCGTACGCCACGCCGTCGCCGCCCTGCCGGGCAACGCCATCAGCCTCGACGTCCCGGACCCGGTCTGGGTGCAAGGCGACGACAGCCGCCTGGTGCAGGTGCTGAACAACCTGCTGTCGAACGCCGCCCGCTTCGGCAGCACCGCCACCAGCGTCGGCCTGCACGCCGATCGCGCCGCAGGCCTGGCCACGCTCACCGTGCAGGACAACGGCATCGGCATGGACGCCGGCTTGTTGTCGCGCATCTTCGAACCCTTCTACCAGGCGCCGCAGCAATTGGCGCGCCGCACCGGCGGCCTCGGCCTCGGGCTGGCGATCGTCCGCAAGATCGTCGATCTGCATGGCGGCAGCGTCCGCGCGGCCAGCGACGGCGCCGGCAAAGGCAGCCGTTTCGACGTCGTGCTGCCGCTCACGCAAGCGCCGGCCCAGCGCACCGGCGCCATCCCGTCCGCAGCCTCTCAGCCCCGCCGCATCCTCGTGGTCGACGACAACGTCGATGCCGCCGCCGGCACCGCCAGCCTGCTGCGTTTGATGGGCCACGAGGTCGCAGTCGCGCACAGCGCCGCCGAAGCCCTGGCCGCCGCACGCAGCCACGCGCCTACGCTGGCCATCCTCGACATCGGCCTGCCCGACATGGACGGCTACGCGCTGGCGATGCTGCTGCGCCGCCAGCATGGCGACAGCTTGCGGCTGGTGGCCCTGTCGGGCTACGGCCAGCAGTCGGACATCGAGCGGGCAAAGGATGCGGGCTTCGACCTGCACCTGACCAAGCCGGCCACCCTGGACGACCTGCAGCGCGCGACGGCTCTGGACGCAAGCGCAGGGGCGCCGGGGGGCTCATGATGCCTCACCCAGCGCCTTGACCGCCTTTTCGAGGGCGCGCAAGCGTTCGCGCATGGTCGACAGCTTGCGCACCAGCGCCGCGCTGCGCTCCCATTCGGCATTGGTCGCGATCGGATAGAAGCCGGTGTAGCGGCCCGGCGCCAGGATCGAATTCGACACCAGCGTGCCGGCCGTGATGTCGACGTGGTCGGCGATCTCGATGTGTCCGTTGACCATGGCCGCGCCGCCGAAGGTGCAGTACTTGCCGATCATCGCGCTGCCGGCCACGCCGACGCAGCCGGCCATTGCCGTGTGCGCGCCGATATGGCAGTTGTGGCCGATCTGGATCTGGTTATCCAGCTTCACGCCGTCTTCGATGACGGTGTCGTCGAGCGCGCCGCGGTCGACGGTGGTATTGCAGCCGATGTCGACGTCGTCGCCGATCACGACGCGGCCGGTCTGCGGAATCTTGATGTAGACGCCGTCCTCCACCGCGAAGCCGAAACCGTCGCCGCCGATCACCGCGCCGGAATGCACGATGCCGCGCGCGCCGATCGCGCAGCGCGCCAGGAAGCTGACGTTGGCAAAGAAATGCGTGTCCTCGCCGACCACCGCCTCGCGGCCGATGTAGCAGCCGCCATCGATGACGGCGCCGGCCTCGATGACGGCGTCCGCCTCCACCGTGACCTGCGGGCCGATGTGGGCCGAAGAATGGACCCGCGCGCTCGGGTGGACCACGGCCGAAGGATGAATGCCCGGCTCGGGCACGAGGCGCGGAATCAGGAGTTGCGCGGTGCGCGCGAAGTAGGCATAGGGATTGGCGGTGACGATGCGCGCGCCTTCGTAGCCGGCCGCCACCGCGTCCCGGTCGGGCGGCGCGAGGATCAGGGCCGCGGCCCGGCTGCGCGACGCCAAGGGCCGCATCCGGGTGTTGCCGAGGAAGCTGATATCGGCAGGACCGGCCCGCTCGAGCGGCGCGACGGCCGCGATTTCGGTGTCCGGATCGCCTTCGAGCTGGCCTCCGAAGCGTTCGACCAGCTCGCTCACCCGCGTATGCATGCGCTGTCCTCCCCGTTGATCGTTCACCGGTTTGGACAGCGGGGCCGTTTCCGCAGTTCCGGAAGCGGCCCCGAGGCAGATCAATCACGCCATCCGCATTTACTTCATCGTATAGCTCTGCTGGGCGGTATCGACGGCGTAGTTATGCGCCGCATCCCAGTAGGTGAAGCTGTACTTCACCACGTCGCCGATCTTCAGGCCGCCGGCGCTGTAGGTGTTGGTGCTGCCGTCCAGGCGCATGCGGACATTCTGCTGCACGCCATTGTTGACGGTGTAGTGCACGTCGGCCCAGCTGCCGGTGGTGGTCGTGAACTGCAGCGTGGTGCTCGAGGTCTGGGTCACCGAGGTCGGGCCGGAGCTCGGCGGCGGCGTGGTCGTGGTCGTGCCGGAATCGAAATACACGTCGTCGATCGCGAACTGGAAGGCCGACGCCGGCAGGTTGTTGGCGTCGCTGGAGATCATGAAGACGTCGAGCAGCGACTGCAGCGCCACCTTCGGCCCGATCAGGGTCGAAATGGGGATGCTGCCCTGCGCCCAGTCGCCGTTGCGCACCAGGCCATAGGCCGTGGTATTGGCCGGGAAGTTGACCCAGTTCTGGTTGGTGTAGGTGTCGCCGACGCCGATGTTGAAGGACACGTTGGCCGGAATCTTGATGCGGAATTTCAGTGACCCGTTACGATAATTCGTCAGGTCCCGCGCCGCGCGCGACTGGATGCCGCCGCCCCACCACTGGCCCGGCGCCGTGTAGGCCCAGGCGATCACATTGCTGCCCTCGTAGGGCGGCAGATTGCCGGCCCCGCTGGAGGCGCCGTTCCACAGGAAGATGTCGGAACTGGTGCCGGCGACCAGCTTGTTGTTGGTGGCGGTGTTGTCGGTGAACACGCCGAACTTGCCGGCCACTTCCGGCTGGGTCTGGTTGCCCAGCTTGACCGAGCCCTTGCCGTCGAGCTGGTAGACGCGCACGTAGTCGACGTACATGGTGCCCGGCAGCGGCGCCGTCACCTGCGAGGGGTTGGCGGCGTCGGTGAAGTTGCCGCCGACGGCCAGGTCGAGCAGGAAGTAGAACGGCGCCTGCAACGCGGTCGAATTCACCGCCAGCGGACCGTTGTACATGTCGCGCTCGACGCCGTTGTCGATGATCGTGAAGCGCATTTCGCTTTCGGTCCAGTAGAAGCGGTACTTGACGAAGCGGTTCGCCAGCGAGGTGGGCGGAACGACATAGCTCTTGGTCTGCCAGGCGGTCGACGCCGCGCAGCTCTCGTTGCCCGGCACGCAGGCAGCCTGCTGCCAGGTGATCACGTTCGAGCCGACGAACTGATTCGGCGACGGCGCCCCGGCCGCCTGCCAGCTGGCGGCCTTGTGGCCCATCTCCATGATGTCGATCTCGCCATTGCGCGGCCAGGTCTGCGGGCTCACGCCCAGCATCCAGGCGGCCGGCCACAGACCGGTCTGCACGTTGGGGGTGGCCATGCGCACTTCGATCATGCCGTACTGGATCTGCACCTTGCCCTTGGTGTCGACTTTGCCGGACGTAAAAGAATTGCTGCCGATGGTCTGGCGCAGGGCCTTGATCGCCAGCGCGCGCGTTCCCGGCTCGAAAGGCACGTCGGCGATCGACAGGTTGTTCGGGCTGTAGTATTCGAGCTCGGCGTTGCCGTAGCCGCACAGGTTGATCTGGCAGCCGTTGCCGTCGGTGGCGGTCCAGGTCGACGTGTTCAGGGTGCTGCCGTTGAACTCCTCCGACCAGATCAGCTGGCCGATGGCCGGGCTGGTGACGCTGGCCGACGCCTGCATCCCGCACGCGAGCAGGAGGCCGGCCGTCACTGAATGGAAAGGTTTCCATTTCGAGATGCTTTTTTGCTTATCGTTCACTTCGACTCCTCGTTTTCTCTGCTAAGAAAAATGCGGACGCGCCAGGACGGCGGCCCGCGCCTTGCCAACTTGTGGGTTGGTCTCGAATGCGTGGTGCGGAAGCTTTACGATGGAAACGTTTCCATAGCAATGAGCAAAAATATATACCTGAGCTTGAATTGCGTCAAATCGAATCGTGCGCGAGTGTTGAGGTAACTCAAGCTGACTCATGAGGAGCAAACTATGTCCGACCTCTGGGTCCGGGCCCACGAACACCAGGCCTCGAACAGATCGCACGTGGGCAAATTACTGACGGTGTGAAAACGCTGGCTCGGCACGAACAGGTGAACGTGCTGCAGGGGATCATGTACGACAATCTGTTCATGCAGTTGCGCCGGGCTGGAACGAGCTGGCGTGGGCGGTCGAATTCCTGTCCGGCGATGATGAGGCGATCAAGCGGACTCTGTCGGCGCAGTGCCCGCCCCGCCCGGTACGACCACGACACTGCTGAGCGGATGCCCTTCGTGTTCGACGCGGCGGACCGCATCGACGCGCTGCTGTCAGGCCCGGAACGTGCCGGCGTCGCGGCATCGATCCGGGCCATCTCCGGCACGGGTTGCCAGGTCAACCGCGGCGGCGGCGCACGGCGCCCGCGCCCGCGAGGGCGATCGCGATCAGGGCCAGCGAGCCGGGTTCCGGCACCTCGGCCATGCGTGCCGCTTCGTTGAACTCGGCGCTATAGAAACTGACGGCCCGGGGCATGTTGAACGTACGGCTGCCGAGGAAGCTGCCGTCCGTCGCATATTGGTAGAAGGTCGGACCGGCGAACGCATTGCTCATCCACAGCGTGTGCGTGGTCGGGTCCATGGCGAGGTCCCAGTCCAGGCTGGTCGCTTGCGGCGTGGCGAAGGAGCCGAGCAAGCTGCCTGTCATCGAATAATGGCGCACACCGCTGCAGCGGTCGCACGAGATCCAGAAGCTGTTGTCAACCGCGTCATAAGTGAGGCCGCCGCCGAAGGCGGTATTGAACAACAGGGTCGGATTGGCCCAGTCGCGATCGAACCGGTAGACACCGTTGCCCCAGGCCATGCCGTAGTTATAGGTGCCGTCGCTGCTACCGTCCGAAAAGCTGTGGGGAACTAGTGGCAAGGTATAGTTAGAGCCGAGGAAAGTACCGTCCAGGGCGTATTGGCCGCCGGTCTCGCCGGTGTAATACCCGGCGGTGCGGATATCGCCATACACGGCAATCGGAAAGGCGCGCTGCTGCGGATTGGCGGCCCACGTCTTGACGGCGCCAGTGTCCGTATCGAGGGCGTACAGGCGCTTGCCGTCGCCGTCGCTGACATACATGACGCTGGCGGTCGCCGCGTGTGCAAAGAAGGCTGCGGCAGCCAGGACCAGGAATTTCGATAGCTTGGACATATTATCTTTCTAAAAGGTTTGGTTTTCTTTACGAAAGCAATGTTTATGCCATGCAATCAAATCAGTGACTTGGGCTACCCGCCGTCGTTATATGTAAGATTCATCGACAAAAAAGCGCTCCCGGAGGAGCGCTTTTTGGTGTCGCATCACGCAGGCATCAACCCACCCACTTGCGCGCATTCTGGAACATCCGCGCCCAGGGCGAATGCTCGTCCCAGCCATCCGGATGCCAGGACATGGTCACGGTGCGCGCCACGCGCTCGGCGTGCGGCATCATGACCGTGAACCGGCCATCCGGCGTGGTGACGGCGGTGAGGCCGCCCGGCGAGCCGTTCGGGTTGAACGGATACTGCTCGGTGGCCTGGCCGCGGTTGTCGATGTAGCGCAGCGCGCCGATCGCCGACGCGATGTCGCCGGTCTGCGAGAAGTCGGCGAAGCCTTCGCCGTGCGCGATCGCCAGCGGCGCGTGGGTGCCGGCGAGGTCGGCGAAGAAGATCGACGGCGAATCCATCACCTCGACCATGCCGAAGCGCGCTTCGAACTGTTCCGACTTGTTGCGGGTGAACTTCGGCCAGGCTTCGGCGCCGGGGATGATGCCCTTCAGGTTGCTCATCATCTGGCAGCCGTTGCAGACGCCCATGCCGAAGGTGTCGCCGCGGCCGAAGAAGGCCGCGAACTGCGCCTTCAATGCGGCGTTGAACAGGATGGTCTTGGCCCAGCCTTCGCCGGCGCCCAGCACGTCGCCGTAGGAGAAGCCGCCCACCGCGATCAGGCCCTTGAAGTCGTCCAGCCTGGCGCGGCCGGCGATCAGGTCGCTCATGTGCACGTCCACCGCCTTGAAGCCGGCCTGGTGCATCGCCCACGCGGTCTCGATGTGCGAGTTGACGCCCTGCTCGCGCAGGATCGCCACGCTGGGACGCGCGCCCGTTGCGATGAAAGGCGCGGCGATGTTCTCGGTGGTGTCGTGCACCAGCTTCGGCGTGAAGCCCGGGTCCTGCTCGTCCAGCAAGCGGTCGTATTCCTGGTCGACGCATGCCGGGTTGTCGCGCAGGCGCGCGATGCGCCAGCTGGTCTCGCTCCACAGGCGGTGCAGTTCGCTGCGGCGCTTGCTGTAGATGATCCTGGTGTCGCGCGTGAACTCGATCACACCGCGGTCGTTGACCTTGCCGATGATATGGCTGCAGGCGCCCAGGTCGAACGAACGGAGCACGTTCATCACCTCGCTGCGCTGGTCGTGACGCACCTGGATGACGGCGCCCAGCTCTTCGCTGAACAGGGCGCGCAGGGTCATCTCGTTGCGGCGCTCGCTCACCTGGGTCGCCCAGTTCTTGGCGTCGCCGTGGTCGGAGGCGTGCTCGCCTTCCATGGCCAGGATGTCGAGATTCACCGAGACGCCGGCGCGGCCGGCGAAGGCCATCTCGCACAGGGCCGCGAACAGGCCGCCGTCCGAACGGTCGTGGTAGGCCAGCAGTTTGCCATTGAGGTTCAGCTGCTGGATCGCCGCGAAGAAGGCCTTCAGGTCCTGCGGGTTGTCGAGGTCCGGCGTGTCGTTGCCGACCTGCCGGGTGACCTGCGCCAGGCTCGATGCGCCGAGGCGGTTCTTGCCGCGGCCCAGGTCGATCAGGATCAGCGAGGTATCGCCGAGATCCGTGCGCAGCTGCGGCGTGAGCGTGCGGCGCACGTCCTGGACCGGCGCGAACGAGGACACGATCAGCGACACCGGCGAAATCACCGCCTTGGATTCGCCGCCGTCGTTCCAGGTGGTGCGCACCGACAGCGAATCCTTACCCACCGGGATCGAGATGCCGAGCGCCGGGCACAGTTCCATGCCGACCGCCTTCACGGTGTCGAACAGCGCGGCGTCCTGGCCCGGCTGGCCGCAGGCCGCCATCCAGTTGGCCGACAGCTTGATGTCTTCGATCGATGCGATCGCGCTGGCTGCGATGTTGGTGATCGCCTCGCCGACGGCCATGCGGCCCGAGGCGGCGGCGTCGATCACGGCGACCGGCGTGCGCTCGCCCATCGCCATCGCTTCGCCCTTGTAGCCTTCGAAGCTGAGGGTCGTGACGGCGCAGTCGGCCACCGGCACCTGCCACGGGCCGACCATCTGGTCGCGCACGCTCATGCCGCCGACGCTGCGGTCGCCGATGGTGATCAGGAAGGATTTGTCGGCCACCGTCGGCAGCAGCAGCACGCGGCGCGCCACTTCTTCCAGTTCCAGGCCGGTCACGTCGACCGGCTGGAAGCCGTTCCGCACGTGCACGACGTCGCGCTGCATCTTCGGCGGTTTGCCGAGCAGGACTTCCATCGGCATGTCGACCGGCGTGGTGTTGGTGAGCGGGTCGATCAGGCGCAGCTGGCGTTCTTCGGTGGCGACGCCGACCGCCGCGAACAGGCAGCGCTCGCGTTCGCAGATGGCGGCAAAGCGCGGCAGGTCGCCAGGTGCGATCGCCAGCACGTAGCGCTCCTGCGATTCGTTGCTCCAGATTTCGCGCGGCGACATGCCGCTCTCTTCCAGCGGCACCTTGCGCAGGTCGAAGGTCGCGCCGCGCCTGGCGTCGTTGGTGATCTCCGGGAACGCGTTCGAGATGCCGCCGGCGCCGACGTCGTGGATCGAGATGATCGGATTGGCGTCGCCGAGCTGCCAGCAGGTGTTGATGACTTCCTGGGCGCGGCGCTCCATCTCCGGGTTGCCGCGCTGGACCGAATCGAAGTCCAGGTCGGCGGTGTTGGTGCCGGTCGCCATCGACGACGCGGCCGCGCCGGCCATGCCGATGCGCATGCCGGGGCCGCCCAGCTGGATCAGCAGGCTGCCGACCGGGATGTCGTTCTTGTGCGTGTGCGAGGCCGAGATGTTGCCGATGCCGCCGGCGATCATGATCGGCTTGTGGTAGCCGAACACGGTGTCCGCGCCGATGGCGGTCTGGCCGACGTTCTGCTCGTAGGTGCGGAAGTAGCCGCCCAAGACCGGACGGCCGAATTCGTTCGAGAAGGCGGCGCCGCCCAGCGGGCCGTCGACCATGATCTGCAGCGGCGACGCGATGCGCTCCGGCTTGCCGTAGGCCGGGCTTTCCCATGCCTGGCTTGCGCCCGGGATGTTCAGGTTCGACACCGTGAAGCCGGTCAGGCCGGCCTTCGGCTTGGCGCCGCGGCCGGTGGCGCCCTCGTCGCGGATCTCGCCGCCGGCGCCGGTCGAGGCGCCCGGGACTGGCGAGATCGCGGTCGGGTGGTTGTGGGTCTCGACCTTCATCAGCGTGTGGGTCAACTGGGTCGCCGGCTGGTATTCCTGGCTGCCGTCGTCGCCCGCCTGCGGGAAGAAGCGCATCGCTTCCGCGCCTTCCATGATCGCCGAGTTGTCGCTGTAGGCCACGATCGTGCCCTTCGGCTGCAGCTGGTGCGTGTTCTTGATCATCTGGAACAGCGACTTGTCCTGCTTGACGCCGTCGATGGTCCACTCGGCGTTGAAGATCTTGTGGCGGCAGTGCTCGCTATTCGCCTGGGCGAACATCATCAGCTCGACGTCGGTCGGATTGCGCTGCACCTTCACGAAGGCGGCCAGCAGATAGTCGATCTCGTCTTCCGCCAGCGCCAGGCCCATGTCGTGGTTGGCCTGTTCCAGCGCCGCGCGGCCGCGGCCGAGCACGTCGACGGCTTCCAGCGGCCGGCCTTCGAGTTCGGTGAACAGGGCCTGGGCTTCGTCGGCGCTGCGCAGCACGGTTTCCGTCATGCGGTCGTGCAGCAGGGCCGCCACGTCCTGGGCTTCTTCCGCGCCGAGCTTTTTCGGTGCGCCGAACCCGGTGCCCAGAATGCCGCTCTTCAGCACCACCGTGTAGGCCACGCCGCGCTCGATGCGGTGGATGTGGGCCATGCCGCAGTTGTGCGCGATGTCGGTGGCCTTCGAAGCCCACGGCGAGATCGTGCCCAGGCGCGGGATCACGAAATACTCCTCGGTCACGCCCTCGTACTGCGTTTGCGGCACCGGCTCGCCGTAGGTGAGCATGGCGCTCAAGCGTTCCGTGTCCTCGGTGGAGAGCGGGCTGCTGGCGTCGATGAAGTGGTAGAAACGGGCCTGGACGGCGGCAATCGTCGGCGCGACGGCTTGCAGTTGGCTCAGGAGGCGTTGGCTACGGAAGGCGGAGAGGGCGTTGGAACCCGGCAGAATCAACATGGCTTGGAAGTCGGTTGATGCAGCGTGGCTGCGGGTGGAAGATAGCCCGCTATTATACAGCGTGCACCTTCCCCTCGCTTTACCTTCCTGGAATGGTTGCCCGAACGTCAAGGAATGGGTATCGTAGCGCTGGGGACCCGGCACGCATGGACGAGAACAGGAACGCACGAGAATAATGCACGACAATAAGCAATTGACGGTCCTGGTGGTCGATCCGAATCCGGGCATCCGCGCCAACCTGCAGAACATGCTCAACCAGTCGGGCATCTCGCGCGTCGAGTACGCCGTGAACGCCGGCACCGCCGTCAGGCAGCTCGCGCGCAAGGGCTACGACGTGATCCTGTGCGAATACGATCTGGGCAGCGGCGCCGGCGGCAAAAGCGACGAGGGCCAGGACGGCCAGCAGCTGCTGGAAGACCTGCGCCACCACAAGCTGATCCCGCCCTGGGCCATCTTCATCATGCTGACCTCGGAAGCGGCCCACGACAAGGTGATCGGCGCCGCCGAGCTGCAACCCACCGAGTACATCCTCAAGCCCTTCACCGCGGACGCGCTGAACCAGCGCATCCAGCGCGCGCTGGCGCGCCGCGCCGCCATGCTGCCGGCCTGGCAGCAGATCGCCCAGGGCAATCCGGCCGCCGCGATCCGCACCTGCATCGACGCCGCCGCCGGGCAGCCGCGCTACGCCGTCGAATTCGCCCGCCTGCGCGCCGAGCTGCACGCCTCCCTGAAGGAACACCAACAGGCGGAAGGCGTGTATCGCCAGCTGATCGCCGCACGCCCGCTGGGCTGGGCCAGGCTGGGGCTGGGACGCGCGCTGTTCGCCCAGGGCCGCATCGACGAGGCGGTCGCGCTGCTGGAACAGCTGGTGCGCGACAATCCGCGCCTGATGGCCGCCTACGACCTGCTGGCGCGCTGCCACGAAGCGCGCGGCGCGCACGCGCAGGCCCAGAAAACGCTCGAGGACGCGGTCGGCATCTCGCCGCACATGGTGCGCCGCCTGCGCAAGCTGGGCGAAGTCGCGCTCGAGACCGGCGACGTGGCCGCGGCCGAGAAGTCCTTCAAGCAGGTCGTGACGCGCTCGCGCCATTCGGAATTCCGCAACCCCGAAGACCACGTCAACCTGGTCAAGGCCCTGGTGCGCAAGGGCGACCCGCAATCGGCCGCCGGCGTGATCCGCGACCTCGAACGTTCGCTGCGCGGCACGCCGGAGCTGGATGCCTGCATGGCGATCTCGAACGCCCTGCTGCACGAAGCCGGCGGCGACCGCGCCGGCGCGGTGGCCGACCTGCGCAGCGCGGTGACGGCGGTGCGGGCCGGCAGCGCGCTGTCGCCGGGCATGAAGGTGGGCCTGACCCGGTCCTTGCTGGAGCACCGCATGGACGAGGAAGCGTCCGAAGTCATGCTGGCGGCACTCGGTGAGCACGCCAGTGGACAGGAAGGCGCGGTCACGGCCCAGCAGGCGATGAACGTGTTCGTCAAGGCCGGCCGCCCCGACCTGGCCGACGGCATGGGCAAGCAACTGCGCGCCCAGGCCCAGATCCTGCTCGGCGTGGCCGACGAAAAGCGCAACATGGGCGACGTGCGCGGCGCGGTCCAGACCCTGCTCGAAGCGCTCAACATGGCGCCCGGGAACCTGGCGGTGATGATCGCGGTGGTCGGCGGGATTCTCCGCCAGATCATGGAGATGGGCTGGGATCACCCGCTGGCCGGACTGTCCGCGGAACAGCTCGAGCATATCCGGGCGCTGGATCCGGGGCATCCGCGTTTGCAGGCGCTGGATGAGGAGTTCCTGGCGGCCAAGCGGAAGTACGGTATCGCTTCCTGATCCGGCGGCGTGCGCGCAACTTGGCTCAGCGCTTACGGTTCGCCATATCCACCCCCACCCGGCGTCTCGATCACGAACATATCGCCCGCCTGCATGTCGACCTTCCCGATATGCCCCAGCTCTTCGACACGCCCATCCGCCCGCAGCACCAGGTTGCGCCCCCTCTCGGCAGGCGAACCGCCCGCCATCCCGAACGGTGCGTGGATGCGGTTGTTCGACAGGATCGCCGCCGTCATCGGCTCCAGGAAGCGCAGCTTGCGCACGCCGCCGTTGCCGCCATGCCAGCGCCCCGCCCCGCCCGAATCCGGGCGGATCTCGTAGCTCTCCAGCCGCACCGGGAAGCGGAACTCGAGGATCTCCGGATCGGTCAGGCGCGAGTTGGTCATGTTGGTCTGCACCACGTCGGTGCCGTCGAAGCCCTCGCCCGCACCCGAGCCGCCGGAAATCGTCTCGTAGTACTGGTAGCGCGCGTTCCCGAAGGTGAAGTTGTTCATCGTGCCCTGGCTCGCCGCCATCACGCCCAGCGCGCCGTAGAGCGCGTTGGTGATGCAGGTCGAGGTCTCGACGTTGCCCGACACGACCGAGGCCGGATAGTGCGGATTCAGCATCGAACCCGGCGGGATGATCACCGTCAGCGGCTTCAGGCAGCCGGCGTTCAGCGGAATGTCGTCGTCGACCAGCGTGCGGAAAACGTACAGCACGGCCGCCATGCACACCGCGGACGGCGCGTTGAAGTTGTTCGGCAGCTGGCTTGATGTGCCCGTGAAATCGATCTCGGCGCTGCGGTTCGCGGCATCGACCCGGATCGCCACCTCGATGCGGGCGCCGTTATCGAGTTCATAGCTGTACCGGCCATCCTTCAGTACCGCGATCACGCGCCGCACCGCTTCCTCGGCATTGTCCTGCACGTGGCCCATGTAGG